>JBFIQI010000151.1:0-5408 GCA_041609715.1 Gammaproteobacteria bacterium
ATCTTTCTGGTAACCCCAGTCCTTGTACACCGGTGCCCAGAAACCCTTGTCCCACAGGCGCCGATAGGAATTGACGGTAGAGCACCCGAGTGCGGTCAGCGCGTCCAGATGCTCCATAACGCCGGCGATCGAATAAAGGCCGATCGGGCCGGGCATCTGCGGATCGTCTCCCTCCGGCATGTACTTGTTCTCGCCACCTTCCAGATAAGTATAGTTGTCTTCCAGGCCGAGCAAGGTTTCATTGCCGAGTTTATTCAGCTTTGCTTTGCCGCCGGTCCAAAGGGAAACGTTCGTGTGGCAGCCGTTGGCCGATACGCCCATGAACGGTTTTGACATGAAACACGCGATCAGGTTGTGCTCCCTCGCAACCTGGGCGCAGATCTGGCGGTACGTCGAAAGCCTGTCGCAGGTGCGCAGTACATCGTCGAATTGCCAGTTGAGTTCGAGCTGGCCCGGGGCATCCTCGTGATCGCCCTGGATCATGTCGAGTCCCATCGCACGCGCATATTCGATGACCTGCATGAATACGGGTCGCAATGATTCGAACTGATGAATGTGATAACAATACGGTTCTGAATATCCGCCGTCCGGCATCCCGTCTTCGCCGCGTTTCAACCACATCATCTCGGGTTCCATGCCGTGGCGCATATGCAGGCCGCCGTGCTTCTGCTTGAACTCATCGTGAATGATCCGCAGATTGCCGCGGCAGTCAGAGGTCAGGTGAGCCCCCGGATTTTCTTTTTCTTCCCTATTGCGGAAGCAGGTGCAGTACACGCGCGCGACGCGCTTGTCCCAGGGCAATTGACAGAAAGTCTCGGGATCCGGGATGCCGACAAGTTCGGGTGCTTCCGGACCATAACCAATGTAGTTTCCCAAGCGATCGATAAACAAATTAGCCGTTGAGCCGTAGACCAGCTGAAAACCCTTTTCGGCCGTGCGCTCCCAATGGTCTGCCGGTATGCCTTTCCCGACAATACGCCCCGTGACGGAAATGAATTGATAGTAGATATAACCGATTCCAAGTTCGTCTATTTTCGCCCGCACCTGTTTGACCAGGTCATCGCGCCCCTTGGCGTTAACGTGGCGTTCGAGATCCGTTTCTTTTCTTGTTGTCATGGTTGGGTTCTCCGAAATTGGAAATGCTCAACTCCAGGGCATAGGGCTGTCAGACATCCTGAAACCGTGTTTCGAATCGGCGATGATGCGGCAGGCGTCGCAAAAAACCTCGAAAAACGGCGAATTCTCCGAGTCAAATGCACCGCGGCAACCTGAGCGCTCTTTTTATATTTCGAATTATTGAAGTCACGCGCACGCTTTGATGAAACTCGATTCATACCCGATGGCGCGCTGCTCGTCAAAGATATCGGCGGCCTGTTAATCCATGACTGCCGGGCTGACCTGAATGTGACGGACCGGCTGGTAGCCGTATGTCTCAGGGTTGGGATTCCACACCGATACGCAGTGCGCCCCGGGCCCGCGCATGGCTGGCTGGCAGTAATTGTTACAGATGACGGCGCATGGGATGCCGGAGGCACCCGCTGCGATGGCGGTTTTATCGACAATGACGAGGCTGTCCCGGCGTTTTGCCCACGCGATTTCGATGCCAGGACGAGGAGCAAGGCGGCGCCCCGCCCGTGACCGCCGGCTCCGGTATCGACGCAGTCTGCAAAGGAGGTTTTTTTCATCAGGGCGCTTGCCCAGTTTCTTGTGGTTCACTATGATTGAATCTGAGTAAACGCCGGCGGGGTCATTTTGTCAAGGGCAAGCAGCGGGCGCCGCCGCAGTCCAGCTACGGGGGAACGCCGCATGGCCGCGGACTTGACGCTGATCGCAAGGCATACGGGATTGGACAATCGCTGCGGACGTCATGGAGTGATTGACCGGATATGCCACAGAGGCACATCCTTAACATGAACCTCAACAACGGATATACAAGGCAATGAGTTTTCCATCGGCCACCAAATACCTGGTGATTGGTGCAGGCATTCACGGCCTGAGCACTGCATACCATCTGGCGCTGCAATTGAAAGCACGCGGCACGGGCACCGGCAATGACATCCTCGTCGTCGACAAAAACACGATTGCCTCGGGGGCCTCGGGCATCGCGTGTGGTGTGGTTCGCAACAACTATTTTCAGCCGGCCATGCGTGAGCTGATGGCTCAGTGTGTCGAAGTCTGGGAGAGCGACCCGCAAGCATACAGCTATCATTCGGTCGGCTATATGCAGATCAGCCCTGAGGTCATGGCCGACGATGTCGCCGGCATCGCCAAGCAACAAAAAGCAATTGGCTATGAATCCGTACTGATCGAGGGGGAAAAAGATTGCGCCAAATACATGAAATCCTTGTTCCATGACTGGCAGGCCAAAGGCATCGTCTCGGTGCTGCACGAAAAGCGCGGAGGATATGCAAACAACACGAAATCCCTGTACGGCCTGGCCGCAAAAGCAGAGAAAGAAGGGGTCCGCATCCAGGGATCGACCAGGGTGACCGGGTTCAAGAGCAGCAACTCAGGCGGGGCGATCAGCGCCGTCGAAACCAGCCGTGGAACCGTCGAGTGTGAATACGTGGTCGTCGCGCCGGGGCCATGGGCGAAAAGCCTGTGGGAGTTTCTGGAGTTGCCAAAGCGGATTGACGTCAAGGACGGACGCGGCAACGTTCACAAGGACATTCCGATGTGGGTGTATTGGTCGTTGCAGGAAGGAACGCTGGGCGTCGATCCGGATTTGCAGGTACTCAACGATGGAGGCTCACCACCGGTCATTCATGTCGATTCGACTGCACCACTTCACTCGGACGTGGACGGCTCGCTCGTGACCGACAAAATGTGGGGAATCTATTACAAGCCTGACTTCCATTTCGGGGGTGTTCAAGGCGGTGCAGCGCCGTTCAAGATCGAAGAAGACGCTGATAATGTCAAGGTGGATCCGTACGGGACCGAATCACCGCACTATATCGTCGATGATGACTTCGCACATATGTGGGTGTCCGCCCTGGCGCATTGCCAGAAACGTTTCGAGGGCACGATGCCGAAGTACAGAAAGGAACCCTCGGGGGGCATCGGTGCCTTTACTCCCGACAGTTTTCCGGTTTTCGACGAATTCCGCGATAACTGCTATTTCATAGCCGATTCCAATCACGGCTATAAAATGATCGGTGTCGGCAAACTGGTTGCTGCGGAAATCTGCGGAGACACGAGCCGCTTGCTCGAGCCGTTTCGATTCTCGCGATATGCAGAAGGAAAGTTACATCCGGTCTCGCACAGCCCGTTTCCATGGAGCTGATTCCCGGGAATGCGCGCATTTCGGGATCGCACGTGCAGTTGATTCTCCGCATCCGAACGGCGAACCGGTGAATTCCGCTTATCTGCCGGGGGGGCGACCAGGACCGATTTTGAACCACGTTCAATCGATGCGGGCCGCATCGGTCTGTTCCTACAAATACCGCTTGCGCATTGCCTGCATGTGCTTACCTGAACCGGGGACAGTCCGGAATCGCATCGCCAGTGAAACTGTTGCCGCGGCGACAGTTTCTGCAGTGACATTGCCCGCAAGCTGGATTAGTGAAGGTGCCGTTTGGCCGGCGCCTGGAAATCATATCCTGAGACACGCGTGAGCAGATAAGCATGGTCGGTGTTATGATGTATCAAGTCCTGAATCCTCTTGTTTGTACAACAATTTGTCCTAAGCTCATTAAAAAACGCAAGGGCCGTTAAGCTTTTGTATTGTTCCTTTGTTTTGGGAGTGCGGCATAAGGAGTGAATAAAAATGGCACGTAACGCAAAACACGACATCTTGTTCGAGCCGATCCAGATTGGCCCCAAGACTTTGCCCAACAGGTTTTATCAGGTGCCTCACTGCATTGGGGCAGGTTCCGACAAGCCGGGATTCCAGGCTGCCAATCGATCTGTCAAAGCGGAAGGCGGTTGGGGTGGTATTAATACGGAATACTGCTCAATCCACCCGGAATCCGATGACACACATCGACTTTCAGCACGTATCTGGGATGAGGGCGATGTGCGCAACCTGCGTGCGATGACGGATCACATCCACAAATACGGCGCGCTGGCCGGCGTCGAATTGTGGTACGGCGGCCCGCACGCACCGTGCATGGAAACGCGTCAGACGCCACGCGGTCCCAGCCAGTATTGCTCGGAGTTCGAGACCGCGACCTATTGCCATGAGATGGATCAGGATGACATCAACGATGTCCAGGGTTTCTACGTGGATGCGGCAAAACGGTCCAGGGATGCCGGTTTCGACATCGTTTACGTCTATGGCGGCCATTCCTATCTGCCTCTCCAGTTCCTGTCACCCTATTACAACAAGCGCACCGACAAATATGGGGGCTCGCTGGAGAACCGGGCCCGCTTCTGGGTGGAGACGCTGGAAAAAGTCAAAAAGGCGGTAGGCAAGGATTGTGCGGTTGCCACGCGGTTCGCCGTCGATACCCTGTACGGGCCGGATGCCATCGAAATCGAAGTCGATGGCATGAAGTTCGCAGAGCTGGCCGATCCCCATGTCGATGTCTGGGACGTCAACGTGGGTGATATCGCCCAGTGGGGTGAGGATGCCGGGCCATCGCGTTTCTACCAGATGGGGCATCAGCTACCGTGGCAGAAATTCATCAAGCAGGTATCGAAGAAGCCGGTGCTCGGCGTAGGCCGCTTCACGGATGCGGACAAGATGGCCGAGGTCATTCGTTCGGGCCAGCTCGATATCATCGGCGCCGCCAGGCCCAGCATATCGGATCCATTCCTGCCGAAGAAAATCGAGGAAGGCCGATACGATGACATACGAGTCTGCATCGGCTGCAATGTCTGCATTTCACGCTGGGAGATTGGTGGTCCGCCCATGATCTGCACCCAGAACGCCACCGCCGGCGAGGAGTACCGTCGCGGCTGGCATCCGGAGAAATTTCCGAAAGCGGGTTCGGACGACTCGATCCTCGTCGTTGGTGCAGGCCCGGCAGGAAGCGAGTGTGCACGCGTGTTGCTCGAACGAGGCTATACGACCCATATATACGACACCAGGGACAAGGTCGGCGGTCACGTCAATGATATTGTCGATCACATACCGAACCTGGGCGAATGGGGATATCACCGCGATTACCGCGAAGTTCAGATCGAAAAGCTGCTGAAAAAGAACAAGGACTCCCAGTTGATGCTCAACCAGGAACCCATGACGGTCGACGCAGCGCTCGAGTACGGCGCGGAGAAAATCGTCGTTGCAACCGGTTGTCTCTGGAATGCCGACGGCAACAACGCCCTGACCCACGAGCCGATTCCGGGCACGGATGCGAGCAAGGACGACCAGGTTACGCCCGAGCAGATCTTCAAAGGCAAGAAGAAGATCGGCAAACGCGTCGTTATTTTGAGCGCGGATACCTACTGGATGACGCCGAGCCTGG
>JBFIQI010000152.1:0-5344 GCA_041609715.1 Gammaproteobacteria bacterium
CAGCAGTTGCGCGATGTCGTGGAAATGCAGGCCGGTAGTGGGCTCGTCGAGTATGTATAGCGTGTTGCCGGTGTCGCGCTTGGACAATTCCCGCGCCAGCTTCACGCGCTGCGCCTCGCCGCCCGACAAGGTGGTGGCGTTCTGCCCCAGCCGGATATAGGTCAGGCCGACGTCCATCAGGGTCTGCAGTTTGCGCTTGATGGCAGGTACCGGGGCAAAAAAATCCAGGGCATCCTCCACCGTCATTTCCAGCACTTCGCTGATGTTTTTGCCCTTGTAACGAATTTCCAGCGTCTCGCGGTTATAACGCTTGCCCTTGCACAGGTCGCAGGCAACGTAGATGTCCGGCAGAAAATGCATCTCCACCTTGATCACGCCATCACCCTGACAGGCCTCGCAGCGCCCGCCCTTGACATTGAAACTGAAACGCCCGGGTTTGTAACCACGGGAGCGCGATTCCTGGGTGCCGGCAAACAATTCACGGATGGGCGTGAACAGTCCTGTATAGGTGGCAGGGTTGGAGCGCGGTGTGCGGCCGATGGGGCTCTGATTGATGTCGATGACCTTGTCGACCTGTTCCAGGCCATCGACACCCTTGCAGGGTGCGGCACTGACCGCCCCGGCAGCGCGATTCAGGGCCCGCGCCGCCTGCAGGTACAGAGTGTCATTGATCAGCGTGGACTTGCCCGAGCCCGAGACGCCGGTCACGCAGGTCATGAGCCCCAGCGGGATCTCTACATCGATGTTCTTCAAATTGTTGCCGGTGGCGCCTTTGATCTTCAGCGCGTGGGCAATCTCGGGCAGCTTGCGTTGCTTCGGTATCTCGATCTGGCGCCGTCCGGAAATATACTGCCCGGTCAGCGATGCCGGGTTGGCGAGGACGTCTGCCGGTTTGCCCTCGGCGACCACGCGGCCCCCGTGCACGCCGGCGCCCGGACCCATATCCACGATGTGATCGGCGGCCATGATGGCTTCTTCATCATGCTCCACCACAATGACCGTATTGCCGAGGTCGCGCAGATGAATCAGGGTATTCAGCAGCCGCTGGTTGTCGCGCTGGTGCAAGCCAATGGAGGGCTCGTCGAGAATGTACATGACGCCCACCAGGCCGGACCCGATCTGGCTGGCCAGGCGAATGCGCTGCGCCTCACCGCCCGACAGGGTTTCGGCACTGCGTGACAGGCTCAGGTAATCGAGACCGACGTCGGTGAGAAAGCTCAGCCGATCGCCGATTTCCTTGACCACTTTCCGGGCGACCTCTCCCCGCCAGCCCGGTAATTCGAGTTTGGCGAAAAACTCGCGGGCCTCGCCCACGGACAAAGTGGTGATTTCGGGCAGGCTGCGCTCGCTGATGAATACATTTCGGGCAGCGCGGTTGAGGCGATCACCGCTGCAGCTGGGGCAAGGCTGGGAACTCAGGTACTTGGCCAGCTCTTCGCGCACGGTGCCCGATTCGGTTTCCCGGTAGCGCCGCTGCATGTTGGGAATGATGCCCTCAAAGGGGTGCTTGCGTTTAATGGTGCCGCCGCGACCATTGAAATAACGGAACTCGATGGCTTCATCGTCGCTGCCAAAAAGAATTTTCTCGCGAGTTTTCTGCGGCAGCTTTGCGTAGGGTTTTTCGATATCGAAATTGAAATGTCTCGCCAGGGCTTTTATAAGCTGGAAATAATAGGCGTTGCGGCGGTCCCAGCCGCGGATAGCGCCACCGGCCAGGCTGAGATGTGGATGCACCACCACGCGCTCGGGGTCGAAGAAACTGTCGACGCCGAGCCCGTCGCAGGCACTGCAGGCACCCGCGGGGTTATTGAAAGAAAACAGGCGGGGCTCGAGCTCCGTCAAGCTGTACCCGCAAACATTACAGGCGAAACGATCGGAAAACTGAATCTCCTCTTGCCCGCTTGCCTCCATCCAGGCAATGCGCGCGCTACCATCGGCCAGCCGCAGGGCGGTTTCGAAGGATTCGGCCAGACGCAGGCCGATGTCCTCGCGCACCCTGAAGCGATCCACAACGGCTTCGATAGTGTGCTTGCGCTTCTTGTCCAGTTTGGGCGGGTCGTCCAGCTCGTAGAGCGTTCCGTCGATGCGCGCGCGTATGAAACCCTGGGCGCGCAGCTCGTTGATGACCTGCAGGTGCTCGCCCTTCCGGTCCTGGACGACGGGTGCCAGCAACATGAGCTTGTCGCCAGCCGGCAGGCCCAGAACCTGGTCCACCATCTGGCTGACGGTCTGGGCCTCCAGGTCGGTGTGATGATCGGGGCACCGCGGTATGCCTGCCCGCGCATACAGCAGACGCAGGTAATCGTAGATCTCGGTCACCGTGCCCACCGTGGAGCGCGGATTATGGGAGGTGGACTTCTGTTCGATGGAAATCGCCGGCGACAGGCCCTCGATGTGGTCTACGTCCGGTTTTTCCATCATGGACAGGAATTGTCGCGCGTAGGCTGATAGCGATTCGACATAGCGCCGCTGGCCCTCGGCATAGATCGTGTCGAAAGCCAGGGAAGACTTGCCTGAGCCCGACAGCCCGGTGATCACGATGAGCTGGTCACGGGGCAATTCCAGCTGCAAATCCTGCAGGTTGTGCGTGCGTGCGCCTTGTATAAGTATCGTTTGCATGAAAAAGCGGTCGGGCCAGGACAACCTGCTAATATACGCCGCCTTGTGTCGGCGACGCAAAAGGACCCCGAGTTGAAACAGGCAAGCCTGATAGGAGTACCCATGCTGGGAGCAGAGCGGCGCGCCGTCGCGGTGCTTGCCAGTGTATTTGCGGTGCGCATGCTGGGGTTGTTTTTGCTGCTGCCCATCATTGCCCTCTACGCGGCCAGTTTTCCCGAGGCTTCCACGCTGATGATCGGGCTCGCGGTGGGGGCCTATGGCATAACCCAGGCGCTCTTCCAGATTCCCTTCGGTCTGCTGTCAGACAGGATCGGTCGCAAGCCCGTGATCGTTTCTGGCCTGCTGATATTTGCCCTGGGCAGTTTGCTGGCAGCGTTTGCGGATTCTGCGACCATGCTGGTGCTGGGGCGCATACTGCAGGGGGCTGGTGCGGTCTCCGCCGCCATCACTGCGCTGGTTGCAGACCTGACCCGGGTCGAAGTGCGCACAAGGGCCATGGCCGTCATCGGTATGACGATAGGCGCTTCATTTCTGCTGGCGCTTATCGCAGGTCCGCTGTTAGCCGCCTGGGTCGGAGTCTCGGGGGTATTCCAGGTGACTGCAGTGCTGGCCCTTGCGGCAGCTGCCGGCGTCAGTTTCGCGGTGCCAAGCCCGGCCTTGCCGGCCGAGACCCCGGGTTCCCTGGTAACCCTGCGCGCTGCGCTGGCGGTGCCCGCCTTGCTCAGGCTGAACCTGGGTGTGCTGGTACTGCATGCCGTGTTGACCGCGAGTTTCGTCGCGGTGCCGCTGACGCTGGATGCCCTGTGGACCGCGCGGCTCGGTGCCCATGCGCAGGTTTATTTGTTTGCCTTGCTGGCCTCGTTGCCGCCCACCGTTGCCCTGATTATTGCCAATGACCGCAAGCAGCGCCCCCTTTCCCTGGCCTTGCTGGCGATCGGCCTGCTGGCGCTGGCGCAATGCCTGCTGGCCGTTAGCGTCACGGCATTGACCATCACGCTGGCCCTGGCGGTGTTTTTTGCGGGCTTCAATTTTCTGGAAGCCCGTCTGCCGGCACGCTTGTCCGAGCTGGCCTCGCCGGGCGTTCGGGGCGCCGCCCTGGGCGTATTTGCCACCTGCCAGTTCCTGGGCGCCTTTTTGGGTGGCGTGGCCGGTGGCTGGATTTTCGGCCTGGGGGGCGCGGGGGCAGTACATTTGGTGTGCGCCGCGCTGACCATAATCTGGCTGCTGGTGGTGCTGGTGGAGCCGGCGCGCGCCGCACAGCCGCAGTCATGAGCGGCTTGTTGCCCCTCGGGGTGGGCCGCGCGGGGCGCTAAATGATGAGTCCGGCTGCCCAAAAGGCTATAATGCCCGGCTTGTTTCACCGGTGCCAGGAAGGCGCCGTTCACCCACGCAGGTAAGGAGTAACCAATGGCTCGCGGTATCAATAAAGTCATACTGGTCGGTAACCTTGGGGCCGATCCCGAAACACGCTACATGCCCAGCGGCAGCGCCGTCACCAACATCCGGGTCGCCACCTCGGAGTCCTGGAAAGACAAGCAGACCGGCGATCAGCAGGAACGCACCGAATGGCACAACGTGGCCATGTTCAACCGCCTGGCGGAAATTGCCGCTGAGTACCTGCGCAAGGGCTCGCAGGTTTATATCGAGGGCAAGCTGCGCACGCGCAAATGGCAGGACAAGCAGGGCAATGACCGCTATACGACCGAAATCGTTGCCAACGAAATGCAAATGCTGGGCGGGCGCGGTGCCGGGGGCGCGCCGGAGCCGCAACGCCAGCCGGCCGCGGTGGCGGAAGGCGCCAGCGACGACCTGGACGACGATATTCCTTTCTGAAATTAACTTTTGACCCAACCCCTAAGCCGCATCGGCCGTTTCGACCGATGCGGTTTTATTATCGGCGTAACGAACCTGGAGATTGAGTATTCATGCAACGATTGATCAAACCCCATGGCGGGCAACTGCAAGAACTGTACCTGGCGGCGGAGGCCGCTGAGGCGGAGAAACAGAAAGCCCGGGACTATGCCTCCTGGGACCTGACGCCACGCCAGATCTGCGACCTGGAGCTGATCCTGAACGGCGCGATGTCGCCGCTGGAGGGTTTTCTGGGGCGGGCGGACTACGACCGGGTGGTGGAGGAAATGCGCCTGGACAGTGGTCTGCTGTGGCCCGTCCCGGTCAATCTCGAGGTCAGCGATGCATTTGCCGACGGGCTGGCCGCGGGCGACAGCATTGCATTGCGTGACCAGGAAGGCGTGCTGGTCGCCACCATGGCGGTCAGCGACATCTGGGTGCCGGATAAAAACCGCGAGGCCCGCAAAGTGTTTGGCAGCGACGATGAAGTGCATCCGGCAGTGCATTACCTGATGAACATCGCGGGTCCCGTTTACCTGGGCGGCAAGGTTCGCGGGATCGAGCCGCCCATGCACTATGATTTTCGCCACCTGCGCGACACGCCGGCGGAATTGCGTGCGCGCTTTGCCAAGCTGGGCTGGCGCAAGGTGGTGGCGTTCCAGACCCGCAATCCCATGCACCGCGCCCACCAGGAACTCACCTTCCGGGCCGCGCGCCAGGTGGAGGCCAACCTGCTGATCCACCCGGTGGTGGGCATGACCAAGCCGGGCGACGTGGATCATTTCACCCGGGTGCGCTGCTACGAACATCTGCTGAACCGGTACCCGGAACAGACCACGGCGTTGAGCCTGTTGCCCCTGGCCATGCGCATGGG
>JBFIQI010000153.1:0-5311 GCA_041609715.1 Gammaproteobacteria bacterium
AACCGGCTGCCCGGATGGCGGAATTGGTAGACGCAGCGGACTTAAAATCCGCCGGACCGAACAGGTCCATGCCGGTTCGATTCCGGCTCCGGGCACCAGGATCAACGCCGTAACGAGATCTGCCAGCGCGTCTCACAAACTGACAGAGAATAAGCAAATGAGCGGCATCCAGGTCAAGAATATCCACCTCTGGCGGGGCGATCGCCAGATTCTCAAAGGCGTCGGGTTTTCCGCCGATGAGGGTGATCTCGTGCACGTCTCGGGCGCCAATGGCTCGGGCAAGACGACTTTGCTGCGAACTCTTTGCGGGCTGAGCCAGCAGGAGGAGGGTGGCGTTCACTGGCAAGGGCGGACCACGGCAGAATACTCCCAGGAGTTTCGTGCACAGATTGCATTCCTGGGCCACAAAGACAGCATCAACGACGAACTGAGCACCCGGGAGAATCTTGCTTATGGACTGGCGATGATGGGGTGCGACGTGGATGCGGCAGCGATGGATGCGGTTCTGGCCGAGCTGAGCATGAACAACCACGCACATTTACCGGCAAGGGTGCTGTCAGCCGGCCAGCGGCGGAGGGCCGCACTGGCCCGGGTGTTCCTGTCAGACGCCAGGATCTGGTTTCTGGACGAGCCGTACACGCACCTGGACAGCCAGGGCCGCGATACGCTCAATGCGAAGATTGTCGGGCAGCTCAGCAACAAGGGCCTGGTCATTCTTACTACTCATGATGTGACGCTGCTGCCGAGGCCCGCGGATCGCGAGATAGCCATATGAGCGCTCCACGAACGGGTTTTCTGCTACAGCTTGCCCGCGATCTGCGGGTGGCCATGCGTCGCTTCAGCGAGCTGCTGCAGCCCCTGTTATTTTTTGTCATCGTGGTCAGCCTGTTTCCGCTGGCGCTGAGCCCGCGGCCCGAACTCCTGGCGGAGCTTGGCCCGGGCGTCATCTGGGTTGCCGCTTTGCTGGCCACGCTGCTGTCCATGGAGGGTGTTTTCAAGACTGACTTTGAAGATGGCGGTCTCGAGCAGCTGGCGCTGAGCCCGCACCCGCTGCCCCTGACCCTGCTCGCACGCGCAACTGCGCACTGGCTGCTGGCGGGTCTGCCGCTGGTTGTCCTGGCACCTTTGATTGCGGGCATGTTCTTCCTGCCGTGGTCGGCGCTGCCAACCTTGATTGCCGGCCTGCTGCTGGGCACGCCCCTGCTGGTGCTGCTCGGTACCGTCGGCGCGGCTCTCACCGTCAGTCTGCGCCGTGGCGGTGTATTATTGTCATTACTGGTCCTGCCATTGATGGTGCCGGTGCTGATATTCGGCGCGAGGGCAACGGATATGGCTATGCATGGAGAGACCACGACGGGACCGCTTTACCTGCTGGCTTCATTACTGGTTCTGGGTATCAGCCTGGTGCCTTTTGCCACGGCTGCGGCCATTCGAATAAGCCTGGACTGATAATAATGTGGACATGGTTTCATAAACTCGGGTCACCCCCTCATTTCTTTCGCATTTCCGGGGCCCTGCTGCCGTGGATCAGCAGTATCGCTTTCCTTCTGATGGTGCTGGGTATCTACGGCGGCCTGGTTCTGTCACCCGCTGATTACCAGCAGGGCGACGGCTTCAGAATTATTTATGTTCATGTGCCCGCCGCATGGCTGTCCATGCTGGCATACGTCACGATGGCCAGCGCTGCGGGCGTTGGCCTGGTGTGGCGCATCAAGCTGGCGCATGCCGTGGCTGCCAGCTGCGCGGTGCCGGGCGCGTCATTCACGTTCCTGGCGCTGGCAACCGGCTCAATCTGGGGAAAACCGATGTGGGGGACCTGGTGGGAGTGGGATGCGCGGCTCACTTCAGAGCTCATATTGCTATTTTTGTACCTGGGGTACATTTCCCTGCGCAATGCTTTCAGCGATGTCAGCAAGGCCGACCGGGCAAGCGCCGTGCTGGCCCTGGTGGGGGTTGTGAATATTCCGATCATCCACTACTCGGTGACCTGGTGGAATACGCTGCACCAGGGAGCGACAGTGAGTAAAATGGCCGCGCCCTCAATTTCAGGCAGCATGCTGTGGCCCTTGCTGGTCTCCGCGATTGGCTTTACCTTGTTCTTTGTCGCGCTGCTTTTTACGAGGACCCGAGCGGAGATCCTGATGCGGGAACGCCGCACCAAATGGCTGACCGAAGTGCTTGAAGGAACTTAGCGCATGCAGGAATTTCTATACATGGGAGGCTATGGCGGCTATGTGTGGAGCGCCTTCGGCCTCACCGCAATCGTGCTGATATGGAACTGGGTGGCTGCCAGGCGCGCATACGCCGGCGCCATCCGCAAACTCAGGGCGCGGCAGGAAAGCGCCACCGGGAGTAATTCATGACGCCTAAGAGAAAGAAAAGACTTTATTGGGTGGTGGCGGTACTGGCCGGCGTCGCGCTGAGCACAGCGCTCGCGTTTCGGGCATTTGAAGACAATATGTTTTATTTCTACAGTCCGAGCCAGGTACTGGCCGGTGAAGTGCCCGTTGACAAGACAATCCGCGTCGGTGGACTGGTCCTGCCTGGCAGCATCGAGCGTGCGGAGGGTTCCCTGACCGTTCGCTTCCTGGTTACCGATACCAAGGAAACCGTAAAAGTCGAGTTCACTGGTATTCTTCCCGACCTGTTTCGGGATGGTCAGGGCGTTATTGCCCGGGGGCAGATGCGGGGTGACATGTTTGTCGCCGGCGAAGTGCTTGCCAAGCATGACGAGAACTACATGCCACCGGAGGTGGCGGATGCCATTCATACGGCGGGCGGGGGATAGGAGTACAGCGTGATCCCGGAGATTGGAAATTTTTGCCTCATTCTAGCGCTGACGCTTTGCCTCGCGCAGGCGTGGTACGGGCTATACGGAGCGTGGCGCAAGGACGAGGTGCTGATGCAGGTTGGGCGCATTGCGGTCGGCGGGCAGTTCCTGCTCACGCTGGCGGCCTTCGTGATTCTCACCTGGTCGTTCCTGGTCAATGATTTTTCTGTCGCCTACGTAGCGCAGAACTCGAATTCAGCTCTGCCCACCGAATACCGGATCGCCGCGGTGTGGGGCGCACACGAAGGCTCCCTCTTGCTCTGGATCACGGTGCTTTCCGCATGGACGTTGGCGGTATTACGTTTCTCCGCATCGCTGGAGCGACGCTTCACCAGCCGGGTGCTGGGTGTGATGGGACTGATCAGCATCGGCTTCCTTTTGTTCACCTTGTTTACTTCAAATCCCTTTGAGCGCCTGTTTCCCGCTGCGCTCGACGGCCGGGATCTGAATCCGATTCTCCAGGACCCGGCGCTGGTCATTCATCCGCCCATGCTTTACATGGGCTATGTCGGCTTTTCGGTGGCCTTCGCATTCGCCGTGGCGGCAATGCTGGAGGGCAGGCTGGACAAGACCTGGGCGCGTTGGACCCGGCGCTGGACTACCGTTGCCTGGCTGTTCCTGACGCTCGGCATCACGCTGGGAAGCTGGTGGGCGTATTATGAACTCGGCTGGGGTGGCTGGTGGTTCTGGGACCCGGTTGAGAATGCCTCCTTCATGCCCTGGCTCGTGGGCACGGCGCTTATCCATAGCCTTGCGGTCACGGAAAAGCGGGGCGCTTTCCCGGGCTGGACTTTGTTCCTTGCCATTACCGCGTTCTCACTGAGCTTGCTCGGCACTTTTCTGGTGCGTTCCGGCGTGCTGGTTTCCGTGCATGCGTTTGCGAGCGATCCCGCGCGCGGTGTATTTATCCTCATCTTCCTGTCGGTGGTCATCGGGAGCGCGCTCGCCCTGTATGCGTGGCGTGCGCCTCAGCTTGCGGCGGGCAGCAGCTTTAAGCCATATTCCCGTGAAACTTTTTTGCTCATAAACAACCTGCTGCTGGTTGTGGCCGCAGCGCTGATCCTGGTAGGAACCCTTTATCCCCTGGTCCTGGACGCGCTGGGGGTCGGAAAAATAAGCGTGGGCGAACCCTACTTCGCTGCCGTGTTCCTGGTGCCTATGCTGCCACTGATTCTGCTGCTGGGAGTCGGCCCGCATGTAAAGTGGCAGGGCGATACATTCGGATCAGTGAAATCGAAGCTGCTGTGGCCGGCCATCGTTGGCCTGATCGCTATGCTGGTGCTGGGGCTCGCAGTCTACGGTGCAAAGAGTGTCCTGACCTTCGTAGGGCTGTTCGCTGCCTTCTGGATCATCGTATCCGCGGCATCGGAACCTGTCCTTGTCATGTGGCGCAAGCGCTCGCTCAGTGCCCTGCCGCGCAGTGTGCTGGGCATGACCCTTGCACATGTCGGCGTCGGCCTATTCGTGCTGGGCGTCACCGTAACCAGCAGTTTCAGCATCGAGCGAGACCTCAGCATGCAGCCGGGTGACAGTGCAGAGGTTGCCGGTTACCGCTTCTCGTTTGATGGTATGCAGGAAAAAGAGGGCCCTAATTATCGTGCGTCCGAAGCCACGGTTTCGCTGTACAGGAATGACAGGCTGATCGAGACGCTCAACCCGCAAAAACGGGTTTACCGTGTGCAGACCATGCCTATGACCGAATCCGCAATCGACGCCGGCCTGCGTCGCGACATGTACGTCGCGCTAGGAGATCCACTCGGCGGCAATAGCTGGAGTATGCGCCTGCAATACAAACCACTCATTCGATTTATCTGGTTCGGGGCCATGCTGATGGCGCTGGGTGGCTTGCTTGCTGCCAGCGACAAGCGTTACCGCGTACGCAAGGAGGCGCCGGCTGCGGACACACTCGCGGCTGCCGGGGAAACAAGCTGATGTGGAAATCGCTGGTGCCCATAGCGGCCTTTGCGCTGCTGGTTGCCGTATTTTTCAAGGGACTGCAGCTCGACCCCTCCGAAGTACCGTCACCGCTGATCGGCAAGCCGGCGCCGGCCTTCGATCTGCCTACTTTGAAAGATCCGGCCGTGCGCATCACCGCGGAAACCCTGAAAGGCCAGGTCAGCCTGTTCAATGTCTGGGCGACATGGTGCGTTGGCTGCCGGCAGGAACACGAAACGCTGCTCGCCGTGGCGCGCGCCGGCGAGGTCCCGATTTACGGGCTGAATTACAAGGATGATCGCGTGTCAGCACTGGACTGGCTGCAGCGACTTGGCGATCCATACGTGGAAAATGCGTTCGATGCTGAAGGAATGGTCGGCATCGACTGGGGTGTGTACGGTGCGCCCGAAACCTTCATCATCGATAAGGACGGGGTCGTACGTTACAAGCATATTGGTCCTTTAACGGGCGATATAGTGCGGTCGCGGATTATGCCGCTGGTAAAGGAACTCGGGAGCAATTGAAATGATTCGCTTGGTGTTGATC
>JBFIQI010000154.1:0-5297 GCA_041609715.1 Gammaproteobacteria bacterium
AAGAATATGGGCATACCCGTCGAAAGGCGGGGACGCAAAGCCACCGGTCTACGGGCTGCAGGCCTAGGACAGCGGGGTTGCCGGCTGAAAAATCATGCAGTTAGGTGCATTCGTCACGTGCAGATTTTATGACCGTCAATAATCTTTCTGTTCACATGCAGTCCATTTATCGGGTTTACGGCTGACTGGTATTGCATTAAGTAAAACCAGAAGTGCGCAATGGTGCGCAAATTTGTTTTTTCTGTGGAGCAAAGGCAATGATGGTGAAACGAAACTGGACTTTGACAGGCTTGATAGCAGCAGGTGGTTTGATTGTCGCGGCCTGCGGATCCGATAGCCTGGAGCCGGGTGCGCCAAGCATCGGTTTTATGAGCCTGGCCGTGACCGACGCGCCCGTGGATTCGGCGCTCAAGGTTTGCGTGGAGTTTTCGAGCGTGGAATTCAAGCATGCCGATGGCTCGATCGCTAACCCGGTCTTTGATTTTAATGATTCGCCCAGGCAGATCGATCTGCTGACCTTGCAGGGTGCGGAAAGCATTGCGTTGTTATTGGGCGAGGAAATGCCGGCGGGCTCTTACAATTGGATTCGCCTGGGTGTCAATGCGCCTGGGGGAGCGCCGCTTTTGGCTGATGACAGCGGGGCAGGCGAACCGTGTACAGCCGGCGGCTCATACATCAAGCTCGAGAACGACGAGGTGCACAATCTCTTTGTACCCGGTGGTGCCCAGTCGGGACTGCAGCTGAATCGCGGCTTCGTACTGCCGGCGGGTGGCAATGCGAGTTTCACGGTGGACTTTGATTTGCGCAAGTCCATCACCGCACCACCCGGACAGAGCCCTGATTACATCCTGCGCCCAACCCTGCGGCTGGTGGATAATGCGGCGGTGGGCACCTTACGCGGCAGCGTTGACTCGCAGCTGGTGGCCGACAGCTGCAGCGATACTGGTGAGCCAGCCGTCTACGTGTTTGCTGGCGCCGCAGCCCCTGACGATTACGATGGCGATGCAGGCGATGCGCTCACCAGCGCCATGGTAACCACGAGCGATGAAGGCGTGAGCTACAGTTACGAAGTGGGCTTCCTGGCCGCTGGCAACTACACGGCGGCCTTTACTTGCGATGCCGATGACGTGGCATTGGACGAAGTGATAGTTTTCACGCCGGAAGCTGGTATCAATTTTGACCTGGAGGCAGACCAGGTGCACGTGCAGGATTTCCCGCCTCCCCCGGCACCCTGATTCCTGTCGCTTTGAAAACAAAAGGCCGGGTGCTTCACCCGGCTTTTTTTGTGCCTGCGAATTTTGATATATCTGGCAGTTCTTGCTTGACCGGCTGGCAGCTGGCGATATAAAAGACCAGTCGCCCGGTCCCGTCGTCACAGAGTTGCATTCATGTCCATCAATACGTCGCGAGCAACACCCTCTGAGCTGGGTTACCGCATGCCGGCGGAATGGGAGCCCCACCAGGGCACATGGCTGTCATGGCCCCACAATCGAGAAACTTGGCCGGACAAGTTTGCAGCCATTGAGCCGGTCATGACCCAAATTGTCGCGGCCCTGGTGGCCAGCGAGCCGGTTTTTATTAATGTTTTGTCGGCGGAGCACGAGGAGCATGTCGGTGAACTGCTGGTGCGGGCGGGTGTGGACATGGCGCAGGTGGAGCTGTGCAGATTTCCTACCAATGATGCCTGGTGTCGCGATCATGGCGCGATATTCGTGACCCGCGACGACCAGGCGCCGTTAGCCGCAATTGACTGTGACTTCAACGCCTGGGGCGAGAAATATCCACCCTGGGATCTCGATAACCAAATCGCCGCGCTCATGGCCACACACCTGGCGGTGCCCAGATTTGTCGGCGGGCTGGTTCTGGAAGGCGGGTCCATAGACGTCAATGGTGCCGGCGCTCTGCTGACGACGGAGCAATGCCTGCTCAACGCCAACCGCAACCCGCGGCTCAGTCGTGCACAGATCGAACAGCGCCTGCGGGAACTTCTGGGGATCACGCAGATTATCTGGTTGGGCGATGGGATCGTGGGTGACGACACGGATGGTCATGTCGATGACCTGACACGTTTCGTGGATATCGCCAAAGTGGTCACGGTGGTGGAGCGCAACCGGTCGGACGAGAATTACCAGGCATTGGCGGAAAATCTCGAGCGCCTGAAAATGGTGCGCATTGCCGGGCATGGGGCGCTGGAAATCATCGAATTGCCCATGCCGGCGCCGCTGCTGCATGCAGGACATCGACTGCCCGCCTCTTATGCGAATTTTTACATCGCCAATTCCCGGGTGCTGGTACCGGTTTTCGATGATGCCAACGATGCCGAGGCATTACGCCAGCTGGGCGCCTGTTTTCCGGACAGGGAAATTGTGCCGGTGGATTGTCGCGAGCTGGTATGGGGCCTGGGGGCAATCCACTGCCTGACGCAGCAAGTTCCTGCCGCTCATCCCTTGGCGGCCGGACAGGTTTAACCTATAGTCGCCGGGCCAGCTGTGCCAGCCAGCAGGATTGGCTCCTGGAACGGGATTACCGGCCGGGCGCAGCAAGGTCCTTGACCCCGGTGACGATCAGTTTCGTCATCCCGTGAGCGTAAACCGGAGCTTCGAGAAATGGGCAAGATATCCGAATTTGTTCACTACCATTACCGGCATTTCAATGCAGCGGCGCTGGTGGATGCGGCCGATGCTTACACGCGGCACCTGGCCGATGGCGGAGTCATGTTCATGACCCTTGCCGGCGCCATGAGCACTGCTGAGCTCGGCCTGTCGCTGGCAGAAATGATCCGCTTAAGAAAGGTGCACGCAATTTGCTGTACCGGCGCCAACCTCGAAGAAGATATATTCAATCTGGTCGCCCACGACCACTATGTGCGGGTGCCGAATTATCGCGAGCTCACGCGTCAGCAGGAACAGGAGTTGCTGGAGCGCCACCTGAATCGCGTCACCGATACCTGTATTCCCGAAGATGAAGCCATCAGGCGCATTGAAAATGTGGTTTTACAAGAGTGGCAACGCGCGGACAGCGCCGGGGAACGATTGTTCCCCCACGAGTTCCTTTACCGTTGCCTGTTGTCGGGCGAGCTCGAGAAGCATTACCAGATTGACCCCGCGGACAGCTGGTTACTGGCGGCGGCCGAATGCAATTTGCCAATCATTGTGCCCGGCTGGGAGGATTCGACCCTGGGCAATGTCTATGCGGCACACTGCATTACCGGAGATATCCAGAACACCGACACGGTTCGTGGTGGCATCGAATACATGATGATGCTGGCCGAATGGTATCAGCAGACCTGCGCTCGCCACTCCGTGGGCTTTTTCCAGATTGGCGGCGGCATCGCAGGGGACTTTCCCATCTGTGTAGTGCCCATGCTGGAGCAGGACCTGAAAATGAATGATGTACCCAAATGGGGCTATTTCTGTCAGATCAGCGATTCCACTACCAGCTATGGCAGCTACTCGGGTGCAGTTCCCAACGAAAAGATCACCTGGGGCAAACTGGATGTGAACACTCCGAGTTTTGTTATCGAATCTGATGCGACCATCGTGGCGCCCTTGATTTTTGCCTGCGTGCTTGACTGGTAATGGCCACCGCAGAAGACAAAATGCCGGGCGCAGCCTGGAGTATCGAGGCGGCCATCGAGCAATATCGGGTTGATGTCTGGAGTGACGGTTTTTTCGGCATCAATGCCGAAGGTAAAGCGGTTGCAATACCCAAGGCCCAAGACCAGACCACCATCGATCTTCATGGGCTGGTAGAGGAATTGCGCAAGCGCGGGATTGCCTTGCCCGTATTGCTGCGCTTCCAGGACGTGCTCTCGGGAAGGGTGCAACGCATTAACTCAGCTTTCCGCGATGCAATTGCAGCGCGTGGTTACAAAAGCGCATACCAGGGCTTGTATCCCATCAAAGTCAACCAGCTGCATGAGGTGGTTGAGGAAGTGCTGGAAGCCGGCAAGGAGTTCGGAATCGGCCTGGAGTGTGGATCCAAGGCGGAGCTGGTGGCAACGCTGCCGCACCTGGTCGACGATGACATGCTGCTGGTATGCAATGGTGTAAAAGACGCCGCCATGATCGAGTTGATCCACATGGCCCAGGAGCTGGGCAAGCAGGTCATACCGGTGATGGAAAAATTCAGCGAGTTCGAGCGCTGGTTTGAGTTGACGGCGGACAGCAGCCTTACCCCTAAGTTTGGTGCGCGTATCCGCTTGACGGTTTCCGGGTCCGGACGCTGGCGCGACTCGTCCGGTGACCAGTCGAAGTTCGGCATATCAATTCCGGAATTGGTGGAGATTATGCGGCGCCTGGACGCCAGCGGACGCAGGGACGAGTTTGCAATGCTGCATTTTCACCTCGGCAGCCAGGTAGCGGATGTTGGCTTGTTACGGCTGGCGATCAAGGAAATAAGCCAGATCTACGCGCGCCTGTGCCAGCGTGGGTTCAAGATACTCTACCTGGATGTGGGCGGAGGTCTGGGAGTGCGTTACGACCTGCGCAGCACGGACGACGATCCAGCCATCAGTTACAGCCTGCGGGAGTATGCCAATACGGTGGTCACAACCGTTGCCGATGTGTGCGATGAGCAGGCAGTGCCGCATCCGATAATTTTGTCGGAAAGTGGCCGCGGCATCACCGCGCATCACTCCCTGCTGGTCGTGGAGGTGCTCGGGACCGACGCCAAGTCACGTTTGCCTGTACCTCAACAGCCCGGCGAAGATTCGCACACCCTGGTACTGCAACTCGCAGCCATACGCGATGGCCTGACGAGCGGCATCGCTGTCGAGCGCGTGATCGAGGCCTTTCACCAGGCGCGCACGACGCGAGAGGAGGCTGCCCAGCTTATGCAAATGGGGTTCCTGACCCTGGAGGATCAGGCCCTGGTGGAGCAGCTTTACTGGAGCGCCATGGATCGCATCGCGATGCGTATTGACGAAGTCGATACGGATTCCAGGCCTGACGAGTGCGACGAGATCGAAGAGCTGACAGTGGACAATTACCTGGTGAACTTCTCGGTATTTCAATCCATGCTGGATCACTGGGCAATCGGCCAGTCTTTTCCCATCATGCCGCTGCAGCGTCTGGATGAAGAACCGACGCAACGCGGACGCCTCGTCGATCTTACCTGCGATTCCGACGGCAAGGTGTCGCATTACGTGACGGCCGATGATGACGGCAGTTTCATGCGCCTGCATGCCCTGCGCGAAGGCGAGAGGTATTACCTGGGGCTTTTCCTGATGGGCGCCTACCAGGACATCATGGGCGATGCCCATAACCTGTTTGGGCGAGTTCCAGAAGTCCATCTAT
>JBFIQI010000155.1:0-5278 GCA_041609715.1 Gammaproteobacteria bacterium
ACCACCGAAGCCGGCCGTTCGATAACCTCACCGGCGGCGATCTGATTAATTAATTTCTGGGGTAAAAGGCGAATGGACATGGACGAGGGAGTATGGGCATCATCATCAGCCTCGGCAGCGGTCTGTTTTTCCTCGTGCGCGACAGCGGCAAGACGCAGCGCACCGTCATCTCCCTGAGCGTCCGGGTTGCCTTGCCAGCGCCGCTTGAGAAGTCGGTCCACAAGCACCAGGCCAATCGCCACAGAGCCTAAGGTCACAAGGACCGGTATAAACGTCAGCGCATCAGCAAACAGATTCTTCAACAAATCCACTATTCGGCTCCCCTGCTCTTCAGGCAAAGCCAGCCCCTTGCTGGCTGCGTTTTTACAGGCTCCAAGCATGGACTCTGAAGACGCTTCCTTCAAGCAATACCAGCCTCTGGCAGGCAACTCCAGGGGCGTTCATGGCATTGACATGGAGCAGCAGGAACGGCCTAATCTCTGCGCAGCAAGCATCGGAGAGAGCGAATGGAAATAATCCTCGAGAGCCTGCAGGCCGAATGGGAGGCGCTGCTCAGGGCTACACCGCGCCTGGTCGTCGCCCTGACTCTTTTCCTGATAGTGTTCTTCCTTGGCCGTCTGACCGGAAGCGGGCTGCGCCTCGTGATGTCGCGGGCGAACTGTCCCCGGACGCACCGCGATTTCTTCCGGAAACTGGTGATCTGGATCTTCGTTCTTATCGGTCTTTCCATGGCCTTGAACGTAGTCGGACTGAAGGGTGTGGCCGCAGGGCTCCTCACCGGCGGTGGAATTACGGCAGTCGTACTTGGATTTGCCTTCCGCGAGATAGGGGAAAATTTTTTGGCAGGGTTTTTCCTTGCCTTCAGCAGGCCCTTTCGAATGGGCGACCTGATCCAGTCGGGCGACCTGCAAGGTATTGTCAAAGGAATAGAATTGAGGTCAACTCATATCCGGACGGCCGATGGCCGGGACATCTTTATTCCAAGCAGTCATCTTTTTAAGAACCCATTGATCAACTTCACGCTCGATGGACTCAGGCGGCTCGAACTGAGAATTGGCGTCGACTATCGCAGCGACACGGATGACGCCTGCAGGATACTGCTAGCCGTCATCAGTCAGGATCCCGATGTCCTGCCAGAACCGCGACCTTTCGCGGGTATCACCGAACTTGCGGAATCGTATGTGGCGCTCACCGGAATGTTCTGGATCGACACGCTCAGGAAAGACAATGATGCCCGTATCACAAGATCCAGGCTAATGGGGACGTGCCGGCGAGCCCTCCTTGAAGCAGGTTATACTTTGAGCTCAGAAGTCAGCACAAGCATCGAGATGCAGTCGGATAGCCCGCTTCCAGTGGTTGTTGTGCCGATGTCGGCATCCTGACAGGCATCACGCCTATGCCCAGCTCCACACACAGACCGATGAAAAAAGCAGACCGTCCCGGCTGGTGGGGCGAGTTCGAGACAGAGCCGGGCCGATGGTCACGTTGGCTTATCGGACCGATGGAGTTTCTGGCGCGGGCTATCGACAATGAATGGCGTTTTGCGTGGAAAAGCGAGGGTGACTTGCTGAGCGAGCGGGTGAGACACGAAAAGTCGCTTGGCGATGAGTCTGTAAATAGCGACCACCACTGCCGTCGGTTCACGCTCGAAAACCCAGGCATAAAACTCCGGATCATGCCGCGTTTGGCAGACCGGCCGGTCATCGTACGACCCGAGACGCCGCTTTTTCTGCCGCCGGGACAACGTGCAACACTTTATGTGAGCACGGGTGTCTGGCTCGTGGCAACGCCGGCCTACACGGACGCTCCCGAGTTAATGGAAATTCCCTTGTTCCGCTCGACAGACACCTGGTTTGGCCACAACACCATGGAGGGTGAACTTTGTTACGCGAGCCTTACAAATGCCCGGACTGAAGTCGGGCTCCTCGCGCAAGTTCCACACCGTGCATTCACGCCCATCGACATTGCAAACAGCGGCCAGGATTCCCTGGCAATTGAGGCACTTCGCGTTCCGGTGACAATGCTTTCACTTTATTCGGGTAAACGCGGGCTTCTGTGGACAGACAAAATATCTTTTGAACGCGAAGCAGGTGAATCGGCAGCCAGCCTGCGCATTTCTGATCATGAAGAGCTGTCATCCGAGTCCGCCACACGCCTGTCCGCACCGAGAATTACCGAGCAAACCGGAATCGTGCATACATTTAGCAGAATGTTCGGCAAGGGAGAGTTCTGAGCATGGAAGAATTCTTCAACTCATTTACGATGGAATCGCTGCGGAGCTGGATTCAAGCAGGCTTTATCCTGATTATCGGCATGGTCGCGGCACGCCTGCTTGCCGCGTCGCTTTATAAACTGACGCTAACCAGGATGGGGCCCCACACAGCCGCGACCCTGAGGCGCGTGGTATTTTACCTGCTTACGGCAATCGTACTGATGGCCGCACTGCGGGAACTGGGCTTCAGCCTGGGCGTCTTGCTCGGTGCCGCCGGGGTTTTGTCGGTTGCCCTTGGCTTTGCATCTCAGACTTCCGCTTCAAACCTTATCAGCGGCATATTTCTGGTTGCCGAGAAGCCTTTTGAGATTGGTGACATCATCAAGGTCGACGCCTACACCGGCGAGGTACTGTCAGTTGACCTTCTTTCAGTGAAACTGCGCACCTTTGACAACCTGTTCGTCAGAGTACCCAACGAAACCCTGATAAAAAGCGAGATTACGAATATGACCCGCTTCCCGATCAGGCGCCTGGATATCCAGATTGGTATTGCTTACAAAGAAGACATAGACAAGGCGCGCGAAGTGATGATCAACACGGCCGATGCTTATCCACTTTGCCTCGACCAGCCCAGACCATTGGTTATCTTTCAGGGTTTCGGTGATTCGTCCCTCAACCTCCAGTTCTCGGTCTGGGCGACGCGCGAAAATTTTCTCGAGGTGCGCAATACGATACCGGAAAGGCTACGGAAGGCCTTTGCAGACGCCGAAATCGAAATACCATTCCCGCACCGATCACTCTATGCTGGCAGCGAAACCGCGCCGTTTCCGGTTCGGGTGGTGGAATAGATCCGTAGTGGCTGCCCGGCTTTGGTCGCCCACGCCGGCCAGAGGCTTTCCGATCCCCGGAGATTCAGGCGTGAATTTCTCTTTCAGGCCCCTTGCCAGCCGAAGCAGACTCTTCATTCAGATCACTGGTGAAAAACCAACTCGACACGCATAATAGCCCGTGTGCAGATTCGGGCATCTGGCCCATTGCTGAATCCGGAAAATGACTGATACAACCAAGCTGGTTTTGGGTTGGCGGGAATGGGTCGGACTACCCGAGCTTGGCATCCGTCGCATCAAGGCCAAAATCGATACCGGGGCAAGGACATCGGCATTACATGCGTATTTCGTCGAAAAGTTCGAGAAAAATGGAATACTCCGCGTAAGATTTGGTCTGCACCCGAGGCAACTCGATAATAGCCGCGAAGTTGTATGCGAAGCAGACCTTCTTGACGAGCGCTGGGTCACTGACTCAGGCGGACACAAGGAATTCCGGGCGGTGATCAAGAGCACGATCGCCATCGGAGAACAACTCTGGCCTGCGGAGCTGACTTTGACAGCCCGGGACAGCATGCGCTTCAGAATGCTGATAGGGCGGACCACTATGGCAGGGATGGCCACGGTTGACCCCGACGCATCATACCTGTGCGGGAAGCGCCGAAAGAATCGTAAGTAACTGATTTATCACTTTTTTTGGAGCAGTAATGAAAATCGCAATTTTGAGTCGCAACCGCAAGCTTTACTCCACCAAACGACTGGTGGAAGCGGCGGAAATTCGCGGCCACAAAGTCCGGGTCATCGATGCATTGCGCTGCTACATGAATATCAGCTCTCATCGCCCCAGCATCCACTTCCGGGGTGAGAACCTCGAGGGGTTCGATGCGGTCATTCCGCGAATTGGTGCTTCCATTACGTTTTATGGCACCGCAGTTCTCAGGCAGTTCGAGATGATGGGCGTGTTCCCTGTCAACGAGTCGGTGGCCATCTCCCGCTCAAGAGACAAACTGCGGTCCTTGCAGTTGCTGGCCCGAAAAGGTGTAGGCCTGCCCGTCACCGGCTTTGCCCACTCGCCTGATGACGTCGATGACCTTTTAAAAACGGTTGGCGGTGCCCCGCTGGTCATCAAACTGCTGGAAGGAACCCAGGGCATCGGGGTCGTGCTCGCAGAGACGCGCAAGGCTGCGGAAAGCGTCATCGAGGCCTTTATGGGGCTGAATGCCAACATCCTGGTACAGGAATTCATCAAGGAAGCAGGCGGCGCCGACATTCGTTGCCTGGTGGTTGGTGGAAAAGTCATTGCCGCCATGAAGAGGCAAGGCGCGGAAGGAGAGTTTCGCTCGAATCTGCATCGCGGCGGAAGCGCCAGCCTGATCAAGCTCACGCCGGAAGAGCGGTCCACCGCAGCCCGGGCGGCCAAGATTATGGGCCTTAACGTCTGTGGGGTGGATATTTTACGATCTAACCATGGGCCGGTTGTAATGGAAGTGAACTCATCCCCGGGCCTCGAGGGCATTGAAGGTGCAACCGGCAAAGATGTGGCCGGCATGATCATCGAATTTACCGAGAAGAACGCGCGCTTCGGTCGTACCGGAACCAAAGGCACCGGCTGATGGCCAGGCGTGAATCAATCGAAATTGGCGGAAAGCAATTTCAACCCGGCGAGGCCGGCCGAATTGACCTGCCGGTGGGTGAACTTTACACGCACGAACCGTTCTATATGCCGGTTCATGTTATTCACGGCAGGCGAAAAGGGCCCACCCTGTTTCTCAGTGCTGCTATCCATGGTGACGAACTGAATGGTATCGAGATTATCCGCAGGGTCCTTTCTTTGCCGATAGTGCGACGCCTGCACGGCACCCTGCTGGCCGTGCCGGTGGTCAATGTGCTCGGCGTATTTCAGCAATCGCGGTATCTGCCGGACAGGCGTGACCTGAACCGCAGCTTTCCCGGTTCGCCCAGGGGCTCGCTGGCAGCTCGGCTGGCGGACCTTTTCATGAATGAAATCGTGCGCCACTCCACGCACGGCATTGATCTGCACACCGGCGCTGTGCATCGCTCGAATCTGCCGCAGATTCGTGCGGACCTGGACAATGAGGAGACCGCCCGGTTGGCCCTCGCGTTTGGCGCCCCGGTTGCCCTGAATGCATCGCTCCGTCCCGGCTCCCTGCGCGACTCTGCGGCCGGCATAGGCATACCCATTCTTTTATACGAAGCCGGCGAAGCGCTGCGCTTTGACGAG
>JBFIQI010000156.1:0-5059 GCA_041609715.1 Gammaproteobacteria bacterium
GAGCGCTTCGATCGCATCACCAAACTTGCCAGCAAGGTATTCGATGTGCCCATAGTGCTGGTTTCCCTGGTAGCCGATCAATGTCAGTGGTTTAAATCGGCCCAGGGCATCAGCGCCGCGGAAACCCCGCGCGAGATTTCGTTCTGTGGACATGCCATCCTCAGTGAAGAATCCCTGGTGGTCCCGGATGCCTCCGTAGATCCCCGCTTCGCAGACAATCCATTGGTTACGGGACCCCCGAACATCCGCTTTTACGCTGGTCATCCCATCGAGTACGAGGGTCGCAAGCTGGGAACCTTATGCCTGATTGACGACCAGCCCCGACCATTCAGTATGAGTGACAGGGAAGATCTCAAGAGCCTCGCGTTGTGGGTCCAGAACGAGATCAGCCTTACTGCGCTGAGCCACAGCCAGCTTGATCTGCTCAAGGAACTCGGTGCTGCGCGGCGCCAAAGCATGATCGACCCTCTCACCAAGACCTGGAATCGCGACGGCCTGACGGAACTGTTGGCCAAGGAGTACTCGCGCTCCCGGCGTGAAGGTGTATCCGTGAGCATCATGCTCATCGAGATCGATCGCTTTGAAGAGATGAATAAAGTTGCCGGCCACGCAAGTACCGAACTGCTCCTGATGGAGATCGCTCAGCGCATTCGCGCCACGCTTCGCCCCCAGGATGTGCTGGGCCGTCGCGGTGAATGTGAATTCCTGGTCTACCTGGGCGACTGTTTCACCAACAGCGCCGCCGGCATCGGCCAGCGCGTGCTAGCCCGGGTCGGCGAAATGCCAGTGGAAGCCGGCGAATATAGCGGCGATGCCACCATCAGTATCGGCATAGGGTCGGTGGCCAGGGCCGACGATTCCGAGCTACAGGAAATAGTTGCACTTGCTGAAAAGGCGCTGGCTACCGCCAGGCAAGAGGGCGGCAATCGGGTGCGCTTGCTCAACACGGCCTCGCAGGGCTGATCTGCCGCTGGTCAATCCCGGGCCCACCGCCGCGCGAGGCCGACAGAGACCGCGTCTAAACCACCAGGCTGCAGCAGGTCACCGCACCCTCCGCCCTGGCCAGTTCTGACAAATCCACCGCCAGAATCTTGTAGCCACGGCCTTCGAGTAGCTTGCGCGTGCGCGGACAGGTGGTGGGGTAAATCAGTGCATCCCTCACCATGAGCGCATTGGCCGCAAAAGGCTCCATTGGATCTACGGACAGGAACTCGCAGCCGGCAAACTGGCCGGGATCTGTCCAGTCGGGGTTGATCAGTAAGGTAGTGCCCCCCAGGCGGGTAACAGCCGACTTCAGATGCAGACAGTCATGCGCCTCGACTAAAACGACCTCGTAGCCAAATGGCTGCAGGGCCTCCTGCAACTGGCCGGCGCCACTCGCATTGCTTCTGCGCCCCACACCCACAAAGACTCGCCTGCCAACCGTCAGTACATCGCCGCCGTCCAGCGTCCCGGGAGCCTGGATATGTGCAAGCTGTCGATAGTTACCCAGGACCGCAGCTACCGACCCGGTTTCCCCCCGGCGAGACTCGGCGCCTGGGCGGGTCATGACCGCGATCTCGTCAAACACCACCGCGGTGTCCTCCACGAAAACGCCGTCGGGAAACTCCGGCGCCTCCGGGAGGCGAAATATCTCGCAGCCGGCTTCGGCCAGCGCCATCTCGTATTGTCTGTGCTGGCTCGCGGCATGTTCCGCATCGATGGGCTCGCGAGCGATATGGGTGAGCTCACAGCGCCCGATTGACGGGCTCACGGGTCTTGTAATGGCAACTGGCAAAGGTCCTCCGGCATCAGCCTGCGCTTGCGGTGGGGACAAGAGGACTTGCCCGGCCCGCGGGCCCCCAGGGGACTAATAATAGCGCAGCAGGGCCTGCCAACCCCCAGGCCCGCGTGGGTGAATTCCCCCATGCCTTTTGGGTGTTCTTCCGGATATTGCCGCCCGCTTGCCTCGCGTAACTTGGTTTGCAAGGGGGAAAGACGAGGGGGCAGACCCGTCTCAACCGCGCTGAAGCCAGTCCTGGCTTTCTCCCGTCCCTTTTAACTATTGGACTGGAGACAAATCATGAAACAGAGGAAACCCAATTGGTGGCAGGTGAGCGCCCTCGCAGCCGCCATGGCCTTACCAGGCGCGGCCCTGGCGGCCCAGTTCTCGGCGGATTTTTTCTCGGCCAAGGGCTGGGTGAAGCCCGGCGAAGAATACCCGTTTACGCTGACCTATGACGCTGAAGACAACGACGCCACGGGCACGATCCATGTGACTCTGCCGGCGGAGGCCAACTTTGTCGGTGCCAACGCGGCCTTCTCACAAACCGGCCAGACCATAACCTTCGATAACATCAGCGGTGCCGGCAAGATCATCATGCGGGCCCGCGCCGATGACCTATCGGAAGATCCCACAATTATCTGGAAAAACCTCTCGGCCCAGGCCAGCTTCACGCTGGGCGAAACGACCCTGGTGGCCGCAACCATGGGACCCAAGGTGACCACACTGGAATCTGCGCGCTACGGCAAGCGGCCTTTCCCGCTGGTGATGGTGGAATACCAGGACCTGCACCACTGCACCGGCGACGCTGAGCGTGGTGGCCAGCCCGATCCCTACCTGGAATGCGCCGCCAACCACAGCGCCGAGGCGCTGGACGAAGCCGTGAACTCGCGCACCAGTGGCCGTTCACTGTGGCAGCTGTTCCAGGACATGAGCTTCGGCCAGTTGTCGCCGGAAGGCCAGGTGGGACCGATTCCCGGCACGCCAGACACCGGTTACGACCCCAGCTACAACTTCAAGTGGTCCACCCTGCAGCCCAGCGGTACCTGCACCGGCGCTACGACCGCGCCGCCCAGCGGCAAAGGCGCGCCCCTGACCACCGCCCCGCGTATCGTCGACGGCTGGTATCGCCTCCCGGGCACCCAGAATTACTACGGTTCTGACAGCACCGGGCATGGCCTGGTGGGTGCCGTGACCGGCGTCGGCCTGGTGTTTGGCATTGATGATGCCTGCGGCCCCACCGCCAAGATCACCTATGACGCCGCGGCCATCGCCGATCCGGAGCTGGACTACAACGAGTTCGATACCGACAAGGACGGCGTAGTCGACTTCTTCAACGTGGCCTTTGCCGGCGAGGGTGGCAACGGCAACACGGGCTCCGGCCTCAACAACGTGTGGCCGCACAAATCCGACCTGCAGTACTACTTCACCGACGAGAACGGTGAGCAGGGCTATGTGTCCAACGACCAGCTGAAGTCCCACACCGGCGTGCCGATGTTCTGGACTGATGAGGGTCGCAACACCATGACCGAAGTCGATACCGGCATTCCCGTCATGGTGCGCGTGGGCCCTTACAACGTGAACCCGGAGGCGGCCATCGAGAAGATGTCGGTGATCGCCCATGAGTACGGGCATTCACTGGGCCTGCCGGATTTTTATTCCACCGGTTCCCGTGACACCTTCGGCTCCTGGGAACTCATGGCCTCGGATCACTCCCAGTTCATGACGGTGTTCACCCGCCAGGAAATGGGCTGGATCGTGCCGCGTGAAGCCAGCGACGGCGAGTTCACGCTGCGCGAGTCCAAGATCGATACCGGTGAGATTCACTGGCAGACCCCGGACGGCACACCTTACACCCTGACGGGTCCGGGTATTCACAATGCCGACGCCCTGCGGGTTGGTCTGCCCACCATCAAGCTGATCGATGCGGTTCCCTCGGGCGTGCGTGCCTGGCATTCGGGCTCCGGCAACGACTTCGGCTGCCCCACCACCCTGGGCCATAACCTGGACTTCTGGGTTCCCGAACTTGAGCAGGCCGCCGCCGGCAGCCAGGTCACCCTGAGCTTCCAGTCGCTGTACGAGATCGAGTGGGACTGGGATTACGCCTTCCTGATGGTGTCCAGCGACGGTGGCGTCAACTGGACGGCTCTGCCTTCTCAAAACGGCACTACCATTCAGGGTCACAACCCCAACCAGGCCGGTTGCTACAGCGAGCTGGGCAACGGCATTACGGGGTCGTCACGCGTGAGCACGACAGAGCGCAATTCTCTGACCAACACGCATCGTGCCACCGGCGAATTGCAGCCTGCAGAGTGGATCACCGACCAGTTCGACCTGTCGGCTTATGCCGGCGAAAAGGTGATCATCCGTTTCGGCTATTTCACCGACCCGGCGGTGGCCAATCGTGGCTGGTTCATCGACGACATCAACCTGTCGGTGGATGGCAATGTCATTTACTCCAGTGATTTCGAGAACGACGAGCACACGCGCATCTTCCCGGATAACTGGTCGCGGGTGAGCTCGGCCGACGGCGTGGATGCCGACCATGCTTACTATGTAGAGGTGCGCGATCGGGTCTCCTGGGACTTTGACAGCAAACACCAGTCAGATCGCGGCGCCCCGACCTGGGAGCCAGGCCTGGCCATCCTGTACACGGATGAAAGCCATGGTTACGGCAATACCGGTGTGGACAATCCCCCGGCACAGACCATCGTCGACTCGCAGCCGGATCCCCATGACGACACACCCAACCTGGACGATGCCGCCTACAAGGCCGCAGCGCCCCGGGAAGAGTTCGACGGTTGCACCCATGTGGACAACTACGACACACCAGACGGGGAGTGGAAACTGCCCAATGGAATGACACTGCGCGTGCATGAGCTGAGCGGCCTGTCCGCTGATGGTCAGACCAGCGATGCCCGGGCCACGGTCAGCATCGACGTCAAGCCCGATTGCTCGGTCCTGGAAATCCCGCCGGTGCTGGCCTTTGGCGCCGGGCATGAGGACCCCGATACCGACGGCCGGTTCGAGCTCACCTGGGAACGCCCGGCGGGCGCTACCGGCCCGGATCTGGTACAGGAAGCCACCGTGCTGGCCAACTTGCTGAGCGACGATGCCGAGTCCGGCATGGGCAACTGGGCGCTCACCACCGATACCGGCATGATCCAATGGACCACCTCGGTGGCCAAGCAAAGAAGCGGCACCTACGCCTTCTTCGCCTCGGCAGTGGATCACATCAAGAACAGCTCGGCGACCATGACCTCGGTCGCGCCGATCCCGGTTCCGGCTGTGGGCACC
>JBFIQI010000157.1:0-4917 GCA_041609715.1 Gammaproteobacteria bacterium
GCGGCGCTTTCCTGCGGCGTCCCGCAGACCATCATGGGTGCTAAATCACAGACCTGGTCATCGTGTGTAAAAGTGGGGCTTGGGCCAGCGACCGCCACCGCATCGGTAAGCAGCTCCGAGACACCGACAACGGTTACAAACCAGCTGGCCATGCGAAAATTATCGGCTCGCACTCGTACATAGCCATCAGGTGTCACGCCGGGGTCGTAACTACCCGGCACAAACGGATTGAGCGTGCTCGAAAACTGCACGCTGACACTGACGTCACCGTTGCCACCGTCATATGCTGCATCGAGTTCCTTGTTCCCAGGGGCGGACGCGTTATCCGCAAAGATATCCCGGGCGGTAATCTCCGCCAAAACGGTGTCGTGGCTTTCGTCCAGCTTTTTTGCCGCCGCGAGGGCCGCGGCGTCCACCGCATTCTGGATCCGCGACTTATTGAGCAGCAGATGTCCCGTATCAAGCGCAAGACCCGCCATTGCTAATAATGCGGTCATACCGACAACAACCAGCACTAATACCGCCCCCTGCTGGCGGTACCCTTGGAATGGCCTTATCTCACATCCCGTGGCAATCGCTCCGAGTTTTCTCCGGGACAGTTCCATTGCTTACCTCTCGTCAGCATCGTGCTTACTTACTGGGATTACTGCCCTACGTTGATAACGATGTCGCCGGTAGATGCCTGTGGCGCCGAAACGGACTCCCGCCAGGCATCCACCACTTTCTTGGTCTTGTTGCCATCGCTCTCGACAATCGGTTGGTCGCCCGGTTCCGCGGCCGCGTCAGGATTGGCAATCTGCCCGTCCACTACGCTCGCGACGGCGCCGCCCAATACCTGGTGCTGCCATTGGGGTTGCGCTGTGGCGCAGCCACCAAGGACCAGTACCGTTATGATCGATACAAGAAACTGCGGGATTTTTTTGGTTTTCATTGTCTTCTTCCTCAATCCTTAATTACATGGCCAAAATTCTGACCAGACGGTGTCGCAGCGGCCTGGCGATCATTGGCATTATTGGCTGCAGTCGGCCCTGATGGTCTGGCTGTAGAGAGGAAAAACTCGGCGTCTGTCGGTGCTTCCTGCATCGAGCTGCCCGGTAATGGCATTTCCCCAGGCGGTAATGGTTTCGCAAGATGCGGCGTCACCAGAATGACCAATTCCGTTTCCCCTTTTACAAATTCTTTACTCTTGAACAGCTGCCCCAGTATCGGTATGTCACCAAGCCCGGGAAACTTCTGGATTGCCTCGCGCGTGGTATCGCTCAGTAAGCCTGCAATCGCAATGGTCTGGCCGTCGCCAAGCTCCACCGTGGACGACGCGCTGCGCTTCGAAAGTGCAGGAATAAAGAAATCTCCTGAATTCCCGGCCTGTGACAATACAACATTGTTGCTGGCCACCAGGTCGCTCACGCTCACGCTGAGTCTGAGATTTATTCGATTCTGATCAAGTATTACCGGCAGGAACCTAACACCCACGCCGAATTCCTTAAACTGGATCGTGACGCCTTCTTCGCCCCTGGGCACCGGTACCGGAAACTCGCCGCCGGAAAGAAACTCGGCTTCCTGCCCCGATAAGGTTGTCAAGGTCGGCTCTGCAAGTATGTTCGCCAGTCCATGCTCCTTGGCAGCATTTAGCACTGAATTGAATGCAAAATTGCCGCTCATGAAATTGGCGAACAGGCCGCGATCATCAACCGAAAGGTCGTAAGCAGCCGCCAGATCCAGCCCGGGCGACACTTCTGCGCCGCCCCCGACCATTCCCAAAGTCCAGCGATTACTGCGATTATTGACAGAGTTAAAATTGATTCCAAACGTCTTGCCCAGCGTTCGGGAAATTTCGGCAACTTTCACTTCCAGCATGACTTGCTGAGCGCCGCCTACACTCATCATGTTTACAACGCCCGCTTCGCCACTGAAGCTTGACGCGAGCCGCATGGCAGAGTCCATTTGGGCCGCGCTGGTCGCTTTGCCACTGATGATCAGAGAACCCTGGGCGGAACTGATGTCCAGACTTTGGCCGGGCAGCAGTCGATTCATCTGTGTTCGCAAGCCGTCAAGGTCATGAGTCACTTCTATGTTGATCGCTGCAATCAACTCATCCCGGCTGTCCCAGAGCAGCACGTTTGTCGTCCCCAGGCTCTTGCCCAGCACATAGAGCTGCCTTGCCCGAAGCGTCAGAATGTCCGCAATCTCGGGATTGCCTACGGATATTTTTTTAACCGGGGCCTGGAGTTGAATGACCCTCGATTTATTCAGCGGTACCAGCAAATCGCTGGCGCGACTGCTGTCGACATCCACACTGAAGACCGGTGGCTGGGCATAAACCTGTGCTGACAATAGTATGCTCGCTACAGCAAGCAGCAACATTCTGGACATCAGATCCAGCGTTGACAGTCGTCCCCTAATTTTTTCACACATGATCGGTTCCTCATGAATTATTATTGTTGTCCCTAATTGTTATTGACAGCTCACTTTTTCGCTTTTTCCGTGTGCACTCTGGTTCCTTTAATAATCGTTACGCGCGAAACGCTGGGTTCGCGCCTTTCGGCACGCCTGACCACCGGGACCGGAGCTTCCTCCACCTCGGGTTCTGGTTCTGGCTCCATCTCGAGCTCTTCGTTCGGATTGCGAAGCGTTAACTGGATACCGCCCTCTTTTTGGGCTGAGACGAGCGTCTCGGTCTGTTCAGGCGTCATCTCCATGGTGACTGCCCGCACAATCACCGGCTCGTTTTTATCGGTTGAGGCAGTCTGATCGACGGCCAGAACCTTGATGTTTTTCAACACAGTCTCCGTATGAGCCCGGGCGCGACCGGTCTGTTTGGTCGCGAGAATGTCGACGCGATTGCCCGGCAGCAGGAATCCGGCCACCCCAATGACGTCGTTTACTCGCAGGGTGATTGCTCTCATCTTGGGCTGGATGACTGCCGCGAGAGTGCTGCCACCCTCATGATCAGCGAGCTTTTCCGGAATCATCATTTCGCCCTGGAATAGCGCCTGCTTGGCGATCTTCCCTACGACCTGCTCGGAATCTGTATAAGCATTGCCAGGCACCGCGGATACCGGCATCTCAATAGTCCTCAGGTGATTCGCTTCGATTTTCGTCCCAAACGGGATGGCGAGACCGGCCACTATAACGTTGGCCATATTGGCGTCTGCCGTTGCTTCTGGAACAAGCTGTGACCTCACCCAGTTATTGGCCACCCACGCGGCTCCGACACCCATTGCCAGCGATAAAAACAATAACATCAAGGTTCGTTTCTTGAACATCTTCTGTCCCTCAAGCCTCTGCGCCCGGCTCGTCTAGCTTCACGAAGTAATTTTTCCAGGCCCAGCGCATGTTGTCGGCGGTCAAAGGAAATCCCTGACCAAGATACATCGCCTGATCTCTGGCAATAATCAGAAGATCGCGCGGGTGGCAGGGTAACAACGGCGTGTTTTCTTTCGCATGGAGTTCCGTGAGCGCAAACTCCAACAGAGCCTGGTCAAAGGGAATCTTCAGCTTTTCACAATATTCTTTCCATATCTGCGAATAGGTCGGAACATCCAGATAATCAAATTTAATCTTGTAACCAATGCGGCGCAGAAAAGCTTCGTCTGCCAGATCCAAAGGGTTGATATTGGTTGAGAACACCAGAATGACATCGAAAGGTGCTGAAAAGTGCCGACCCGTACCCAGACTGTGATAGTCCCGCGCCTCTTCCATGGGAACGATCCAACGATTGAGGATGATCTCCGGCGCCACACGCTGACGACCCATATCGTCGATTATAAATATGCCGTTATTTGCTTTGAGCTGCAGGGGTGCCCGATATTCACGCGTGTCCGGGTCATAATGGATTTCCAGCATATCGGCAGAAAGCTCACCACCGGTTATCACGACGGGTCGCCGACAGTTAAGAAAACGAGGATCGAAGCCTTGATCCAGCATGACCTGCTCCGCCCCCTGCTCCGAATCCGCGATGTCATGTATCACCGGGTCGAAAACCTGGACGATTGCCTCATTGACTGCCAGGGCATGCGGCACCAGAACCGAGTCGCCCAACATTCTCGCCAATCGCTGGGTAAGGTAGGTTTTGCCGGTCCCGGCCGGGCCGTATACAAATATTGCTTTCCCGGAATTCAGTGCCGTTCCCAACTGGTCGAGGAGCGACTCGCGGATGGTGACGTCTTCAAATGCCGCTAACATGGCCTGCTTGGTAATGCCGCTGGCATGCACAGACTGCGATTGGGAGACTTTACAGTAAAGATCCAATGGCACAGGTGCCGGGCCCAGATAACCGCTCTTGGAATAAGCATCCAGGGCCATCTTGCGACCAAGATCAGTCAGTGCATAGCGTAACCCTTTGGTGCCTGCAACTTGCGCTCTGATTTCAATGCGCGCTTCCTTGCGGAGAAATGCGAGTAACTCGTCCAGTATAGGCCCGGCCAAGGCCATGCGCGAAACGAGTTCGCGCATCGTAAGCACGCCACCATCGTATAAATGCTTGCTCAGTAATTCGGTAAGCAGCTGGTGACTCAGTCCTGTCTGGGACACGGTATGAGGCCGTGGCGCGAGATCGGTAAATCTCTGCGTGGACAGGGGCTGCTCACTGGCTTTGGTAACTACCGCGTCCATATTGACTGTACCGCGTAAAGCAAGGGTTCGAGTTGCAGCAGCCACCAAAGTGCCAGCATGGTGCCGCCGGCAATGGCAGCCGCATAGGGAAATCTGCGGGCGGCCACTTCACTATCAGCGGGTGGGATGTATACCGGTTTCCAGGTTCGCAACAGGGTCTTGGCCATCAGTGCGTAGCGGCTCATCCAGGACCCCAGGCCACGGCGCCACACCAGGATAGACAGGCCGGCGACGGTGCCGCAAAGTAATGTAAACCCGACGGCCATGGCCGTTTCTAAGGGTCCGAGGAAACTACCGACGCCC
>JBFIQI010000158.1:0-4900 GCA_041609715.1 Gammaproteobacteria bacterium
ATCACTGTGTCAGGCACCGTCCCGGTGCTGGTCCAGGTGGTGGTTTCGGTGCTTTCTGATGTGGATGTGGTGCTTGTCTTGTTATTACCGCCCTTGCCGCCGCCACCCGAAGTGTCGGTGGTACTGGTGTCGGTGGTACTGGTGTCGGTTGTCGTCTTGGTTCTGCGGGCCGTGGTGGTCACCGGGGCGTCACCAAAAATGCGGGCTCCCGGCCCCAGCCTGGCCAGGTCGCCCGAGCTCAGCTGGGCACCCACCGCATTGATGATGCCGAGCTCATGAGTGATCTCGCCGCCGGCAGCCAGTACTGCGCTGCGTGCCTCGTCGAGGCTTGCCGCCTGGACGATGTAGGCCGAAGCCTCGCCACTGGCCGGGTGTTGAATCTCGGAGGCTCCGAGGGTCACCAGCAACATGAAGCTGGCACCCAGCATCATCGCCCGGTGCAGCATGTTGAATTTGTCCAGTACTCGCTTCATTGCATCTCTCACTATTAGTCCCTGACGTCGCATCACCTGAAAAACTTGCCGGCCTTTCTCCGGCCGCATACAGATTTCACCAGTTTGAGCGTTTTCTATCTGTGAAAAAATGCTGAAATGAAGGATGCTTTTTGTGATGGCCGTCGCAAACCGCCTGCAACGCATTCGCTTATGTCAACTTCGCTGCCTGTCGGAGAGAAGTCGTAATTTTCTGGTGCAATAGCAACGAACGCAGTAGAGCAAACCGGCCAGCGCGAAACGCTGGCCGGCAGGTTGTTTAATTTCAGTTTATTGAGCTGCGTTAAATGATTTAACTGTCGCGCGCGCCCAGTCTGCCTGGCCCGCAACGCTTTGCGGCAGTGTGGCTTTCCAGCTGATCAGGCCCCGGGTAATGAGTTTGCCCGGAATATTGTTAACTTCCTAACCAGCATCAGCCTCGACGATCATGACCGCCTGTCCCTGAGCAAATGCGCCTGTCCCGCTCCTTGCATGAACTGTAATCAGTAAGACAAGCGTGCCACCACGCTGGAGTGATCTGAAGGCCACAGGCCGCCAAGCGTCTTGTCATCGCTGTCGTTGTCCAGCACGTTGGCCTTCACCCGCACCGGTGCCGGCCAGGCAAAAATCACGTCGATGCGCTCGTCATGCATGGACTCGGCATTGGAGAGATCCGGCAGCTGACAGCAGGTATAGCCCCTGGGCTTGCCGGGGCGCAGGTTCCAGCTATCGGTGAAGGGAACGGAGATCGGCTGCCCGAACAGGTTCCGGCCAGCCTGTAACTGCAAGTAGGGCGTCAGCGCCTGATCCACCGGGAATGGCGATGGCGGAGACGGCAGAAGAAACGGCCCGTCGTCGGGCGAGGAATTAATATCGCCGAGAATAATTTGCCGGGTACCATCCGGTGGCGCTAGCGCGCTCATCAATCCCAGCATCTCCGAGGCCTGGGCCGCCTGGATGAATTGGGATACCGGATCAGGTGAGGGGAATTGTACTTCGAGATGTGTATTCACAAACCGGTAGGGCTGGCCATCAACAACGGCGTCAACGCCGACGAAGCCACGCTTGAACTCGATCAGCGTTTCACCAAACAGGAAGGTTGACGCCACCGTCTGAAAGTTGCAGCCGTCCAGGGAAGGGTTGTCGCAAGCCAGAGGAAAAGGCACTGGCTCGGCTACCACATCGTCTCGCGCCAGGATGACATCCCGGTCCCTGACGGTGATGAAAAGCTCCGGGATATCATCAGGATCCAGGAACAGGGGCAGGCCCGGCAATGGGAACTCGCCCGGGCTGATATCCAGGTTCTTGACCACCGCTGCCACCGTGTAGCCTGCGCCCAGGCTGTCCAGGGCCGACATGGTCTGCGCCAGGTGATCGTTGAAGGCGCCGGCGAAAAGGCCGCAGGCACCCGGGAGAGTGCCCGTTTCGATACAGCCAAATTCGAAAACTTCCTGCAATCCCACCAGGTGCGGCTGATGGTCGGCAATGCTTGCCGCCAGCGCCACGGCGCGCTCGGACAAGTTGTTGCCGGCGACCGATAACAAGGCACCTACCACTGCCGCGTTATACGCCTCCGGGGTCTGCGCGCTTATGATCGCCGTCAGGTCGGCACCCAGGTACTGATTCTGGGTCATCACCACGATATCGGGCTTTTCGCCACGGGCAGCAGGCTTACCGGCCGCCAGCGCCTGGCCTGCAACAAGCAGGCAAACAACACTCAGTACAATTGTCTTACGCATCACGCTCCCCCATTTCATATTATTGGTTTTCAAGCATCACGCTGGCGAGATGTGCCATCAGGCCAACCAGCGGCGCTTTTCAGTTCGCTGTTCGTGTAATGCCAATATAAGCAGAAAACCGCGCTGCATGCCCGACTGCAGACACTTTCTTGCTGTAATTATGTTAAATCATGAAGGCACACGGGGCGCTTGTGCAAATCAAAAATGGGCAAAAAAAAAGGCCGGACAAAGTCCGGCCAGGAAAAGCCGATCAGGGCAGTGATCAGCAGGGAGAGTTCAAAATAAATCCTGGTCAAGCGCGCCTTAGGCAACTGAACTTATAGCTCTCAGTGCCAGCGCTCGCGAAACCGACGATAGACTAACGATCGGAGTGTGAAGGCCCGGTGAAGATCAGCTCATTGCCGATTCAGCCCGCACCAGCCTGCTCAGGCTCAGTCAGGTTTGGCCGTTATCGGGTGCACTGTCAGGGTGCGGGACGAGCGTAATGAGTTCCGCCACCAGCGCCGCGTCTTCAAGGCCCCGGACCTCAAGCGTCACCCGGGACTTTACCCTCCAGTACTCGGAATTTTTGCGGGATACAGCAATAACTTGCTGACTGGCTCTTACCTGACTGCCAACCGGCACGGCTTGCAGAAACCTGACGCTGTCCAGACCGTAATTGATGAATGGCCGACCCTTTTTCGTTGTCGGCAGCGCAGTTGCCAGCAGTGTGGGCAACAGTGACAGCAGCATAAAACCGTGGACAATGGTCCCGCCAAACGGGGTCTTGGCGGCCAATTCGGGTTCGATGTGAATGAACTGATGGTCACCGGTCAGATCCGCAAACTGATTGACCTGCGCCTGAGTGATCTGGCGCCATGCCGATGGGCCTTGATTCTGGCCCATCAGGGTCTTTATCTGCTGTTCGCCGAAGGCGCCGGGCTGCTGGCTGTCAGTCAACGGGTGTATTCCATCATTGCTCAGTGAACGCCTTGGCCGGCGAGTATTTTTTCGATAGCCCCGCGACCAGCATCGGACATCGCCGTGAACCGCAGCAATGCACTATCCTCGTCGACCCTCACAACTTTTGCAAACAGATCGCTGCCCCCTGCCGGTCCGTCAATCCTTACCCGGAGATTGGTCATGGCACTGAACCCGTTGTCGGGTGCAAGCATTTGGGCATGGGTCAGGGACAGACTGGTTAATCGTCCCTCGTGCTCTGACCCGCTGGTATCTTTGCCATGCATGACCGTGTACGCGGCCTGCAGCGGCGGCGCCAGTTCCACCAAACCAGCTTCCAGTGGGCGCAGCATCGAATTGTCGCCACCTTGCAGGCCGATCACGTTGTGCACCAGCATGGGAGCCTCGGCGCCCTTGGGTTGGACCTCCATGTCGCCATCGATCTGCAGTCGCTCACCCACGGCTGCCAGCGTGTTATCGGAAACCAGAATTTGGCCGCCCACGGTGTAGGATTCGATACGCGCAGCCAGGTTTACGTTCATGCCCACCACCCCATACTTGGCACGTTTTTCAGATCCGATATTTCCCATCACCACTTCGCCCGTGTTGATGCCGATGCCCATTTCCACAGGCGGCAGGCCTTTGCGGGTAGATTCGTCACCCTTTCCGGGCGCTTACGCGCCCAGCCCCCGGCATCGCCCGCGCAAGCGCGAACCACGTCACAATTTTTGAGTTAAGTCAGGATTTTCCATTCCTGTGTCGATACTATCAGCGGATACGTATCGCCGTTTCGCGGCTGTTGGTGACCAAGCAGTGTCGATTCTTTCCGAGCTTAAAAGAAAGACGTTTAAGGCTGGCAGTACGATCTTTCGTGAACACGAAAAGCCCGACTATGCCTATTTTATTGAATCGGGCAAGGTGGAGCTGTCGGCGGACAATGGTGAAGAAACCATCATTCTGACTTCCATGGGCCCGGGTGATCTCATCGGCGAAATGGCGATCATCGACAACAGCACCCGAACCGCCACTGCCATCGCCATGCAGGATACGGTGGTAATCCCTCTGGATCAGGCCATGATTCAGGACAAGCTCGGCAGCGCCGATCCCATTGCTCACCTGCTGCTGCGCGTGGTGGTTGGACGTTTTCGCTGGGCGTTGCGGCGGGTACTGGACAGTCAGCGCCTGGTATCCGAGCAGACCATGACCGTTGCCGGATTCGATACGCGCTATCAGCGCGTGCGGGAATCAGCGATTAATCGCCTGCGGATTGAACAGGACCTGCGAGAGGCCATCGAAAACCAGCAATTTGTTGTTTATTACCAGCCGGTCGTGGCTATGCGCAGTGGAATTATCGCCGGCTTCGAAGCCCTGATTCGCTGGCATCATCCGGAACGAGGGATGATTCCACCTGGTGAGTTTATAGGCGTAGCTGAACAAAGTGACCTGATCGTGCCCATCGGCGCCTGGGTGCTTGAGCAGGCCTGCGAAGACCTGCCACGCTTCCAGAGAGTTTTTGACAAATATATCCAGGATCAACCACCGCTGTTCATGAGCGTTAATGTTTCCCCCAAGCAGATCGACAAGCTGTCGAAAGCCGGCCGCCTTGATGCCATCTTGAAAGCCAATGAAACAGATCCTGCACGCATCAAACTGGAGATTACCGAAGATATTCTCGTGCAGTCCCCGGAACTGGCCGCCACCGCGCTCGCTGAGATGAAATCGGTGGGTGTGGAGCTGGCGCTCGACGATTTC
>JBFIQI010000159.1:0-4892 GCA_041609715.1 Gammaproteobacteria bacterium
AAGTATGGTAGTTGGCCTGCTAATTCTGTACTTTGCTCGCTGGTAACCAGCGGTGATCGTCAATGGGACATAACGTCGCGGTAATCGGCACCCAGTGGGGTGATGAGGGCAAGGGTAAAGTAGTCGACTTGCTCACCGATCGGGCATCTGCGGTGGTGCGCTTTCAGGGCGGTCACAATGCCGGTCACACGTTGGTGATAGACGGCGAAAAGACCGTATTGCATCTGATTCCTTCAGGCATTCTGCGCTCCGACGTGCGCTGCTTTATCGGCAACGGTGTGGTTCTGGCTCCGGATGCCTTGCTGGAGGAAGTCGACGCGCTTGCCAAGCGTGGGGTAGACGTCAGTGGAAGACTTTTTATCAGCCCGTCCTGTCCGCTGATACTGTCGTCCCACGTTGCATTGGATCTCGCCCGGGAGCAAGCCCGGGGCGCCCAGGCGATCGGCACCACAGGCCGCGGAATCGGGCCAGCCTATGAAGACAAAGTGGCGCGGCGTGCGGTTCGCGTATCGGATCTTTTTCACCGCGAGCGCTTCGCCGCGAAACTGGGCGAACTGCTCGATTATCACAATTTTGTTCTGCAGCATTATTTCAAATCCAAGCCCGTGGATTTCCAGGAAGTTCTGGATAGCACCCTCCGCCTGGTACCAAGACTCGAGCCCATGGTGGCGGATGTCGTCACCATGATCGATGCTGAACACCGCGCCGGTGGGAATCTGCTGTTCGAGGGCGCTCAGGGTGCCTTGCTGGATATCGATCACGGTACATACCCATTCGTGACATCTTCGAATACCACCGCGGGCGGGGTGGCCTCGGGCTCTGGACTGGGCCCGCGTTACCTGAATTATGTGTTGGGTATCGTCAAGGCTTACACAACGCGGGTGGGAGCCGGGCCTTTTCCCACCGAATTGCTCGATGACATGGGTGAACACCTGGCCCGGGTTGGTCACGAGTTCGGTGCCACCACCGGACGGCCGCGCCGCTGCGGCTGGTTTGATGCCGTGGCACTTAAACGCTCGATCTTTCTCAACAGCGTGTCAGGTCTGTGTATGACCAAGCTCGACGTGCTGGATGCGCTTGACACAATTCGTGTCTGCATTGGCTACCGTATTGATGGTAAGGAAAGCGATGTACCACCGGTAACAACGGAACGATTTGCCGATATCGAACCGGTGTACGAAGATTTGCCCGGCTGGAAGGCTTCCACGATCGGTGTAACCGATTTCGATGCGCTGCCCGAAAACGCCAGGCGCTACATCGAGCGGATCCAGGCCATCGTCGGCGTACCCATCGACATCGTTTCTACCGGACCGGATCGTGCCGAGACCATCGTTATCAAGGATCCGTTCGAGGCTTGATGCGGGTTCGCCTTTGCGAGGGAACTGGAATGACAGCCATGAGTAACCCTTGCCGCGCAGTCTTGCTCTTTGGTTCGATGGTCATGCTGGCCGCTTGTGGCTCGGGGTCGGGGCCTGGCACCCAGCCCGGCACACCGCCCATCGCCTCGCGTGATTGCGTGACGAGCTGGCCGGCGCGCTGCGCGGAGGCCCGTGCCTACTGGCTGACCCCGGATACCATTGCCTGGAACACGACGGCGCCGGGCAGCAACTTCAGGCTGCACGTGGCGTCCGAGACCGGGTTGAATCCGGATGGCCGGGGGGCGGTGGGCGGTGAAGCAATTGCGCTCACGGTTGACCCGGGCGGACTGCCACCCGAAGTAAGCAGCAAATTCCGGCATCTCGCCGGACAACGGGCATTGAAGCTGGATGTGGCGGCCCTGGCGCGGGTGCCGGCACTGGTAAAGGCCCAGCTCGCCGTGTCTGTCAGCGATGGTGCGGGCAACGTGCTCGACGCTACCGGATTGCAGCTGCCAGGTGTGCTGGATGACCTGTTTGCTTACGATGGCCCGCTCGGGATCAGCTTCGAGGCGGGCGTGCCCGTGCTGCGGCTATGGGCGCCCACGGCGCGCAATGTGACCTTGCAGGTCTTCGATACCGCCGATGCACCTGCGCCCGCCGCCTCGCTGGCGCTCGTGGAGGACCCCCGCACCGGCGTATGGGAAGTTACCGGTGAACAGGACTGGCTGGAAAAGTACTTTCTTTACGCTGTCGAGGTCTACGTCCCTGCCACCGGGCAGATCGAGACCAATCTCGTCACCGACCCTTACTCGGTGAGCCTCGCGGCGGACAGCAAGCGCAGCCAGATCGTCAACCTGGCTGATGCGTCGCTCAAGCCGGCGGGCTGGGAAACCCTTGCCAAGCCTGGCGTGGAAAACCCCGCCGACATCTCGATATACGAATTGCATGTGCGGGACTTCAGTATCGCAGATCCCAGTGTGCCCGAACTTAACCGCGGCACGTTTTCTGCCTTTACGTTTACAAGTTCCAATGGCTTCGGGCACCTGCGTGCGCTGGCGCATGCCGGGCTCACGCATCTGCATCTCCTGCCCGCCTTTGATTTCGCCACGGTGACGGAGCGTCGCGAGGAGCAGGTGCATCCCGATCGCACGGCGCTGGCAGCGCTGCCCGCCGACTCCGAGCAGCAACAGGCGCTGATTGCTGCCATCAGGGAGCAGGATGGTTTCAACTGGGGATACGACCCCTGGCATTACACCGTTCCCGAGGGCAGTTATGCGGTAAACCCCGAAGGATCATCGCGAATCCTCGAATTCCGCCGGATGGTCAAGGCGCTCAACCAAGCCGGCCTCAACGTCGTGCTGGACGTGGTCTACAACCACACGTCGCAGTCAGGACAGGGGCAGAAATCGGTCCTCGACAAGATCGTGCCCGGTTACTACCAGCGCTTGAATGCCAGGGGTGAAGTCGAAACCAGCACCTGCTGTGCCAACACCGCGACCGAGCATGTGATGATGGAAAAACTCATGATCGACTCGGTGCTTACCTGGGCGCGCGATTACAAAGTGGATGGGTTTCGATTCGATCTCATGGGGCATCACAGCAAGGCCAACATGCTCAAGCTGCGTGCGGCGCTGGACGCTCTGACCATTGCGGGCGACGGTGTGGACGGCCGACGCATCTATCTTTACGGAGAGGGCTGGAATTTCGGGGAAGTCGCCAATGATGCGCGTTTCGAGCAGGCCACCCAGGCGAACATGGCGGGCACGGGCATCGGTACCTTCTTCGACCGGCTGCGCGACGGCGCACGCGGTGGCACGCCGTTCATCGATCCACGTGAGCAGGGTTTCATCAATGGTCTGGGGTTCGACCCCAGCCCCTGGGAAACAGCCAATGGTGATGATGATCTCGCCGAGCTGCGCCGCACCACTGACTGGATCCGGGTGGGCTTGAGCGGCGGGCTTGCCGATTACCTGTTCGAGAATGCCAACGGCAACCGGGTAAGGGGGGCCGATATCGATTACCTGGGCGATGCGGCGGGCTACACTGCCGAGCCTTTCGAGCAAATCACCTACGTTGCCGCCCATGACAACGAGTCCCTGTTCGACATCATTCAGTTGAAGGCGCCGTCGAGTGCGCCTGTCGGCGAGCGGGTGCGCATGCAGAATCTCGCCAACAGCCTGGTGGCGCTGGCCCAGGGCATCCCGTTCTTTCATGCGGGGCAGGACCTGCTGCGTTCCAAGTCCATGGACCGCGACAGCTTCAATTCCGGCGACTGGTTCAACGAGATCGATTGGACGCTGGCAACCAGCAACTGGGGTCGCGGCTTGCCCATTGCTGAGAAGAACGAGGGAAATTGGCCATTGATGAGGCCTTTGCTGTCCGACCCCGCCCTGGTACCCAGCCAGGCGGATCGCGAATTTGCACGCGCGATGCTACGCGAGTTGCTGCGGATCAGAGCGAGTTCCAGGCTGTTTCGGCTGGGCGACGCGGAGCAGATCGAGACCATGCTCGGCTTTCACAACACAGGACCGGATCAGCTGCCCGGCCTGATTGCCATGTCGCTGAGGGATCCTGGTGGGACGGTCGATCCGCAATGGTCGGAAATCATAGTGTTGTTCAATGCCAATGACGAGGCATTGACCTTCCAATGGACGCCGGGCAGCAGATCGTACGTTTTGCATCCGGTTCAGGCTGTGTCGTCCGATGCAACCGTGAAAACTGCCAGTTTCGACCCTGCCAGCCGTCGCTTCATGGTGCCCGCCAGGACACCGGCAGTATTTGTGTCTCCCAGATAAGCTACGCTTGAAGAGAGATTGGCGATTGGCAGCTGATGACCCGCAGCTAATTCTGGTCTGCTGGATCATGGCGGGCGAATCAGGAATGAGCACGAAACCACGCGACGGAGATTTAGCCCGCAAAGCACTCCCGTTCTGGGTCTTGTGGGGCGGACCTATATTGGTCATGTTGTCATTGAACTTTTTGAGGTTGCCCATCGAATGGACTGTCGGCATCCTGGCCGCAGGATTCACGTGGATGGGAGCAGGTTGTGCGATCAATGCCCGGCGCTGTCATCGAAGACATTGTTATTTCGCCAGCCCGATCCTCTTGATCGGGGCGCTGCTGGTTGTGCTGGTGGGCTTTGCTTATATAGATCTGGGCCCGGATGGTCTGACCTACGTCACCTGGGGCACCTTTGCGCTGGTTCTTCTCACTTTTCTGCCTGAGAAGCTGTTCGGGAAATATACGGATTGAAATACGCTGAAGCATCGGTTTTTCGCATTAAGCACAGTGCATAACTGACAGTGTTTGGTTTTGGGAAAACGTCGGTGCGTGGCAAGGCTGACAGTTCATCCTGACTTCGCCTGGCTTGATTGCAGTTGCAACCATTCATTGCGTGCTATCCGAAAGTCCAGACCGACTTTGCCGTAACATAGTCTCGTGCCGCGCTCAGTGAACCCGGCTTTCTCCAAGACCTTTCTCGACGCGAGGTTTTCTTGGTGAAATGTCGCGACGACTTCCGCAAGTGGTGTTTGC
>JBFIQI010000160.1:0-4788 GCA_041609715.1 Gammaproteobacteria bacterium
GTGTCACGGCCGCCTGAACTAGCGGCACCGGTCGGGTCAGTCCTGCCCGCCCTCTGATCCCGGGTTGTCCCTGGATTGATCCGGCGCACCCGGAATGCGGTGTTCTTCACCGAACCAGGCACCCAGGTCCAATAACTTGCAGCGCTCGCTGCAAAAGGGCCGCTGTGGATAATCTTCGTTCCAGGTAATGCGGGTGCCGCAATGCGGGCAACGGCTGATTGGGGCTGTCGTCATCAGCAACAGGCCAGGTAAAAACCGACGTCTTCGGTGACCTGCGCCGGGCGCAGGCCAACATCCTGCCAACTCAGAAAGCGGATGGAAAAGCGATGCTGATTGCCACTGATCTCGGGGAAACATGGGCTGCCGGGCGCCATGATGATTCGAATCAGCTGGCAGGACACGGTCTTCTCCAGCGATTTCTGAAACATGCCGGCTTTGGCAACCTGGCGTTCTGCCTGGGTGCTTTCGCGGGTTAACCAGAGCAATTCGCGGATAGCATCGTTCAGGGGTTCGATGGTTGACAGCCAGCGCTGGAAGTCTTGCAGGCGTTCATCATGGGGCCGGTTTAGCCAGAAGCTGTAGTCCGGCAAATCGAACTCGCAGGTCCCGCCCGGTATCGCACTGCGGTGCTTGACGGCATTGAGAAATTCGCTTTCTTTCAGTGCCTGGGCAAATTGACCGCCTGCGGCGCCCAGCGATTCACGCAGACTGTTGATGGTTTCCAGCAGCGCATTCAGGCGACCGGTGTCCACATCGGTACGAAACTGATACTGGCTGAGCAGTGTCGCGTGCTTCTCGAGTTCCTTGAGAACTTCGCTGCGAATGTCACCCCGCGAAATAATGGCGAGAATATCGAGCAGGTTCGCGATGGCAGCCCGGCTGCTCCAGATGGAATTGCGGCCCGCATGATAGCGAGCCTGTTCAAACAGGAATTCCAGGCGCATGAAGGTGCGGACGCGCTCCAGCAGCGGGTGCTCGTACACGATTGGCCGCTCGGCCTCGGTGGCTCTCGGCAACGCCTGGTTCGGGTCCCCCATCCAGCTATTGTCCACGAGGCGCGGCGTTACGGCAAACGCAGGCCGTGCTGCGGAGCGGCGCCAGGCGTGTTGGCAAGCTCACGGTAGAAGGCGTCGAGCCTGGCGACCATTCCCGCCAGCTCGCCACGCTGGCCGCTGTTGTTCAGAACATCGTCGGCCACTGCCAGTCGCTGTTCCCGGGTGGCCTGGGCTGCCAGCATGCGGCGGGCGAGGGTTGCGTCGATGCCATCGCGCTGCATCAGACGTCTCAGCTGCTCCCGGGCTTCACAGTCTATGACCAGCACGCGGTCCACCAGGCCGGTGGCGCCGGATTCCACCAGCAACGGGATCACCATGATCACATAGGGTCCGCTGGCCGAGGCCGCATTCTGATCCATGGCCGCCAGGATGGGCGGATGCGTCAGCGCTTCCAGGGCTTCCCGGTCCGCCTGCGAAACAAAAATACGCCGGCGCAGTTCCGCCCGGTCGAGCGCACCCTTTTTGTCCAACACCTTTGCGCCGAACATTTCGACCACCTTGGCCAGCAGCGGTCGGCCGGGAGCCAGAACTTCACGGGCGATGACATCCGCATCAATCAGTTCGACACCCAGACCCGCGAATTCCCTGGCCACGGTGCTCTTGCCACTGGCGATTCCACCAGTCAGGCCGATGCGCAGGGCCCTGTGTCTGGCTTTGCCTGCTGAGCCCATGGGAGATGGCTCAGAAGCCGATGGCCTGCAGATAGGCGCGCACCAGGTCCGCGCCCCAGATCAGCGCGACCCAGCCTGCTGCCGCGATGTATGGGCCATAGGCGATGGGCACCTCGCGGCCATGGCGGCGAAACACCATGAGGAAAATGCCTGTCAGTGCGCCCACCACCGCCGAGAGAATGATAATGAGGGGTAACATTTGCCAGCCTAGCCAGGCACCGAGGGCCGCCATGAGCTTGAAGTCGCCGAAGCCCATGCCTTCCTTGCCCGTTACGAGCTTGAACAGCTCATACACGCCACGCAGCAAACCATAACCGGCGATGGCGCCGATAATACTGGTGCGCGGATCCACAAACAGCGTCGTTGTCTCGACCACCTCGTGAAACAGGCTCATGGCCAGACCCAGCCAGAGTAGCGGCAGGGTGATGCTGTCCGGTAGCAGCTGATGGTCGAAATCGATCATGGTGAGGGCAATCAGCGACCAGGTGAGTACCAGCGCCATGGCCGCTTCCGGGCCAAACCCGAAATGCCAGGCAACGAAGGCGCTCATCAGGGCGCTGAGCAATTCGATGGCGGGATAGCGCGGGCTGATGGCGGCGCCACAGCCGGAGCACTTGCCACGCAGCCACAGGTAACTGACCAGGGGAATGTTTTCCAAAGCGGTGATCTGGTGTCCGCAAGCCGGGCAGGCCGAGCGCGGCGTGACGATGTTGTAAGCCTGCTCATCGGCGGGGTCGGCGGACAACTCGTCGGGGAATATGCTGCGGCAATCGGCGCGCCAGCCGCGCTGCATCATGATGGGCAGGCGATGAATTACAACGTTGAGGAAGCTGCCGACCAGGAGTCCAAGCACCATCATGGCACCGGCGAAGGTGCCGGGAGAAGTCTGCAGGAGATCAATCACGGCATCAGGCCGCGCGGCGCTGAGGCCAGGATCAAACTACCGCGCCCATCTTGAAGATGGGCAGATACATGGCCACCACCAGGCCACCGACGAGCACGCCCAGGATGGCCATGATCAGGGGCTCCAGCAAGCTGCTCATGCTGTCGACCGCGGCGTCGACTTCATCTTCGTAGAAGTCCGCCACCTTCGAGGACATCTGGTCCAGCGCGCCAGACTCTTCGCCGATAGCGATCATCTGCACCACCATGTTCGGGAACATGTCGGTGTCTTCCATGGCGCGCGCCAGTCTCTGGCCCGTCGACACCTCGTCACGCATGGTCAGTACCGCTTCCTCGTATACGATGTTGCCGGTGGCGCCAGCCACAGACTGCAGGGCTTCCACCAGCGGCACGCCGGCGCTGAACATGGTGGAAAGGGTGCGGGCAAAACGGGCAATGGCCGCTTTGTTGAGAATCGCGCCGATCACGGGCAGCTTGAGCATCATGCGGTCCAGCACGTGACGCACTGCCCGGGAACGTTTCTTGATGTATATAAATCCGCCAATCGCGGCGCCCATGACAATCGCAATCAGCCAACCCTTGGCCTGCACGAAATTCGAAAGGTCAATCACCATGCGGGTGAATGCCGGCAGGTCGGCACCAAAGCCCTGGAAGAGGTTTTCAAATTCCGGGATTACGAAAATCAGCAATATGGCAGTCACGATCACCGCCACGATCAGCACGGCTGCAGGGTAAAACAGCGCCTTCTTGATCTTCTTCTTGATGGCCTCCGTTTTTTCTTTGTAGGTGGCAATCTTGTCCAGCAAGGTTTCCAGAGCGCCCGCTTGCTCTCCGGCTGTCACCAGGTTGACAAACAGGTCATCGAAATGAAGCGGGTGTTTGGCCAGCGCGTCAGCCAGGGCGGTACCGCCTTCAACGTCGGTCTTGATAGCGAGTATCAGGTTCTGCATGGCCGGGTTTTCATGGCCGGCACCCATAATCTCGAAAGACTGAACCAGCGGCACACCGGCCGCCATCATGGTCGCCATCATGCGGCTGAATACAGCGATATCGGTCGCCGTGACTTTGCCCCTGGCGGCAAACAGCTGGATTTGCTTGTTAATGCGTACCGGCACCACGCCCTGGCGGCGCAGTTCCTGGCGCACCGCGGCTTCGCTGGGAGCGGTGAGCTTGCCGCTGACTTTCTTACCCCTGCGATCGGTGCCTTTATAGGTAAATAGTGCGGGTTTTGCTGCTGCTTCGGCCATTAATTAGTCTGCCTGTCGGTAAACGATGACTGGGATCACTCAATGGTAACCCGATTGATCTCTTCGAGGCTGGTAACGCCTGCACGAACTTTTTCGAGTCCCGCGCGACGCAAATCCCAGACCCCGTCCTGCTCGGCCTGATCCGCGATCTGCATGGCGTTGCCGCCCTCCATGATAATCCGACCCATGTCCTCGGTGACCGGCATTACCTGGTAAATACCCACGCGGCCCTTGTAGCCGTTAGTGCACTGCTTGCAGCCTACGGGCCCGAAAATCTGCAGGCCTTCTTCCACCAGTTCCTTGGGGAACCCTTCGGTAAGCAAAACCTCGGCCGGTAACTCCTTTTCTTCCTTGCAGTTGTTGCAAAGACGGCGTGCCAGCCTTTGGGCGATGATCAGACTGACCGAGGTGGCGATGGCGTATGGTTTCACGCCCATATCCACCATCCGGGTCAGGGTTTTCGGAGCGTCATTGGTGTGCAGGGTGGACAACACCAGGTGCCCTGTCTGGGCGGCCTTGATGGCAATTTCGGCGGTCTCAAGATCACGGATCTCGCCAACCATGATGATGTCGGGATCCTGGCGTAGAAAAGCCTTGAGAGCCGCGGCGAATGTCAGGCCCACCCGCGGGTTAACATTGACCTGGTTGATACCCACCAGGTTAATTTCCGAGGGATCTTCAGCGGTAGAAATATTCCGGTCCGCTGTGTTGAGAATATTAAGGCCGGTATACAGGGAAACGGTTTTACCACTACCGGTGGGTCCGGTAACCAGGATCATACCGTAGGGCTTGGCTAGATAATTTTCGTAGATTTCGCGCTGAAAGTCCTCGTAACCCAGGGACTCGATGCCCATCTTGGCACTGCTGGGGTCGAGTATTCGCAAAACGATTTTCTCGCCAAACAGTGTCGGA
>JBFIQI010000161.1:0-4769 GCA_041609715.1 Gammaproteobacteria bacterium
ATTAAAGAGCAGGATTGAAACCGACTCCGAGGTGAACTGATAATTTTTGAGCATGGTGTATTCTTGGCTCCCGCGGCTGACTGGGGTGGGCGGCAAAGACCCGCATAAAAGCCGGTAATTATATCGTTTATCAGGCGCGCGTGTACAAACCGCGTCGCAAATAACTGTACGAGAGGAACCTGAAAATGGCAGCGGTCGAGACGCCGGCGGGAGAAATCGGCAGCCAGGCACCGGATTTTAGCCTGCCGGGAACCGATGGCAGGACCTGGTCACTGGGCGATTGCCGCGGGCAGCAGGGCACGCTGATTATGTTCATTTGTAATCATTGTCCATTCGTACAGGCAGTTTTGGACCGCATTATTCGCGATACTTCTGAACTGGCGGGCTACGGTGTCAGCAGCGTCGCCATCATGCCCAACGATACCGACCGTTATCCGGCCGACAATCTCGACGCCATGCGCGCGCTGGCACAGGCCCGCAGCCTGCCGTTCCCTTACCTCATTGACGAGTCCCAGGAAGTCGCGCGGGCCTACGCTGCAGTCTGCACGCCGGATTTCTTTGGCTTTGATGCGGGGCTGCGTTTGCGTTACCGGGGGCGCATCGATGCCAGCGGCCGCCAACCGGCTCCGCCTGATGCCAGGCGAGAATTATTCGAGGCGATGCGCGCGATCGCAGAGACGGGTCGGGGACCCGCCGAGCAGTATCCGAGTATCGGCTGCTCCATAAAGTGGCGTGAGTAAGGTTAAGGACCGCCCGGCGGTTGCCGGGCGTCATGGGGTAGGCGACAATGCGCGGCCCGAATCCGCCAGAGAATCGCAAATGCCGACTCGCAGGGAGCTTGCCAACGCCATCCGAGCCCTCAGTATGGACGCGGTGCAGCGCGCCAATTCCGGTCACCCGGGCATGCCAATGGGCATGGCCGACATCGCCGAGGTACTTTGGAACGATTTCCTGAGCCATGATCCGGCCGATCCCGGCTGGCCCAACCGCGATCGCTTCGTATTGTCCAATGGTCACGGCTCCATGCTGTTGTACTCATTGTTGCATCTTACGGGCTACGAGCTGAGTCTCGACGAACTCAGGAATTTTCGTCAATTGCATTCCAAGACTGCGGGCCACCCGGAATTCGGACTCACTCCAGGCGTTGAAACCACCACCGGACCATTGGGCCAGGGGCTCGCCAATGCCGTGGGCATGGCGATTGCGGAACGCTCGCTGGCGGCCCGGTTCAACCGCCCGGGGTTCACGCTCGTAGATCATCACACCTGGGTTTTAGCCGGCGATGGCTGCCTCATGGAAGGGATCTCCCATGAAGCCTGTTCGCTGGCGGGCACGCTGGGCCTGGGCAAGCTGATTTGCATCTATGACGATAACGGGATTTCTATTGATGGCTCCGTCGAGGGCTGGTTCACCGACGATACGCCGGCGCGGTTCCAGGCCTACGGTTGGCAGGTAATCAGCGATGTCGATGGTCATGATGCGGCCGCCATAGGCGCTGCGCTCGAGGCAGCGCGCACCGAGACATCACGCCCCAGCCTGATCTGCTGCAAGACGGTCATCGGCTGGGGATCTCCCGCCAAGGCCGGCACTGCCGACAGCCACGGCGCACCCCTGGGTGAGGAAGAAGTTGCCCGGGCCCGGGAGCAAATTGGCTGGCGCTACCCGGCCTTCGAGATTCCAGATGAGCTGCGTGCGGTCTGGGACGCCCGGGCTGCGGGTGCCGCCCGCAGCAATGGCTGGCGCGAGTTGCTGGCACGCTACCGCGAGGAGCACCCGCATGCCGCGGCCGAGTTTGATCGCCGCGTGAAAGGTGATTTACCAGCCGACTTCTCGGAGCGCGCCAGCTTGCTGCTGAACGATGCGGCCGAGGCCAAAGACATGGCCACACGCAAGGCTTCGCAGTTCGTGCTGGAAGGGATTGGCCCGCTGCTGCCGGAGTTCGTCGGTGGCTCGGCTGATCTCACCGGTTCCAATAACACACGCTATTCGAAGTCCACGACCCTGAACGCGGCACAGCCTGACGGCAATTACATCTATTACGGCGTACGGGAATTCGCCATGGCGGCGGTCGCCAATGGGCTCGCACTCCATGGCGGTTTCATTCCCTATGTGGGCACCTTCCTGGTATTCACCGACTATGCGCGCAATGCGATGCGCATGGCGGCCCTGATGGGATTGAGGAATATATTTGTCATGACTCATGACTCGGTGGGGCTTGGTGAAGATGGCCCTACCCACCAGCCAGTGGAGCACCTGGCCAGCCTCAGGCTGATCCCCAATATGCATGTCTGGCGTCCCTGCGATGTCGCGGAGACCGTGGCAGCCTGGCGTGCCGCCGTGCAGTGTTCCACCGGGCCCACGGTACTCGCGCTCAGTCGTCAGACCTTGCCCGGGCAGCAACGCAGTCCCCGGCAGTTGGACGCTATCGCGCGCGGCGGTTACATCCTGGTGGAACCGGATGGCGATGTTGAAGCCATTCTTATCGCCACCGGGTCGGAGGTGTCGCTGGCAGCCGCAGCGGCCAAGCTGCTTGGCAGCGAGGGCCGCCACGTGCGGGTGGTATCGATGCCTTGTGCGAGCGTGTTCGACATGCAGGATGCCGCTTACCGGGAGACCGTTTTACCGGCGGCGATCAGTTGCCGTGTGGCGGTCGAAGCCGGTGTCAGTGCCGGTTGGCGCGCTTATGTTGGGGACCGGGGCGCGGTGTTGGGCATCGACCGCTTTGGTGAGTCGGCGCCTGCGGGTGAGGTGTTTGATTTACTTGGTTTTACGCCGGAGAAACTTGCAGACAAGCTGCGTGCCATGCTCAATGGCGCATGATTTTTGGGACTACTAGATTTCGAGGGGATGAATGCAATGGCAATCAGGATCGCAATTAACGGATACGGGCGCATCGGCCGCAACATTTTGCGGGCGTTGTATGAGGGTAATCGCAGGGAGGAGATGGAGATTGTAGCGGTCAACGACCTGGGCGATGCCAATACCAATGCGCATTTGACGCGCTACGACACGGCGCACGGCAAGTTCCCGGGTACTATCAGCGTCGAGGGCGATCACATGGTCGTCAATGGAGATCGCATTCGCGTCTGCGCGGAGCGGGATCCCGCCAAGTTGCCGTGGAAAGAGCTCGCGGTTGACGTGGTACTGGAGTGCACCGGGTTTTTCCGCGACAAGGCCAAGGCCTCGGGTCACCTGCAGGCAGGCGCCAGCAAAGTCATTATTTCGGCACCGGGCGGCGGTGATATCGACGCGACCATTGTGTACGGGGTCAATCACGGTGACCTCAAAGCCAGCGATACGGTAATTTCAAACGCCTCGTGCACCACCAACTGCCTGGCGCCGATGGTCAAGCCGCTGGCCGACAGTATTGGTGTCGAGCATGGTCTGATGACGACGATCCACGCCTACACCAATGATCAGGTCCTGACCGACGTGTTCCACAAGGATTTGCGGCGGGCGCGTTCGGCCACAATGTCGATGATTCCTACCAAGACCGGGGCGGCGGCGGCCGTGGGACTGGTGTTGCCACAATTGAAGGGCCGCTTGGATGGGTTTGCGATTCGCGTGCCCACTATCAATGTGTCCATGGTCGATCTGACCTTCGAGGCCAGCCGTGACACCAGCGTTGAGGAAGTCCACGAAATTATCAAGGCGGCTTCAGAAGGTCCGCTCAAGGGCGTGCTTGCTTATACCGATGAGCCACTGGTGTCCATCGATTTCAATCACGATCCGGCCTCGTCCACTTACGATGCTTCCCTGACCCGGATGATGGGCAAGCGCTTCGTCAAGGTTTGCTCCTGGTACGACAACGAATGGGGCTTCTCGAACCGCATGCTCGATACCACGGTGGCGCTGGTAAACGCCGGCTGAAGCCGCGGTACAGCCAGGGGAGCGTGACGATGCTGCGTATGAGTGATATCGAGCTGCAGGGTAAGCGGGTACTGATACGGGAAGACCTGAATGTGCCGGTAGCCGATGGTCGGGTCAGCAGTGATGCGAGGATTCGCGCGGCGCTGCCGACGCTGCAAACGGCCGTGGCGGCCGGTGCCCGGGTCATGGTCATGTCGCACCTGGGGCGTCCCAGCGAGGGTCAGTTTGACGAGGCCGCCAGCCTGGCGCCGGTGGCCAGTTGTATCGAGACTCTGAGCGGCTACCCGGTTCGGCTGGTGCGGGACTGGCTGGACGGTGTCGAGCCGGAGCCCGGCGCAATTACCCTGCTTGAAAACGTGCGTTTCAATGTGGGCGAGAAATCCAACGACGAGCAACTGGCCCGACGCATGGCGGCGCTCTGTGATGTGTTTGTCATGGACGCCTTCGGAACGGCACATCGTTCCCAGGCGTCCACCGAAGGGGTCACACGCTTTGCACCAGTGGCCTGCGCCGGCCCCTTGCTGGCGGGTGAACTGGATGCGCTGGGGCAGGCATTGGATGATCCCAGGCGGCCATTGATCGCCATCGTGGGAGGTTCCAAGGTGTCCACCAAGCTGACGGTGCTGGACAAATTGCTGGAGAGAGTGGACCAGCTGATTGTGGGCGGGGGCATCGCCAATACTTTTATCGCTGCCGCCGGGCATGCCGTGGGCCAGTCGCTTTACGAGCCGGATTTGCTGCCGGCGGCTGGTGAGCTGGTCAAAAAGGCTCGGGACCGGGGCGCGGCGATTCCAGAGCCGGTGGACGTGGTGGTGGCTGATCGTTTCGCAGCGGATGCCACAGCCACGGTGCGCGCGGTCAACGAAGTCAGAGACCAGGAGCTGATTCTGGACATTGGC
>JBFIQI010000162.1:0-4762 GCA_041609715.1 Gammaproteobacteria bacterium
AAAAAAACGCCGCCCCGGGGGGCGGCGTCTATGTTGCTCGCGGGGGGTGCGGCTCAACCCAGCAAGGGGATGATCAGCAGCGCCACGATGTTGATGATTTTGATCAACGGGTTGATCGCCGGCCCGGCTGTATCCTTGTAGGGGTCGCCAACCGTATCGCCGGTAACGGCTGCATGATGGGCCTCCGAGCCCTTGCCACCAAAGTTACCGTCCTCGATATATTTCTTGGCGTTGTCCCAGGCGCCACCACCGGTGGTCATGGATATCGCCACGAACAGGCCGGTCACGATCGTGCCGAGCAGCAATCCGCCGAGGGCTTCGGGTCCCAGCAGCTTGCCGATGATCAGCGGCACCAACAGCGGCAGCAGCGAGGGTACGATCATTTCCTTGATAGCAGACTTTGTAAGCATGTCCACGGCCAGCGAGTAATTCGGGCGCGTGGTGCCCTCCATGATGCCGGGGATTTCGCGGAACTGGCGGCGCACCTCGTTGACCACCGAGCCCGCAGCGCGTCCCACGGCTTCCATAGCAAGGGCACCAAACAGGTAGGGCACAAGTCCGCCGATGAACAGACCAATGATTACGCGATGGTCGCTGAGATCGAACGCCAGCGCGCCAAAGCCTGCTTTTTCCAGGCTGTGGGTGTAGTCAGCGAACAGCACCAGAGCAGCCAGGCCAGCGGAACCGATGGCATAACCCTTGGTCACCGCCTTGGTGGTGTTGCCGACCGCGTCCAGGGCATCGGTTACATTGCGCACGTCGGCGGGGAGTTCGGCCATCTCTGCGATGCCGCCGGCGTTATCCGTAATGGGACCGAAGGCATCCAGGGCCACGATCATCCCGGTCATGGACAGCATGGTGGTGGCGGCGATGGCGATGCCATACAGCCCCGCCAGCTCATGGGCGCCCCAGATAGAAAGGCACACCGCGATGACGGGCAGCGCGGTGGCTTTCATGGATACACCCAGGCCGGCAATGATGTTGGTGGCGTGCCCGGTCAGTGATGCTTCAGCGACCTTTTTTACGGGGCTGAATTCAGTGCCGGTGTAATACTCGGTAATGAATACCATGGCGGCCGTCAGCACCAGGCCGATGAGCGCCGCGAAGTAAAGGTTCATGCCGCCAATGACTGAATCGCTCATCATCATATCGGTGACGAAGTAAAAGGCGATGGCAGCCAGTACGCCGGATACGATGACGCCTTTATAAAGGGCGCCCATGATCTTGCCGCCTTCGCTGGTGCGCACGAAAAACGTGCCAATGATGGATGCCACGATAGACACGGCGCCCAGAACAATGGGGTAGATGACCGCGGCAGGGCCGATAGACTCCATCATCAGTCCACCCAGCAGCATGGTCGCAATAACCGTCACGGCATAGGTCTCGAACAGGTCGGCGGCCATGCCTGCACAGTCACCAACATTGTCGCCTACGTTGTCGGCAATCACCGCGGGGTTACGAGGGTCATCTTCGGGGATGCCGGCCTCAACTTTGCCCACCAGGTCAGCGCCCACATCAGCGCCCTTGGTGAAAATTCCGCCACCCAAACGCGCAAAGATGGAAATTAGCGAGCCGCCGAAGGCCAGCCCCACCAGCGCCTCGAGCGCATGTTCCGCCTGCCCCACCGACAGCAGCAACCAATAGTACCCGGCTACCCCCAGCAGCCCGAGACCGACGACCAGCAGGCCGGTAATGGCGCCGCCGCGAAAGGCAACCAGCAGCGCCGGCGCGACGCCGTCACGAGCAGCCTCGGCGGTGCGCACATTAGCCCGCACCGAGACGAACATGCCGATATAGCCGGCCAGGCCGGATAACACCGCGCCGATGGCAAAGCCCAGCGCTGTCCAACCGTCCAGAAACGCTGCCAGTATCAGGGTCAGCACCACGCCAACCACGCTGATGGTCAGGTACTGGCGGTTCATGTACGCATTGGCGCCTTCCTGCACCGCCGCCGCGATGCCCTGCATGCGTTCGTTACCTGCGTTGCGACTCAGGATCCACTGGGTCGAGTAAATCCCGTAGGCCAGCGCGAGCACCGCGGACCCAATGGCAAGCCAAAGTGCCATCTGTAAAGACATGTTTGTTCCTCCCAAACTGGAATCTGTTTTGTTGACGCCATCAGCGCGTCGAATTGCTTGCGGGTCCGGGGCGGTACGGTCGCGGACCAACCGCGATCAAGGCTCAGGCCAACCGGTTCAGCCTTGCTTTGCGGGCCCGAATAAAGGCCCGACCGCCCGCGGAAAGCGCGGCACTATAGCACAAAACGGGTTTTGAGCCTGCGCTTTACCGGGTGGTTTGCCAGGCGCGCATAGCGCGGCAGTCCGTCTTTTCCGAAAGGCGGATAGTCCTCACCCTGGATCAGCGGTTGCAGGTAGCGCCGGCAAGCGGCGGTGATGCCGAAACCATCACGAGTAATGAACTTCCTGGGCATCATTTTTTCGCGGTTCGCGACCCTGGCCAGGGGCGCCTCGCCAATTTTCCATCGATAGGGGCTGTCGGAGGTGCGCTGGATGCTGACCATCACCGCGTTGCGACCCTTCACCGCCAGCTCCACCGCAGCCTGACCCACCGCATAGGCCTGTTTGACGTCGGTCGCGGAGGCTATATGCCTGGCCGCGCGCTGCAGGTAGTCAGCCAGGGCCCAGTGATATTTATGCCCCAGTTCCTCTTTTACCAAACTGGCCAGGTAAGGTGCGACACCACCCAGCTGGGCATGCCCGAAGGCATCCCGGGTACCGGCTTCCGCCAGGAAGCGGCCATCAGGATGACGCACGCCCTCGGAAGCGACCACTACGCAATAACCGTAACGCTGCACCGCCTTGTCGACCCGCTGCAAAAATGCCCGCTGATCGAACTCGATTTCCGGGAACAAGATGGCGTGAGGTGCGTCGGCGGGGCGGGTGCCGGCCAGGCCACCGGCGGCGGCTATCCAGCCGGCGTGACGCCCCATCACTTCCAGGATAAATACCTTGGTGGACGTTGAGGCCATGGATTCCACGTCCAGAGCCGCTTCCTGGGTGGAAACGGCAACATACTTGGCCACCGAACCGAATCCCGGACAGGTATCCGTGATAGGCAGATCATTGTCGACCGTCTTCGGTATGTGGATCGCCTGGATCGGGAAACCCAGGGAGCGCGAAAGCTGCGAGACCTTGTGACAGGTATCTGCGGAATCGCCGCCCCCATTGTAGAAGAAATAACCGATGTTATGGGCCCGAAACACCTCCATGAGGCGCTCGTATTCAGCGCGACTTTCGTCGAGGCTGCGCAGTTTGAAACGGCAAGAACCGAAAGCACCGCCGGGCGTGTGGCGCAATGCTTTGATGGCGGCCGCCGGCTCACGACTGGTGTCGATCAGATCTTCGGTCAGTGCGCCGATGATGCCGTTGCGACCGGCATAGACTTTGCCGATATGCTTGCGGTGCTTGCGTGCGGTTTCGATGACACCGCAGGCACTGGCATTAATGACGGCGGTTACCCCGCCACTTTGAGCATAAAAAGCATTCTTTCTCGACACGATGGCTCTCCCGGACCTCGATGAGTACAAATCTGCGCCGCCCCTGTGCGCGGTGTGCGAGCATAGCCGAAATTTTCATGGGCAGCATGTCGATTGACCCGCCGGGGTCGAGAGGTTAGCTTTAGCGCCTCTTTTCGGGGCAATCCTCGCAATTTTTCAGGTTTAGACACAGATCATGCGAATTGTATTACTGGGGGCACCGGGATCCGGCAAAGGCACGCAGGCCCAGCGCCTGATGAGTGACTATGGCATCCCGCAGATATCGACCGGCGACCTGTTGCGGCAGGCGGTAGCCGAGGGCAGCGATTTGGGCATGCGCGCGAAGCGCTTCATGGACAAAGGCGAGCTGGTGGCGGACGAGGTCGTGATTGGCATGATCCGTGAGCGCATTGCCCGTCCCGATGCCGAGCCCGGCTTTATTTTTGATGGTTTTCCACGGACCCTGGTACAGGCCGAGGCGCTGGACGAGTTGCTGCAGGAACTGGATAAGCCGCTGCAGCTGGCGGTCCTGATGGACCTCGATTCAAGCATCTTGCTGAAGCGTCTGAGCGGGCGGCGCACCTGCCGGAATTGTGACAAAGTCGCCAACGTCCACCATCCGGCATTTGATGCCACCGAGCATTGTCCCGAAACGGGTGCGGCCCACGATTATTTTCAGCGCAGCGACGACAATGAGGACACCATTGCCAAGCGCCTCGATATTTATGCGGCGCAAACCGAGCCATTGGTGGCCTGTTATCGAGGCCAGGGTAAACTGGTTTCGGTGGATGCCCAGGGCAGTATCGAAGAAGTATACGATCGTCTGGTCAGCGCCCTGGAAACCCTTGAACGTGAGGGAGTGGGCGATGCCGTGCAGGTCGAGGTGGAAGAACCGGACAAGGCTTGAGTTCAACGCGCCTCGGCGGCCAGCAAAGTTGCCAGCCTGGTGCCGATAACATCCCGGCGCCAGCCCTGCACTAGTTCTTCTCCGGCCGCGTCGCCGCGCAGCAGCGCCTTGAGCTGCTCCCGGGTTGCCAGTAAAGCGGGGCTGGTCTCCAGAGTTTCTGCTTCTCGCCTGACCAGGTCGGTCAATTTTTTAAGCAAGCGGTTTTCAGCAGCTGACAATTGCCGCTGGGCAGCAAATTCCGGGATTTCGCCCGGGTGCGCGCGCAAGACCGCGCACAAGGTTTCAGATTCTTGCTGTAGCACGCTGGCGGGGATTCCGGGGATCTTCCCCAGCGCCCCCGGATCATCGCCGTTCAGGGC
>JBFIQI010000163.1:0-4733 GCA_041609715.1 Gammaproteobacteria bacterium
CTGGTCATGATCGCTATCCAACCAGACCCCGACCATGGTTTTGAGCCCGTTCTCTGCCGCGACCCGGGGGATCAGCTCGTTTCCTTCTGTGCAGGAAAAAGTTCGTATCCAGTGCACGTATGGCTGGATAAAGCTCAGCCGCTCGCGGATTTGCGCTTCGCCGATCTGGGTCCCGGGGCCCTGGCCCTCCACATAGGGGCTGAACGAGATACCGTGAATTCTGGCCTCGAGAATCTGGCGCACCAGTGCTCGCAGGTCCGCGACGGAGTGGCCGGAGAAATCGACTCCGGCCAGGGCCATGTTCCTCTTGTAGTAATTAGACATTGCTTCCTCTCATGCAAAGGCAAGTGAATAGTGAATTCGTGGAGTTCAAAGAGCTCAGTGTGCAAATAGGCGATTGGCTCCGAATCGCACCGTAAGCTGGCGGATCCGTCCGCTGCGTTCGAATAACTCGGCGCTTGCTTCCCCCGATAATGCCAACTGCCCGAGGGCCTGCCTGGTGCCGTCTTCACGGGTGACAATCACGCCCGGCTCGACATCATCCCGAAGCTCGTAGACCACAGGCACCTGACACCAGGTGTAGGCCAGCCCTTGTGCCGGTACCGTAAGCTCCTGCCAGGTATCCTGGATGTCCAGGAAGCGAAACGACCTTGGTTGAGGAACAAACTCACGCGCGCGGAGCAACGCCGGTTGAAAGTAAACGGCACCCTCCCTGATTCGGACTCCGAGCTCTCCAAAACGCGAAAGTACTTCTTCTTTGACCTGCCCGGTCATGCCCGGCTGCCGGGCGCCGGCGTTCTTCGGCGTGTGGGAGTAGGGGTCGGTCGGAAAGGCGCCATATTCGGAAGGGGTCTTGTTGAAGCCTATGCCCTTGCGCACACGATAATACAATTCCCCGAGACGCCTGCATGTCGCCTCATCGCTTCCTTTTTCAAGGGCCGCGAAGAAATTTTCCTGGACGGCGAGCAGCAGCTTGGACACCATGTGCCAGTAGATACTTCCCAGGCCCTCGAAACCGAACATCCCCCCCGAGCGCCCTGTAAACGCCTGGTGGTTGAAGACCTCCTCGTAGATATCCTGCAATGGCTGGCGAGCGGCATCCAGTTCACTGCCATACTCGGCTGCCAGCAAATCGAGCTTCCTGTTGAGCCTGCTGACATTCGTGAAATCGGCGTTGAAACGATAGCAGCCCTGTGCATCACGAACGATGAGTCGCTCATCACCGTCAGCCAGCATGCGTTGCAGCAGCGGGATTGCCTCAACCTGATCAGCGGGAAGCCGGTTCTTCTCCAGGAATCCAGGCAGGTCTCGATCGGGATACAGCATGAAGGAATGCTGATCGGGGCGATAGACGTCGCTTTCGAACAGCGCCTCCAGAACGCTTGCCGCCTCGTCCGGCGGGATCGATCCTGCGCTGAGCACAGCGACCTGGCCCTCGAGCATCGGATACAGGTTTCCGATTGCCAGACCGTTTTGCCGCAGATCCAGGAGATTGTAGGCATGGTACATGCCATCTCCTCGCCTGTTGGTGCCGATGCTGTGATCGATCGCAGCCTGCGCGTCCTCAAGCATACCCAGGATGGGCTCGAGCGGCTGGCTTACCGTGTCGGAGAACGACTCCTGCCCATAAACGACCTGGCGATAACGGCTTGCCGCCTGGCCAAGCTGGCAAAGCGTCTCGTAGCGCTGCGCGGCACTGATGGGGTTGCTTCCGAGCAATGGACGGATATGAGCCAGGGCGGTGGCTGTTTCGGCCAGCCATTGGCTCACCTCGCCCGAAAGCACGAGCTGTCTGTCGTCGCTCTCCAGGAGTTTTTGCAAAAAACTGATATAGCGACGCATGTAATACAGCGTCACCATGGAAAGGCCCTGACCGACCAGGGCATTATTTGCGTCGTTCCATTCGGGGCGCTGGGTGTTCATCCAGATCCCACCGTCAACCACCAGGTTGCCGAGCTTGCTGAGCAGCGGCACGAGCAGCTTTTCCAGCAAATTGACCTGGTAGACTTCGCCGGCGCTATCCAGGATTAACTTGCCATCCGCGCCCATGCTCGCAACGCGACGCTCGATCCGTTCGGCCAGCGCCCCGTCATATACCACCGTATTCTTGGGGTTGTCCAGCAAGGCCTGGAATGGCTTGATCCGATAGGGCACGTTGGCATAGCAAAAGACAGGTTCATGCAGCAGATCGCTGAGCCGGGTCGGGTGGAAAGCCCTTGAAAGTTCCAGCAGTTTCAGCAAATAGATGATCTGGTGGTCACCCCAATATCCGATATAGCTCCACGGGTCATCCGGCTCCTCGACCTCCCAGTCGATGCCTTCCTTTGTGATCCGGTACGGGTTGTAGCCGTCTACCGTGGAGGCATTAACAAACTTGGCAATGATGTTTTCTACAAATTCCGGATAGCTCAGGGCAAGCGCCTCCCAGTTCTGGAAAATGTCTCGCCAGTTGCCTTCATAAGACAGCAGGCGATTGCCGCGTTCATCCTTCAATTTAATGGTGAACTGGTTCCAGGGGCGACTCGGGTCGCCATGGCGGCGGCCGAAGAAAATTGGAAGGTACTCGTGGCTGAGACGTACCAGCTGGGGGTCACTCTGTTCTTTGCTTCTCGCGAGCAGCTCCGGGAGGTTCAGTGTGGCTGGCAGGCTTTCCAGAAAACCCTGGTTACGGTGATAAACGTCGCGATTAAAGTTCCGGATCGCGCCTGCAAAATCCCATGAAGATATCTTGTATTGATCATCGAAAACCCCGCCGCGCAGGACATTGAACAGCACGTTGGCATAATGGTGTACGGAAACGGTTTCCTCTGCGGTGGCCTGAAATCCGTCCGCATTTGCCATGATGCGCGCCAGGGTATCAGAGCCCTGTTGGACAGAGGCTGAGATCGCTTCGGCCAGCTTGTCGGGACTGGTAAGCTGCTGCTGCAGCTCGACTACCTGGCTTTGACTGCGTTCAATGTCAGCCACAAAATGCCAGTGGCGGGACGCTTGAGGTGCAATTTCGATGCTGAGGCTCACCAGGTAGGCACCGCGAACACCGCGCATCCGAACTTCTTGTTCGAGCTTTGCGCCGACCCGGAACCTCCCGAGTTGCTCAGACGAAATAAGCACTTTCTGCCCCTCGAGCCCAAGGCAGAAGACCGTGTTGGCCCTGAGAGACTCGCAAGGCTCGGCGCGGTCAGTAATCCCTGAGTACAGTGTAAAAAGCGCAAGGCCGGTCTGTTCGTCCAGCTCCGTCCACTTGTAGGCGTCAACAAGATTGCTGGTATTGGTCTGGGCGAAGCGCGGCGTCCCGGCTGGCAGGATATTCTGCAGGCCGTCAAGAAGTTCGACGCTTACCTCCTGATCGCTCAGGTTTTGAAGTTCACATTGTCTTACGAATCCGTAGCTGTCACTGCTAAGCCACGTGTAGCGGAACGCAAGCTGCAAGTCGTGGTTGACTTCTTCAAAGCAGAGCTTGTTGCCCAGCAGGTTCTTGTAGATGCTGCGACTTACTACGAAGCGCCCGTCATGTTCCCGGTTGAAGGGCTCCCACTCGCATTGCTCATCGCTTGTTTCGACTCGCAGTATGGTCTTGCTGCCGGTATGAGCGGTATTTTCATGGACCTTGTCTACGGTCAGGTAAGGAAACAGTGCGGTCTCAGGGGATCCACGACCCGCGGTCAGGCCTCCCGTCGAGGAAATGAACAGCCAGTGGTCAGCGTCGGATATAACGCTGATAAAGAACGGCGCCATCTTGTCAACGTTGCGTATCGCGTAAAACCGCTCTCCCGCTACATCGACAAATTCGCCGGTCGCCGTCGTGTTGTCAATTGTGACAGAATTCAAAGCCTAATCCCTTGATTCTGTGGAATCGACCAGAATAAGCGCACCAAACAAACCGGCATCGATCCAGCCGCGATCCTTGGGACCGTGAGGTACTGACTCCGAGCCGATAAAGTTCTCGCGCAGCGGGCTGCCGTCGTTATCGCAGTAGGCAATCATCAGGCCCATGACTCTTCCGGCCGCCAGCCCGACCGGCTTGTTATTGTCGCTGTCATCTATGTAAGTGTCGGCATAGACATCAATAGCAAGCTCCCAGATGACTTTGTTGCCCTGCTGCTTCCAGCGGCTGTCCACGTGGTGGGAGTAATTGCGCGGCAATTTGTCCGTGCCAATATCAATGGCCTGATTATCCAGCGACATGTGGTAAGCAAAGGCGTTGTGGTTGTACTGGTGATCTCCTCCCGAATAATCCTCATCGAGGAAGATCTCCAGGCAATCATCGTCCCAGTACTGAACCAGTGGGTCCCGGTGCGTATCCAGCAATACGTCGTCAACAAATTCGGCGAGGATATAGATCCTGCTCTCCGTCCACACGACCTTGAAGCGACCCTGAAAATCGCCAGGCTCATATTCGGGGCCAAGCCAGCGATGCGTCAGCTCGCGCCAGCTTGCCTGGCTCCAGATCGCCTCGTCGGCCACCCCGTCGATCGTCGGTGCAGAGGAAGCCCTGGGCGCAAAATATTGAGAGCGCCCCTCGTAGTGGGTTCCGTCGGCGTTCGCGGGTGCGGAACTCAGCCCTAACCAGGTTGCGGCAATAATTGACAACAGGCTGACAGGCGTTCTAATCATTGAGAGATCCGAATCGGTTACATCGAACACCGCTTGACTTGATCCGTAAGTCAGGCAGCGCTCTTACTTTGCGCTTCACACCACTACTGAAGACCCATTAAACACTTCCCCGCCGCGCC
>JBFIQI010000164.1:0-4720 GCA_041609715.1 Gammaproteobacteria bacterium
CGGCTGGCTGCCAGCCCCGGATTTCACCATCGATTTGAGGCCTGCGGGGACCGGCCGGGTAGCGACCCTGCGGGCAGAGAGCGCGGCCGGCCAGTCGATTTGCGCGGCCATGGACGCGGCCACCGGTGCCTGATTCCGGCGAACCCATATTTTCCTTTCTGTCGAGAATATCCCCGTATCTCTCTAATAAACAATAAAATATTCTTGAAATTTCCGGGAATTCACGGTTAGACTTGGGGCATCGGGCAGAGGGGACCCCATGCGCTTACGCTTGATAACTGTCGGTCTGCTTTGGCTGCTTGCGGATCCTGTCCAAGCAGTCAGCTACGTGGAGGGGCTGCGGCTGTCGGCCGACGAGGCCAAAACCCGCCTCGTGCTGGATCTCAGTGAGGCCACTGAATACAACCTGTTTTCCCTCAGCGATCCTGACCGAATCGTCATTGATCTGCCGGCGCGCCTGCGCCAGGACGATGCGCTCGATATCGGTAAGCAATCCCCTTTGCTGCGCAGTATCCGCAGCGCCCAGAAAGACGCAGATCATCTGCGCATTGTGCTGGATCTGGCGCAAGCCGTTAATCCGCGCAGCTTCCTGCAGGGCCCGGGCGGAGGCAGGGGGCACCGACTGGTTATCGATTTGCAAAGCCTGGATGGGGCGCACACTGCGGCGCCAGTCAAGACGGCTGCCGCCATGGAGGCTGAGGGCCGTGATGTCGTCGTAGTAATCGATCCCGGACATGGAGGTAAAGACCCCGGCGCCCGCGGTCCCCGCGGGACTCGTGAAAAAGACGTGGTGCTGGCCATCGCCCGCAAACTTGCCGAAAAGATCGATGCCAGCGATGGCATGCGCGCTGTCTTGGTCCGTGAAGGGGATACCTACCCCAGTCTTTACGATCGCCGCGACAGTGCTCGCAGTCATAGCGCCGATCTGTTCATTTCCATTCATGCAGATGCTTTCCGTGATGGGCGCGCCCGCGGTTCGTCCGTCTACGTGTTGTCAGAACGGGGCGCCAGCAGCGAGGCGGCACGCTGGCTGGCGGAAAAAGAAAACCAGGCTTTGCTGGGTGGCATTCAGCTGGACGAACAGGACGATGTGGTGGCTTCCGTACTGCTGGATCTGTCCCAGGACTGGACACTCAGCAACAGCCAGATTGCTGCCGAGAAAGTGCTGGCTGAAATCGGCAAGGTTAATCGACTGCACTCGAGCAAAGTCAAGCGTGCCGGGTTTTTGGTGCTCAAGTCGCCGGACGTGCCATCAATCTTTGTAGAGGCGGCTTTCATTTCCAATCCGGAGGAGGAGCGCAAACTGGCGACGCCGCGCCACCAGCAGCGCATGGCCCAGGCTATATTCAATGGTGTGCAGAAATATTTCGCCGAGCATGCGCCGCAGGGCACGCGCATTGCGCAATTGAGCCGAAAACTTCCGGCCCCGCCGCGAACCCACGTTATCACGCGCGGCGATACTCTCTCTGAAATAGCAGAATCCTACCGAGTCAGCCTGGACGCGTTGCGCAGTGCAAACAAGTTGCGCAGTGATCGTTTGCGGGTCGGCCAGACTTTGCAGATTCCCCAAACAACCGGCGGATAGGCGCCGGAATCTGGCCTGCGCGGCGCGCGGCCGGTATCCTGCCTGCACCCAGTCCCAGGTCTGCCGGTTACGATGCCTATCCACCTGCTGTCACAAAAGCTGATTAACCAGATTGCCGCTGGAGAAGTCGTCGAGCGCCCCGCATCGGTTGTAAAGGAGCTGGTAGAGAACAGCCTGGATGCTGGTGCCGACCGGATCGAAATTGATATCGACAAGGGCGGAGCCGGGCTGATCCGCGTACGGGATAACGGCGTTGGCATCCCGCATGCGGAGCTGGCGCTGGCGCTGGAGCGTCATGCCACCAGCAAAATTGCCTCGCTGCAGGATCTGGAAAGCGTGCGCAGCATGGGCTTCAGGGGCGAAGCACTGCCCAGCATTGCCTCGGTCTCGCGACTGGCCCTGACTTCGCGCGCACAGAACGAATCGGGCGCCTGGCGCGTGACGGCCGACGGCGCAACGGTCAGCGAGCCCCAGCCGGCGGCGCACCCTGAGGGCACCAGCGTTGCCGCTCGAGATCTGTTCTTCAACACGCCGGCTCGGCGCAAGTTTCTGCGGACCGAGAAAACGGAATTCAATCACAGCTACAACGTAGTGCGGCGGCTGGCGCTGGGGAGATTCGATGTTGCGTTCAAGCTGAGTCATAACGGGCGTGAATCCCTTGATCTTCCGGTGGCTGACAGCCAGGAACAACGCGAGCATCGACTGGCGAAACTCTGCGGCAAGCCTTTTATCGATAACGCGGTGCATTTTGAGCATGCTGCGGCCGGTATGCGACTGTCAGGATGGCTGGCGCTGCCGACCTTTTCGCGCAGCCAGGCCGACTTGCAATATGTTTATGTCAATGGCCGGGCAATTCGCGACAAGGTCGTGAGCCATGCTCTCAAACTGGCGTATCAGGATGTGTTATTCCACGGCCGCCAGCCGGCCTATGTCATCTACCTGGAGGTGGGGCCGGAAAAGGTGGATGTTAACGCGCACCCGCAGAAGACCGAAGTACGCTTCCGGGAAAGTCGCATGGTGCATGATTTTCTGCACCACACGGTGGAACGCGTACTGGCACAAACACGGCCGGGCGGTGAAACCCGTGCCCGCGACACGCTGCCGACGCGGCTGGCAAACAGCGGTGGCCGACAGACCAACATTCCCCTGTCGGTAAGCGAACAACTGGCCAGCTATGCCCGCTTGCATCAGCCGTCAGAGGTTTCGGCCACTGCGGATACGCCGGGCCCTGACTACAGCGAAGCCCCGTTGGGGTTTGCGCTGGCGCAGATCCATGGCGTTTATATACTTGCGCAATCCCGCGAAGGCCTGGTGCTGGTGGACATGCATGCGGCCCATGAACGCGTGCTTTACGAGAAGCTGAAGCAGGAAGCAGCCGGGGGCTCGGTTGCAGCCCAGCCTTTATTGGTACCGGAAACCCTGGAAGTCAGCGCGTCAGAGGCCGAAGCAGCCGAGGATCATGCGCCTGAATTCCGGCAACTGGGATTCGAAATCGATCGCCAGAGTGAATCCAGTGTCAGCATCAGGCAGGTGCCGGCGATTTTGCGCGACCGCAACCCGGCCGGCCTGGTGCGCGATGTGCTGGCGGACCTGGTCACGGCCGGGTCCAGCACCCGCGTGAATATTGCCGTGAATGAGATTCTCGCGACCGTGGCCTGCCACGCATCGGCCCGCGCAAATCGCAAATTGAGCATCCCGGAAATGAATGCCCTGCTGCGACAGATGGAAAAGACCGAGCGCGCCGATCAGTGTAATCACGGCCGTCCCACCTGGACCGTGCTCAGCATGGCCGAGCTGGACAGCCTGTTCCTGCGCGGGCAGTAAGGCACGCGGCACAGGCCATGGCAGAGCAGGCAATGCGCCGCCAGGCGGTGATGATTATGGGACCCACCGGCACCGGCAAGACTGAGCTGGCGCTGCGGCTGGTGCAGCGCTTCCCCTTCGATGTCATCAGCGTGGATTCTGCGCTGGTTTATCGCGAAATGGACATCGGTACGGCCAAGCCTTCTGCCGAGATTCTGGCAAGTGTTCCACACCGCCTGGTCAACATTCGGGATCCCGCAGAGGCCTACTCGGCGGGCGATTTTCGCCGGGATGCCCTGGCAGCCATGGCTGACATCGAGAGCCGGCGGCGCGTGCCCCTGCTGGTGGGTGGAACGCTGCTGTATTTCAAGGCCTTGAGCGAGGGCCTGGCGCACCTGCCGCAGCCAGACCCGGTCTTGCGCGCGCGGCTGGACGCCGAGGCCCGCAAACAGGGCTGGCCCGCCCTGCATCAGCGGCTCGCCCAGGTGGATGCTGCCGCAGCCCGGCGTATCCATCCCAACGATGCCCAGCGGCTGCAGCGGGCGCTGGAGGTCTGGGAGCAGACGGGGCGGTCCATTTCAGATTTGCAACAAATCCGGCATGAGCCGCCGGAGGGCCGAGATTTTCTGCGTCTTGGTCTCGTGCCCGAGGACCGATCTTCTTTATATGAGAATATAGAAAAACGTCTTAAGACAATGATAGAAAAAGGTTTAGTTGATGAGGTTCGGTATCTTTATGAGCGCGGCGATTTGCATCCCGAGCTGCCGTCCATGCGGGCCGTAGGGTACCGTCAGTTCTGGCAGCATTTGGCCGGGGAGTATGATTTCGACGAGGCGGTGCGGCGGGCGGTTGTGGCCACCCGGCGGCTGGCCAAGCGCCAGATGACCTGGCTCAGGGGCGAGCGCCTGGATGCCGTCCTCGACCCGTTTGGCGGGGATCTGGACACCAAAGTTATCGATTTGCTGGCCCGGAAACTGCCCTTGCTTGCCGAAACCCTGTGATAAACTCGGAGCAAGGACATTTGTTGGTCTGGAAGCCAGCCGACATTGAAATATCCATAAAAAGGACAAGAGGAGATATTGATGGCCAAGGGGCAGTCCTTACAAGATCCATTCCTGAATGCGCTCCGTAAGGAGAAGATCCCCGTATCCATCTATCTGGTGAACGGGATCAAGCTGCAGGGCCAGATCGACTCGTTTGACCAATTTGTGGTGTTGCTAAAAAACAGCGTCAGCCAGATGGTCTACAAGCACGCCATATCCACGGTGGTTCCTGCCCGCAACGTGCGCCTCGCACCTTCCGACGAGGAAGACAGCACTGAGGATTGAACCA
>JBFIQI010000165.1:0-4606 GCA_041609715.1 Gammaproteobacteria bacterium
CCTTCAAGCGTTGCGCCGGCCGGCCAGCCGGGTGTGTATTCCAGCTCGATGGCGCCCCCAAGCAGGTCGCGGGCAATGGCGCCAGCGGGCTCCGCTAACATTTCCACGTAATTTTTGCGCATATGAGTAATTTGGTGGGCCGCCTCAATGAATTCGGTATTCCAGCTGGAAATTGCCGCCACAGACTGATTTTGCCGCAGTGCAGCATTTCTTTGTTTGAGCGCCCTGCGGTATCTTCGCCAGGCCGGGAGAAACCCTTGTTTCACGTGAAACACCCCCCAGTCCAGGTACCGGCGGCGGTGCCCCGGCCCCTCTTCCACCAGCTTGTGTACCTCGGGGTCGATAATTTGCACCGGCAGGCGCTCGGCCAGCTCAGCCAGCGTTTGGGCCGGGGCGCCTCCCACCCGGGCCTCGACGCCCAGCGCTGCGCCCCGGACGCCCAGAACAACCTCGTGCCCTTTCCAGGCCACATGGCCCACAACCTCAAACGCCTTGGCTCCGTCGCGAATCAGGCGGCTCGCGCGGTGGGTTCTGAACGACCGCCCGCGGCCAAGGAAAAAAACAGCCTCGAGCAGGCTGGTCTTCCCTGCCCCGTTGGGGCCAACGAAATGGTTTTGCGTAGGATGCAGCCTGACGGCTACGCTTGCCAGACAGCGAAAGTTCTGAACCTTGAGCTGAGCCAGGCCCATTGCGGGCGCCGGCCTAGAGCCGCATGGGCATTACAACGTACTTGCAACTGGCATCTCCGGGTGCCCCGATCAAGCAGCTGCTGTTAGAGTCTTTCAGCCAGATCTCCACCTCATCACCGTCCACTGCCCCCAGCGCGTCCAGTAAATAATTGACGTTGAACCCGATCTCCAGGGCGTCACCGGAATAACTGACCTCCACTTCTTCCTCAGCCTCTTCCTGCTCCGGGTTGTGCGCCTGGATCACCAGCTTTTGCGCACCGAGGTCCAGCCGTATCCCCCGGTATTTCTCATTTGAAAGAATCGCTGCCCGCTGCATGGCCTGCCGAAGCGTCCCCTTGTCCCCATGGATCGCTGGCCCCTCTGCATCGGGGATGACTCTCGAGTACTCGGGAAAACGCCCATCTATAAGCTTCGATGTAAACCTGATGTCGCCTATTTCTGCACGAACATGGTTGCCGCCGATGCCCAGACTTAGATCTCCCTCACCACCCAACAGGCGCTGGAGTTCCAACACACCCTTCCTTGGGACGATGACCTGGTTATTTCCGCCTCCCTTGCTGAGTGGCACCTCACACAGCGCCAACCGGTGTCCGTCCGTGGCCACCCCTCGCAAAACATCCCCATCCACTTCCAATAGCAGCCCATTCAGGTAGTACCGTACGTCCTGCTGGGCCATCGAGAAGTGCGTTTTCTCAAACAGCCGCCTGGCATCGGCCTGTTTCAGGCTCAACGACGCCTGCTCACCAATGTCATCCACCGACGGAAACTCCGACGCCGGCAGCGTGGCCAAGCTAAACCTGCTCCGGCCGGACGTGATGATGGCCCGTTCACCCTTCACCGTGATCGTCACCGTTGCCTGCTCGGGCAGCGCTCGGCAAAGATCCACCAACTTCCGGCCCGGCAGCGTTATCTCTCCGCCTTCCCCAGCGTCCACCACCGCCGCCGCTACTAACTCAACTTCCAGGTCTGTGGCGGTTACTGTCATTCTTTGTTCTTTGACCACCAGCAACAGGTTGGCAAGAATCGGCATGGTCTGCCGTCGCTCCACAACGCCGATGACGGCCTGAAGGGGCTCAAGCAGGGTTTCTCTCGACGCGCTGAATTTCATACTTTCACCTGTTTATATCATCTGAATATATATACTTATTGTTATTATTAGCCAGGAGGTTTTTTGTGGATAAAGATATAATCCGAATAAAAACAATAAGTTAAACAAACCAAAGCCAAAATCAAACTGTGCTCCCGAAGCCTGTAAATTGGGCACAAGCTGTGGATAAAATTCGCATCAGGCACCCTTCACAGCTTATGCACATCATGTGGTCAGAGTTCTCAACAAGTTCAGATAGTCCTCACCGATCCTTGTATCCGAGCCGCGCAGTTCCTTAACCTTTCGGCAGGCATGCAAAACGGTTGTGTGGTCGCGCCCTCCGAAGGCATCGCCAATTTCCGGCAGGCTGTGATTTGTCAATTCCTTCGCTAACGACATCGCGATCTGCCGGGGCCGGGTGATAGACCGGCTACGGCGCTTCGAGAGCAAATCCGCAACGCGGATTTTAAAGTATTCGGCCACGGTTTTCTGAATGTTATCGATGGTGACCAGCCGATCCTGCAGCGCCAGCAGATCACGCAGCGCCTCACGGGCGAACTCGATGCTGATGCTCTTTCCGGTAAAGTGGGCGTTGGCGATCACCCGGCGCAATGCGCCCTCCAGCTCGCGGATATTTGAACGAATGCGCTTGGCAATAAAAAACGCCACCTCTTCCGGCAAGCGGACCCCCGCAGCGTCCGCCTTGCTCATGAGGATCGCGACGCTCGTCTCGAGCTCCGGCGGCTCCACCGAAACCGTCAAGCCCCAACCGAAGCGTGATTTGAGCCGCTCCTCCAGGCCGCTTACCTCCTTCGGGTAGCGATCGCAGGTCAGGATTACCTGTTGATCGCCTTCCAGCAGCGCATTGAAGGTATGGAAAAACTCTTCCTGGGAGCGATCCTTGCGCGCGAAAAACTGAATATCGTCTATTAACAGCGCATCCAGGGATCGATACGCCCGTTTGAACTCGTTTATCGTATTGTGCTGCAGGGCTCGCACCATGTCGCCCACGAAGCGCTCCGAATGCACGTATGCCACCGACGCATCGGGCAGACGCGCCCTGATGGCGTTCCCCACCGCGTGCATCAGGTGGGTCTTGCCCAGACCCACGCCCCCGTAAATGAACAGTGGATTGTAAGCAGTGCCGGGGTTCTCCGCGACCTGCCTGGCGGCCGCCCGGGCCAGCTGGTTGCTCTTGCCTTCAACAAAATTATCAAAGGTGTATTCAGTGTTAAGGCGCGCACCGACAATGGGGCCTCGCGGCGCCGTCGTTCGGGCGGCGCTCTCCGGCGGCGGGTCTGCCGGCGCCTTTTTGCTGTGACCCATGTCCAGCATGACGCGCTGGCTTTCATCGCCCGCCGCCCGAATCACAACCTCGGAAATGCGGGCAAGGTAATGCTCCCGCACCCAGTCCACGACAAAGCGGTTTGGGGCCAGCAGACGCAACATCCCCGGCTCTTCCACTGCCTGCAGCGGTCGAATCCAGGTGTTGAACTGCTGCTCGGGCACCTCACCCTGCAGCTGTCTGACGCATTGGTTCCAAAGGGTTGTTTGCACCCCCGCCCCCCGAAAATTTATTTATGTGAGTCAGGCACGAAAAGCAGGCCAGTGTATACCCGCCGCAGCCACTTATCCACAGCCCGGCCCGGCATCGCAGAGCAAGCCAGTGTTGACACCCACCGGGGCGGCCGGTACCCTTGCCGGCCGTTTAACGAAGGCCACAGGCCTTTGTTTTGTTAACCAAAAACCCTGTTTCCGAGCGCCAAGATGAAACGCACCTACCAGCCGAGCAATTTACGCCGCAATCGCACCCACGGATTCCGTGCCCGCATGGCCACCAAGGGCGGTCGCGCGGTGCTCAATCGCCGGCGGCGCAAGGGCCGGGCGCGACTCTGTCCGTAACGGCGCGGCGTGACGCAGAGCGCCGCTGCGGACTGAGGGGCAACGCGCGGCTACGGCGTCCCGCCGAATTCAAACAAGTATTTGAGGGCGGCGTCCGGGTGGGCGATGCTCTGTTTTCTGTGTTGGGGCGCAGCAACGGGCTTGGGGTGCCGCGGCTGGGGCTCGCCATTTCCGTCAAGACCGCCGGGACGGCGGTGCGCCGCAACCGAATCAAGCGTGCGGCCCGGGAGACCTTCCGTATAATCCAGCATGATCTTTCAGGAACCGACGTCGTGGTCATGGCCCGCCGCGGCATTACAACAAGAACGAGCGCCGAAATGCGCGCGAGCCTGGAAAAACTTTTTCGGAGCATTAGCAAGAAATGCGCACGGTACTGATCAGGCTCATACGCCTTTACCAGCTTCTGCTGAGCCCACTGCTTGGAAATAATTGTCGTTTCGCACCGAGCTGCTCGCGCTATGCGCAGGAGGCTATAGCGGCGCACGGGGCGTGGCGCGGCCTGTTGTTGGGCGTGCGGCGCCTGTCCCGCTGCCACCCATGGAATCATGGTGGCCATGACCCTGTACCCGGGCGCCTGGGCGGCGAGACTCATCGCTGTGGATAATCAACGCCTGTTGCTATGGGCCTCATTCGGGATGGTGCTGTTCCTGATCTATCAGGCCTGGATCGAGGATTACGCGCCGGCGCCGGCGGCCCGCGGTGCCGCTACGGAAACCCGCGCCGCGGAATCGTTCAGTGATGACCTAAGCGATCTCCCGCGCATTGAGACGGCTCCGGCGGAGACGCCGCCGACACTGGCGGAGGCGCCTGATATCGGCGGTGGCGGAGAGCGCATCAAGGTGCTTTCGGACGTGCTGGACCTGCGTATAGACACCGAGGGCGGTGCGCTGATGTATGCCGCGCTACCCCGCTATCCGCGGGAAAAGAC
>JBFIQI010000166.1:0-4560 GCA_041609715.1 Gammaproteobacteria bacterium
CGGCATCGCGGCCGGCGGGGCTCGCGTCCTCGCGCTCATTGAGGCGTGCGTCGTCGTGGAAAAGCAGGCCGTCAAAGCGGGCGTGAACCCCAAGGTCGGCGTAGATTTCGTTAATGATCTGTCGGTTTTCAGCCAAGAAGGGTGACAGCCGGGCTTCTCCCTTCGGGTCCCGCCGCGTCCCCGACATCAACTGTTCCTGTACCAGTCGGGCAGGTTCCACGCCGGGCAATTCGAACGCCAGCACCGGCATCCATGCGTAAACCTTGACTTCCGAGCGCGTCATGAGCTGCCAGGCCACACGACTGAAAAGGTCTGCCCGCACGGGCATATGTCGATTGGGGAAGTACAGGGCCTCGGCCGCACCGTCGCCATCGGGGTCGGCAAAGGCCTGCAGAAACACGTGGCTGATCTGCAGCGCGCGGATCCGATCCAGCAGGAGGCCGAGATTGGCTTCCTGCTGCTTGGGATCCGGGTCATAAACGTAATCCAGGTCTACATGGGCAGCGCGCACGATTTCTTGTCGCCTGGCGGCATCCAGCCAGACACCCAGCTCTGCTGCCGGCGGGTTTGCTTGCACCAGGTACCTGGGCACCGTTCGCAGCCTGTCCAGGCTGGCGATACCCTCGTCCAGGGTGAGATTGATGGTTGCACCCAACTCGGCAGCCACTTCCATGGTTTGCCGGGAATATTTGCCGTATGGCCAGGTAACCACCCGGGGCCGTGTGCCGGTTTCGCGCTGCATGATCGCCAGGCTCAGACTGATATCGTCTCGCAGCCGTTGCAGATATTCGGAAGTGGATTCATAACCTGAATCGGAGTAGCGGCGCGCCACCGCGGCAGGCAGCAAGTTGCCTTGCGGATTGCCATTAATGCCGCGGTGCAGATCGTGGGAGTGGGACGCGAACTCGGCGAGCCCGGAGGCCTGCATTACCCGCACCTGCTCCCAGCTGAGGAAATCTTCGCGGGTCTTGCGATCGAGGCCATATTCGACTTCTGCGCCGCGGGCTTCAGACATCCAGCGCGTTACCAGGCTAAAAACCGCCGGGTAGCCGAAAGCCTTGAGCAAAGGGTATACGTGGGTGTAATGGCTGCTATAGCCGTCGTCAAAAGTCAGCAGTACAGCTTTGTCAGGTAATGGCTGACCGCCGCCGGCCGCAGCGCGAATCTCGTCCAGACTGACAGGGCGGTAGCCGTGATCCTGCAACCAGCGGAAATGCGCGGCAAGGTTATCCGTGCTGATGGCATACTGATCCGGGTCATAGTCAGCCACCACATCGTCACGAACGTCATGGTAGGAAATGGCAAAGAACGCTTCCCCGGCGAAGGTGGGCCCGACGGCCAGCAGCAAGGAGGCGAGCCAGATCTTCCTGCTCATCAGAACCTCCCCCTGAAGCCGCCGAGAAAAAACGTGCCGTATTCGAAGTTCCCGTCATACAGGGCGCGAGCGCGACGAATCCCCAGGTAAAACGCCAGGGCTTCCGAAAACTGGAAATTGTGCCGGTACTCGATGCTGCCAATGCTGCCGGCTGCAAAACCCCGCTGCCTGTAGCGGCCGGCATTCAGCAGCAACTGGTGCTCGAAGTTTCGTTCGTAACGACGAAACATGCGCCAGCGAGTATCCAGACCAAGTCCGACGGCCCGATCTGATTCCGGGCTGTAATAAGCGACTGCACTGAGATCGTTGGTGGAAGCGTAAATGCTGCCGGTCAGGTCGACTTTCCAACGGATACCATTGAGCACCCGTCGCCGGGCATCCAGCAGCCAGGCAGTGCGGAAATTGCCGTCGGAAAAATCCATCAGGTCCAGCGCCGCCCCGGCCTGTGCCAGTTCGTTGAAGCGATACCGGGTGCTCAATCGCAGCCGCGCGGCGTCGATGCCGATGCGATAGCCCCGCAGCGGCATGGCGTGCGATTCGGTTTCCAAGAGCGCCCCCACTGACCAGTGGTCCGAGGGCTCGAAACCGTACTCCAGCGCAAGGCCGGGACGGGATTCCCCCCGCAGGCCAGCTGTAAGGGCAAGAGTTGCGGTGTGCCCCGGGCGGCGATATTGCAGTCCGACACCCCCGCGCCGCCGCGTTGCGATACCCTCGCTGAATTCGGCGCGCGCATCATGCACAGCAATAAAGGGTCGCCAGTGATAACCGCGACCGCCGAGGTAAGCGCGCAGGTCGGCGCTATGCTGTCGGCTGCCGAATTGTTCGCCGCTGCTTTCACCAGCGCCGGCCTCGGCGACTATCTCGTGACGGTGGTAGAGCTCATGGCGACGAACCAGGCGCTGCACACCGGAGTCGTCGCCATATTCACTCTGCAGGGAATCAAGCTGGCGCTCCAGTTGGCTGCCCATATGCAAGTCCAGCAGGGTGTTGGCCAGTCCGACTCTGGCACTTAGCAGTTCGGGCTCCACTGCCATGACCTGGCGGTATTCATAGAGAGCGCGGCGCGGCCAACCGCGCCATCGGTAGACGTTCGCCAACTCCTGACGCACATCTGTGTTATGGGGCGCTTCGGCGAGCAGGTCGGCAAACTCGATTTCGGCGGCCTGCAATTGATCGGCATAGGCCAGCGACAGGGCACGCACAATTTCGGCCTGCAAACGGCGGGGGTTGGGCTTGACGATCCGCGACCCCGGGACACTGCGCCAAATATCCTGGGAAAATACCAGCTCGGCAGCCACAGCCCGGGCCTGCTGATGGCGTTCCAGTTCAATCAAGGCATAAAATCGCTCCTTCTGCAGATCAAAATCATCTGGCGATGCGATCAGCGCCATATCGTAAAGCCGCAGGGCTGCCTCCGGTTGCCGTATGGCCAGCAGGGCGCCGGCGACTGCGCGCTGCACGTAAACGGGCAGCACGTCGTCATCCATGCCCAGGGCCCTGTAAGCACCGATTGCCTCCTGATGACGGCCGCGAGCATGCAGGGCAACGATGTAGTCGAATCGGGTAATCCGGCCCAAAGCGGAGCCGGGTTCGAATCGCGCCAGGTTGGTTGCCAGCAGATCAAGGGCACGATCCAGGTCTGCGAATCGCTGCTTGCCCAGAGCTCGCGACTGCAGTCCCCAACGAACCCACAAGGCGGCGCGGTCGGCGTACAAAGATTCCAGTTCGAAACTGCTGGCAATACCCGGGTGCTGCCGCGCCAGCTCGAGTGCCTGTTGTGGTAACAACAGCGCACCCAGGGTCAAAAATTTGCCGTGTAGTGCTTCATGATTGTCAGGGTCTTCTTGCAGCACTGCCGAGTAACGCAGCAGGGCCGGTGGATACTGGCCGGCAGCTCGCAAGACATAGGCGTCAACCAGCTGTCCCGCAATGGAATGGCGGTACTCAGGTGGTAGTAATTCAAAGTTTTCCCGGGCCGCAGCCATGGTACCCGCATCGGCTTGCGCCAGTACCAATCCGGCGCGCAGTCGCGCATCGGCGGGGCTTTGTGCCAAGGCGTGCTCATACCACTGAGCCGCCATGGCGAAAGAGCCGGACTTGCGTGCCGAGGCTGCCACAGCGCTCAGCGTAAATGCCGGAGTAGTCGATGGGTCCAGTTGTTCCGCCAGTTCCAATACCCGTGCGTGGGCTCCTTGCCAATTGCGGACGCTGATGAGGTCGTTAAGGATTGCGGTGTCACCGGGGGCTTGCCGATGTAACGCGGCGAGGATATTCGCGCCACTTTGGAGCCGGCCCGACCTCGCCAGGGCAACGGCATTCGATCTTCGCTGTTCGGACGACCAGGCAAGCGCGGGACGGCCGGGATCGAGATCTTTGCTCAGTGACAGTTGCAACGGCGGCACAACGGCCCCCGCAATGGCCTGCATGCAGCCGACGCTGATCGCAACGGCGAGCATTCCTGCCAAGATTTTTGCGGGAAATTTATTCATAGGCCGCAGGCGGCGGGCAACGCCCGAAAACGCCGCTCATTTCAGAACTCTGGACTGAGATTCTAGCAGAGAGGTCTGCTTTACCCGAGGAAAAACCCTAGTAAATTCCGAGGTTTGTGACGAAGATCACGCTATCGGGGGGTAAATTGCTGCACCTGCGTTATGACCACCGGCCGGCATGGCCGGCGCGGTGTCAGGCCTGGTTGACGCCGGCGTCAGCACCCGGCTCGTTTTCGTCCAGGTCGCGATAGTGCCGGCAGCGGTTTGCGCTGTCCTTTTTGGCCGCAAACAAGGCGTCACGACCGCGGGCAATCAAGGTGCGGCTGCCGGTGATATTCTGGATCACCGGGGATTCCTCGGTCATCGTCATTACGCCCACGCTGATCGTGATGTCACGCAGCGGCCACTCGCCCGCTTCGACGGATTTGCGCAACCGATCAGCCTTGATCATGGCCCCGTCTGCATCGGTCTGCGGCAAAACAAAAGCGAACTCGTCGCCCGCAAAGCGGGCCACGTAATCGGTGCTCCGGGTATCCTTGAGAATCAGTTCGGATACCAGCTTGATGAGCTCATCTCCCGCGTGATGACCAAATTCGGCGTTATAACCTTTGATATCGTCGATGTTGGCAAAAATCAGGGACAGGGTGCTGTGATGACGCAGAGCACGTTGAAATTCCCGTTCCAGGTGCTCGTTGA
>JBFIQI010000167.1:0-4538 GCA_041609715.1 Gammaproteobacteria bacterium
AGGGCAAGGTGATCGAGATTCTCGAACGCAATACCCATGAAGTGGTCGGTCGGTTGCATCGCGAAAGTGGTGTCTCATTCGTGGTGCCGGACAATACCCGGATCACCCATCAGATCACTATCAAACCCGGCAAAACCATGCGCGCGCGTCCCGGCCAGATTGTGCTGGTAGAGCTCATGGAACAACCGGGACCTCGCAGCCAGCCCGTGGGCAAGGTAATCCGTGTGCTCGGCAACGACGGCGCGCCTGGCATGGAGGTTCAGATCGCAATTCATGCCCATAACCTGCCGCACGAATTTCCCGGGCAGGTGCTGCGACAGGCCGAAGACTTTGGAGATCATGTTCCGAAATCGGCAATTCGGGGCCTGAAAGATCTGCGCAAGACGGCGCTGGTGACCATCGATGGTGCCGATGCGCGAGATTTCGACGATGCCGTGTATTGCGAGCGCGTCGGCAAGGGTTGGCGCCTGCTGGTGGCAATCGCTCATGTGTCCCATTACGTACAAAAGGACTCGGCGCTGGACCAGGAGGCACTCGAGCGTGGTACCTCGGTGTATTTCACCGACCGCGTCATACCGATGCTGCCAGAGGCGCTGTCCAACGGCTTGTGTTCGCTGAATCCAAAGGTCGACAGGCTGGCTATGGTGTGTGAAATGCGCGTCAGCCCCGAGGGAAAAGTAACGGGTTCGAAATTCTACGAGGCCGTCATTCGTTCCGCCGCGCGCCTGACTTATACCGAAGTGTCCGACATGATGGTTAAGGGCAATAAAGCGTTGCGCAAGAAATATGCAGGGCTGACCGGGCAACTCGAGCGCTTGTTTGAGGTTTACCGGGCCTTTGGTAAGGCGCGGCGAGCCCGCGGTGCCATCGAATTCGAAATGGCGCAGTCCTACATGGTGCTGGGGGAAGACCGGCGCGTCGAGCGCATTGAAACCTATGAGCGTAATGATGCCCATCGACTGATCGAAGAATGCATGATTGCCGCCAACGTACAGGCTGCAAAGTTCCTGAAGCGCCACAAAATGCCGGCGCTGTATCGGATTCACGGTGGACCTGACGTGGAGAAGCTGGAAAAACTGAGCGAGTTCCTGGCGACCCTGGGCATCAGCATGCCCCGGGTGAAAAAGCCCGAGCCCAGGCATTTCAGTCAGTTGCTGCAGAAAGTTGCGGGTCGGGCAGATGCCGAGCTCATAGAGACCCTGGTGCTGCGTGCCATGGACAGGGCCGTTTACAGTCCGGACAACGTGGGCCATTTTGGCCTGGCTTTGCCCGAATACGCCCACTTCACTTCGCCGATACGTCGCTACCCCGATTTACTCGTCCACCGCGCAATACGGCATATTTTAAAGGGCGGTAAGCCGGGGAGTTTTGCTTACTCCATGCGCAATATGCAGCAACTCGGTCAGCATTGTTCAGAGATGGAGCGGCGCGCAGACGATGCGACCCGGGAAGCAACCGACTGGCTGAAGTGCGAGTTTATGCAGGATAAGATCGGAGAAGTCTTCGAGGGCGTCGTCACGGGTGTCACCAACTTTGGCCTGTTCGTGCAGTTAACCCGTTTTCATATCGAAGGACTGATACACGTGACCTCGCTGGACAGCGACTACTATCGCCATGACCCGGTTCGCCACAGTCTCGTAGGCGAGCGCAGCGGACGGACTTTCGGTCTCACCGACAATGTGAAAGTCAAGGTCGCCGGAGTAGATATGGAGCAGCGGCGCATCGATTTCGAGCCGGCGGGTATGGGTGGCGCGGATAACAGCTCCCGAAGCCCAAGAACCCAGCGCTCCGGTGGCCACCAGGGGCGCTCCAAGCGTGTCCGGCAGGACCGGTCGGCTGGCAAGGCGCGCAAGGGCAAGAGACGCAGATGAAGCACCGCGGCCAGATCGGCGATGAGGTCATTGCATTTGGCATGCATGCGGTACGCCATGCCCTCAGTCAGTCGGGCAACGGCAATCGCCTCCAGGGCATGTTGCTGCTGCAGGCAGGGCGCAAGGATAGCCGCCTGATGGAAATCGCGCGCCTCGCCGAGGCGCATGGTCTGGGCAGCCGCATGCTCCCGCGCAAAGAAATGGATCAATTGGTCAGCGGCCCTCACCAGGGCGTGATTCTGACCGGTCAGAACAGCGCTGCCAGCGCTGAGGATCTGGAGGCCCTGTTGCAAGGCTTGCAGGAAAGTCCTTTTCTGTTGGTGCTAGACGGCGTGGAAGACCCCCACAACCTGGGGGCGTGCTTGCGCAGTGCCGATGCAGCTGGCGTGCATGCTGTGGTTGTGCCAAGACGCCGCGCCACGGGTAGGAATGCGACGGTTCGCAAAGTGGCTGCAGGGGGCGCCGAGCATGTGCCCCTGGTGGTTGTCACCAACCTGGCGCGCAGCCTGCGAGCCTTGCAGGACCGCGGTATACGGGTGGTAGGCCTGACCGGCGAGGCGGCCAACAGCATTTACGAGACCGAGCTGACCGGGCCGCTGGCCCTGGTGATGGGCGGTGAGAACAAGGGCCTGAGGAGGTTGACACGGGAGCATTGCGATTGTCTGGCAAGCCTTCCCATGGCCGGCCATGTTGAGAGCCTTAACGTCTCCGTGGCAGCCGGTATCAGCCTGTACGAGGCGCTCAGGCAGCGCGCCCAAGGTGGCGGGCGCTTGCGGAGTTCCTGACGCTTCAGTACCATTCGCGGTCCCGCAGCCCGGCTTGGGCCCTGTGGGCGACATAACTCCTTGCCTCACCGACGGGTGTGCCCGGACGGGAGGCTGCTTAATCCACGGGGAGCTCTTAATGAGACACTATGAAATTGTGTTTCTGGTCCACCCTGACCAGAGCGAGCAGGTACCCGCCATGCTCGAACGTTACCAGTCCATGATCACCGCCGGCGGCGGCAAGATTCATCGGCTGGAGGATTGGGGCAGGCGTCAGCTGGCCTATCCGATCAACAAGATCCACAAAGCGCATTATCTGCTGCTGAACATCGAGTGCGACAAAACAATTCTCGATGAGTTGATTGGTGCCTTCCGCTTCAATGATGCCGTATTGCGCCACCTGGTTATCAGCAGGGACGAGGCGGTTACCGAGGCTTCGCCCATGGCCAAGGGCGCCGAGGAAGATCGCGAGAGCAAAAAGGCCCGCGAGCGTCGCGCCAGCTCGGACGACGACGATGACGATGACGAAGACGACGATGATGAAGATGATGATGATGACGACATCGATGACGACGAGGTCGACGAGCTGAAATCATCTCCGCAAGAGGCCGAGGACGGTGATGCAGACAGCAAGACTGTCACACCTGCCGAGGCCTGAAGCCGGCGTCGCTACCAATCAGATTCTGGAGGAAGACCGAAATGGCAAGATTTTTCCGCAGACGCAAGTACTGCCGTTTTACCGCTGAAGGGGTCAAGGAGATCGATTACAAGGATCTCGTTACCCTGAAGAACTACATCACCGAGACCGGCAAAATAGTGCCCAGCCGGATCACCGGGACCAAGGCGAATTATCAGCGTCAGCTGGCGACGGCCATCAAGCGCGCCCGTTACCTGGCGCTGCTGCCTTACTGCGACCAGCATTGATTTGCCGTGCACCGCGTGGCGCGGGTTTTTATCCCGCTGCGCGGCGCTGATACCCAGTGAAGGAGTTGGTCAAGTGGCTGTCGGCATACCGGCATCGGGCTGCGATCTCTGCCATGGCGATGGCAGGTACGCCCTTCCTGATGCCATTCAGTATCGGCATGGTGGCGCTGACGGCTTTGCGTGGTCAGGCCCGGGAGGGGTTGCTGGTCACCGGCGGCGCGGTCCTGGCGTTGGCAATCTTGCAGTTATTCATGCCCGGCGCCATAACCCTGGCCTTGGTCACTGCGGCTGTGTACTGGTTGCCGGCGGTGGCACTGGCGCAGATTCTTGGGCGAACGGGCTCGCTGGCCTTGTGTCTGCAGCTGTTGACTCTGCTGGGCCTGGCAGCGGTGTTGGTCTTTTGGTTGGTAGTGGAGCAACCGGCTCGCTGGTGGCTGCCGGTGCTGGAGCAGCATCTGGCGCCGCTGCTGGAGGCACGCAGGGAGGAATTCGACCTGGCGACGCTGCTGTCGGGACTGGCACAATTCCTGACCGGCATGGTGATAGCCGCGTGGGTATTGACCATGGCACTGGGGCTGATGATCGGGCGCTGGTGGCAGGGGCTGCTGGCCGACTCGGCAACACTGGGCGTGGAATTCCGCAACCATCGGCAAGGCTACCTGGTGGGGGGGATAGCGGCGCTGGTATTCGTGAGCGCCGGCCTGACCGGGTATGTAATGCTGCAGAATCTGGTGCTGGTGCTGATTGCGATATTCGTGCTGCAGGGCCTGGCGCTGGCGCACTGGGTGGTTCACCGGCGTGGCCTGAGCGGCGGCTGGCTGCTGGCGGTTTACGTGGTGCTGCCTTTTGGAGCACCTTGGTCGCTGGTGGTTCTGGCCGCGGTCGGATTCATGGATAACTGGATGAATCTGCGCAGGCCCCGGACCGCAGAGCATTGAATTTTGGCTTAATCAAAAGGGGCGTGAGGCCCTGAAAAGAC
>JBFIQI010000168.1:0-4499 GCA_041609715.1 Gammaproteobacteria bacterium
AACTGCCAGAAATCGGGCATCAGCCATGGATGCGGATAAGAGGACAGGCCATCCCGCGCAATTTCCTGGCGAAAGCCTCGCAGTTTTTCCTCGTCGAGTCGGCCTTCGAGGAAGGCTCGCGCATAGATACCCGGTGAGGAGTGACCCTGGATATAAATTTTGTCTCCCGGGTGCTCGTCCGTGGCGGCACGCCAGAAGTGATTGAAGCCAACTTCGTACAACGTGGCAGAAGACGCATAGGTGGCGATATGGCCGCCGTACTCGGAACTCTTGCGATTGGCATGCACCACCATGGCCATCGCGTTCCAGCGAATAAAAGCCTCGATGCGACGTTCGAGAGCACGGTCACCCGGATAATCAGGCTCCTGGCCTGGGGCGATTGTATTCTGGTATGCCGTGTTGGGGCTGTACGGTAAGTAAGCACCTGAGCGGCGGCTGTGATCGATAATCCGGTCGATCAGAAAATGCGCGCGCTCTGCGCCATGCACACGCAGCACGGAATCGATGGATTCCAGCCATTCCCGGGTCTCGGCCGGGTCGATATCGGTTCGCTTTGATTCTTCCGCCATTTGGAACGACCTGATTGCCCTTGCTGCGCGTTGCTTATTAAAGTGATTTCCGCATCGCTGACTGCTACGATGAGCGGCCTTGACGCGGGGCTGTCATCGCAGCGCAAGCGCTCAATGATCGTGGTTTGCCCCGGAGAGGTCAAGGCAGATAGGCTCGTACAAGCTGCAGAATTTAATGAAAAATAAGCCCTCCGCCCCGCTCGGTGACTGCCCGGCTCAGTATGTCTGAAACCCTGACCATTACCCGGCCTGACGACTGGCACCTGCACCTGCGCGACGCCGACATGTTGCGCACGGTGCTGCCATTCACCTGCCGCCAGTTCTCCCGCGCCATCGTGATGCCAAATCTCGTGCCACCAGTATGCAGCCTGGAGGACGCCCGGGCCTATCGGCAGCGCATACTCGACGCGTTACCAGGCCCCGGATTTACGCCCCTTATGACGCTGTACCTGAATGCGGCCACCACGCCAGACCTGGTGCGCGCGGCTGCCGATTGCGACTGGCTGCTGGGTATCAAGCTTTACCCGGCGGGCGCCACCACGCATTCCGAGGCCGGTGTCAAAGATATCGCTACATTCGAAGCTGTGTTTGCGGCCATGGCCGAGTTTGACCTGCCGCTCCTGGTGCACGGTGAGTCCACCGAACCGGGAGTGGATATTTTTGATCGAGAGGCCAGATTCATCGACTCGGTTCTGTCCGGGCTGCTGGAGCGGCATCCGAAACTGCGCGTAGTGCTGGAACATGTCAGTACCCGTCACGGCGTGGAATTCGTGCGCAGTAAACCCGCGAACCTCGGGGCCACTATCACGCCACAGCACCTGTTCATGAACCGCAATGCCATGCTCGCCGGTGGTCTCAGACCTCACAATTACTGCTTGCCGGTACTCAAGCGTGAGTCCGACCGGGCAGCCCTGGTGGCTGCAGCCACTTCCGGCGACGCGCGCTTTTTTCTCGGCACCGACAGCGCGCCGCATAAGCGCAGCGACAAGGAGTCGGCGTGTGGCTGCGCCGGCACTTTCAATGTACTGGCGGCGCTGCCGGTTTACGCCCAGGTTTTCGAAGCGGCAGGCGCTCTCGATCAACTGGAGAAATTCACCAGCCTGAACGGCCCGTCTTTTTACCGGCTGCCAGTCAATACCGAGACGCTGACTCTGCTCAAGTCATCCTGGACGGTACCGCAGCGCGTGGGTAAAGGCGACACCGAACTTGTCCCCTGGTTGGCCGGCGCAACTCTTGACTGGAAAGTTGTAGCCTCGTGAACATGGCCGAGGCAAGCGGCTACATACCCATTGGCAAGCGATTTCGCGGCTTTCTGCCGGTGGTGGTGGACGTCGAAACCGGCGGCTTCAATGCCGCAACCGATGCCTTGCTTGAAATTGCCGCAGTCCTGGTACACATGCGCGAGGACGGGGACCTGGAAAGCGGCGAGACCTACCGTTATCACGTCAAGCCATTTGCCGGCGCCAACCTCGATCCAGCCTCTCTGGAAGTGACCGGCATCAACCCCGACCATCCACTGCGCCTGGCTTTGGATGAAAGCGAGGCCCTGGCGAAAATATTCAAGCCGATACGCACGGCGGTCAAAGAGAATAAATGCAATCGCGCGATCCTGGTGGGACACAACAGCTTTTTTGACCTCAGCTTTCTGAATGCGGCCGTCAGCCGTGCCGGCATCAAGCGCAATCCATTTCATCCCTTCAGCAGCTTTGATACAGCAACCCTGGGTGGTGTCGCCCTAGGACAGACGGTTCTGTCGCGTGCGCTGGAGGCGGCTGCCATCGAATGGGACAGCCGCGAAGCTCACTCAGCTGCCTATGACGCGCAAAAGACCGCCGAATTATTCTGTTTTATCGTGAATCGGTTTCGCCACGCCTTTGATGGCGACTGAGGCCACGGTTATCAGCTTGCCGCAGCGCTGCCGGCACCCTGCAGCAAAGACTGCAACTCGCCGGAGTTGTACATCTGCACCACGATATCGCAGCCGCCAACCAATTCTCCATTGACGTAAAGCTGTGGGTAGGTAGGCCAGTTGGAGTAGGCTTTCAGTCCCTCACGCAGCTCCGGATCTTCCAGTATGTTGGTATGAACAAACTCCGTCCCACAGGCACGCAGCGCGGCAACAGTCTGCGCGGAAAAACCGCATTGGGGGAAATCCGGTGACCCCTTCATAAACAGAACCACCTTATGTTCTTTCAGTTTCTGCTCGATCTTGTCTTTGATATCCACATCGTTTCCTCAATAAAAACTGTTACAAGCGGCCCGCTACCTGCAGCCGGTTATGAATGCCGCGCACGCCGCTAATCCCTGCCACCAGCGTTTCCGCCTGGGAACGCGCCGAGTAATCGGCCACCTCGCCCTGCAAGGTTACTACGCCGTCCAGGGTGCTGACGCTGATTGTCGCGCCGCTCAGCGAGCGATCGGCAGCCAGTTGGGCGCGGACCGCCGCACTGATGCGCTGGTCAGCGGACTGCTGGCTCTCGCCTGCAGGCGCGGGGTACGAAGAACGACTGCCGGCGCCGCCCACCACCAGCGCGGTACAGCCACTGATCAACAAGCTGCACACGACCGCCAGACCCGCCGCCCGCCGCCCGGTAGGTGCTGCTTTAACTGTCATTTTGGTGATGACCACGCTGCGGCAGCTCGGCCAGGATGGTCCTCTGGGATTCGCAGTCCAGGTCTTCCCAGCCGGCAATCTCATCGAGGGTGCGAAAACATCCAAGGCACTGGTCCCTTTCGTTTAAGGTACAAATGCCCACACAGGGTGAATCAAGTAATTCCATGGCTGCTAAAAAATTGCTGAGAGTTGTTAACGGAAAGAGACTGCCAGTCAGCCCGAGAGGTTCCCGGCCACGAAGTCCCAGTTTATTACTTGCCAGAACGCCTTAATATAGTCGACACGCGCATTCTGGTAATCCAGATAATAAGCATGCTCCCAGACATCACAGGTCAGCAGCGGCGAATCGCCCGATGCAATCGGGCAAGCCGCGTTGCTGGTCTGGGTAATTGCCAGGCTGCCGTCGGGTTTTTGCACCAGCCAGGCCCAGCCAGATCCAAACAAGCCGCGGGCCTGCTCACTGAACCGGGCGCGAAATTCGTCGATGGAACCGAAACACCGGGTCAGCGCCGCGGCCAGTTTCCCATCGGGGTCGCCACCACCGTTGGGGCTCATACAGAGCCAGTAAAAATTATGGTTGTATACCTGTGCCGCGTTGTTGAAAATTCCACCAGAAGCTTTCCTGATAATGGCCTCCAGGGATGCATCTTCAAATTCTGTGCCCGGTATGGCGTCATTCAGTTTCTTGACATATCCCGCGTGATGTTTGCCGTAATGGAAGTCCAGCGTCTGCGCCGAGATGTGCGGTTCCAGCGCATTTGTTTCATAAGGTAACGCAGGCAAGTCGTGCGCCATATGCACCTCCTTGGGATTAGCGGGGTTTAAAACGACCAGCCTATCCGCGGTCGCCATCGTGCGCCGCATTGTAACAGATAGGGCCTGACCACCTGCTATGACAGGTATAATCCCGCTTCCTTGGCAACCGGCCCGGATTCCATGAGCAGCGAACCTCCCCAACAGCACATCCGGCGACATGTAGCCGCTGCGCTGGCGGAAGATATTGGCAGCGGTGATGTCACGGCTGCGCTCATCGATCCTGCCGTGCGGGTAACCGCCAGCATCATCAGTCGTGAAGCCGCAGTCCTGTGCGGGCGCGCCTGGGCCGACGAAGTGTTCCGTCAGTTGGATCCGGGTGTGCGCATCGAGTGGCACATTCAGGATGGAGAAAAAATCCCCGCCAAAACGATCATTTGCGAGCTGGAAGGCCCGGCCCGAGCCATATTAAGTGGCGAGCGAACGGCGCTCAATTATCTGCAGTGCCTGTCGGGTACGGCGACCCTGGCGCAGCAATACACGGAGGCCATCAGCGGCACCAG
>JBFIQI010000169.1:0-4468 GCA_041609715.1 Gammaproteobacteria bacterium
CCTTGCGCATGGCGGGAACCCGGTGCTCGGCCAGCGCCGCACTGACCGTTGCGAGGTGTTCCAGGCTTCCGGAAAAACGCCGGGGTTCTGTCAATACCGAAACCGCGGCGGCGCCCGCAGCCGCATATGTCCGGGCCTGCGTTGCGATGTCCATACCCGCGTCAACCAGCTGCCCGGCGGACGGTGCCGAGAGTTTGATCTCTGCAATGAGGTCAAACCCTGCACTGTCGAGCTTCATGCGCGGCGGACGGTTCGTTGACAATGCGCGCGCCCGTAGAGATTCCAGCGACTCGGCGCGTATCGCCGCGCGCACCCTTCGCTGCGAATGCTCGGCCATCGTTGCCAGGAAGTCTTTTGCCATTGCTAGCTCGCGGGCTGCCCGCCGAACCTGGCGAGCAGGCGCGCGCCTTTTCCCGCGTCCAGCGCAGCAGTGGCCCGGATAATGCCATCCCCTAGTTCGGGGCACGCTCCGCACACCTCCAGTCCCAGCGCCGCGCCCAGAATCAGCGCGTCTCGGTGCGGGCCCTTTTCCTTGCCCGCCAGCACCGCCCGCAGCCGCATGGCATTGAACTCCGCATCACCCCCCGCAAGATCCTCCGCCTTGCAACGCGCGATGCCATAGTCAATGGGATCACGTTCAAAGCGCTTGACCAGGCCTGGTTCCACATCGAACAGATGGAATGCGCCAACCGGTGTGGCCTCGTCCCAGCCCGGTTTGCCGTGAACCACGAAGGCCCGCTCAATCTTCATGCCCGACAGGGTTTCGGCCATCATCTCTGCAGCCGACAGGCTGAAGGCTCCCAGCACCATGAATGGTGGTTCGGCCGGATTCGTTAACGGGCCCAGCAGGTTAAAAACCGTGCGCACACCCATAGCCTGGCGCACGGGCGCCACGGTCTTCATGGCGGGGTGAAAAAACGGCGCGAACAGAAAGGTAAAGCCCGTAGTGTCGAGACTCGCGCCCGCCTGCTTCGGATCCGCCGGCAGAACATAGCCAAGCTTTTCCAGCACATCTGCACTGCCGCTCTGACTCGAGACGGAGCGATTGCCATGTTTGACCACGCGCACGCCGCACGCAGCCAGCAACAGGCAAGACCCGGTAGACAAGTTCAGACTACCTGAAGCGTCACCGCCCGTACCCACCATGTCTACGATGGGTGACCCCGGGCTGATCTCGGGCTTGCGGGCCAGTGCGCGCATCGCCCGCGCAAAGCCCCGCACTTCCGCCGGCGTTTCGCCTTTGGCACGCAATGCGATCAGCAACGCGGCCACCTGCTCCCGCGGCAACTGGCCGCCGGTGATTTCGCGTAACAAGGTCTCAGCCTGCGCCTCCTCCAGGTCATCACCCTTCAGGAGCATCTCCAGCACCACCGCTGTTGCACCACTCACGAGGCTTTCTCCCGGGCCGGGCGCGCGACAAAGTTCAGAAAATTACCCATCAGCCGATTGCCGTCAGGCGTAAGCACGCTCTCCGGATGAAACTGCACGCCCTCCAGTGGCAAAGTCTTGTGTCGGACACCCATGATTTCTCCGTCTTCAGTCGTCGCGCTGACCTCGAAGACGTCCGGAACACGCTGGCGATTGGCAGCCAGCGAATGATAGCGTCCCGCTTCCAGTGGATTTGGCAGGCCACCATACACGCCCTTGCCATCATGGCGGATCATTGAAGTCTTGCCGTGCATGAGTGTGCCCGCATGAATAATCTCACCCCCGAACGCATGCACCAGCGCCTGGTGCCCAAGGCACACACCCAGGATTGGAAGCTGTTCCCTGAAGGCCTCGATCACCGCAAGGGTGATGCCCGCCTGCTCCGGCCGCCCGGGCCCCGGCGAAATGACGATATGGCTGGGAGCAATCTCGCGACACTGGTCCAGGCTCAACTGGTCATTGCGGTGAACGATGACCTCTGCGCCCAGCACCGCGAACGCCTGCACCAGGTTGTAGGTGAATGAATCGTAATTGTCGATCAGTAGCAGGCGCGCTTTCATAGCCCGGTCTCCGCTAGCGCCAGCGCCTTGCGCAGGATGGCGCTCTTCGCCAGCACCTCCCGGTACTCGTTATCAGGAATGCTGTCGGCGACGATGCCGGCACCCGCCTGGTAGCTATAGCGGCCCTTGTTGAATACCAGTGTGCGAATAGCGATCGCCTGGTCCATGCCGCCATCGTGCCCGAAGTAACCCACCGTCCCTGCATATAATCCGCGGCGACTTGTTTCCAACTCCTCGATGAGTTCCATAGCCCGCACCTTGGGGGCGCCAACCAGCGTCCCGGCCGGAAACGCAGCCGCAAAAAGGTCAAAGGCGTCGCTGTCCTCTCGCAACTCACCCTGCACCCCGCTCACCAGGTGCATGACATGACTGTATCGCTCCACCACCTTGTAGGGCTCAACCCTTACACTCCCGGCAACTGCGACCCGGCCCAGGTCGTTACGCGCCAGGTCCACCAGCATGACATGCTCCGCCACTTCCTTCGGGTCGTTCACGAGTTCCGTCTCCAGCTGGGCGTCATCCTCGTCAGATTCACCGCGCGGGCGCGTTCCGGCGATAGGCCGCAGGGCGGCGGCCCGGCCATGCAGGCGCACGAGCGCTTCCGGAGATGATCCCACCACTGCCAGGTCTCCGAACTCGCAGAAATACATGTATGGAGACGGGTTCAAAAGCCGCAGTGCGCGGTAGCTCTGAAATGGGTCTACCTGGCATTCGCCTGCAAACCCCACCGACAGGACCAGCTGGTAAACATCGCCATCGGCGATATGCTTTTTGACTTTCTCGACGGCCAGCTTGAAATCATGCTCGGAGATGCTGGCCGTGGCGGGTCCAACCCGCCCGCCCGGCTTGCGCCAGGGCAGCGGCCCGGCCAGCGCGCTCATCACATCGCTGCGTAAATCCTCACGTTCGGCATCATCGCCGTCATGCAAAAGCGCCGCCCGCCTGGTGAGATGATCAAAAACCAGCAGCGAGCGAGGGGCAAAGAACGCGGCTTCGGGAAGCTCACTGTCGGTATTGCCGATATCCGGCAGCTGTTCAAAAAACCGTACCAGGTCATAAGCCGCAACCCCCACCAGGCCGCCGGCAAACGGCAGCTCGTCGGGCACCGGACCCGGCCGGGGCGACTTATCAAGCGCTTCACGCAACAACGCGAGCAGCGACCCGCGGTCGTTCGGCCGGGCGAGGCGTTGTCCATCGCAGAGCACACTGTCTGACTCCAGACGCAGTTCCATGCCACCGCCAAACCCGATAAAAGAGTACCGGCCAAGCCGCTCGCCACTTTCCACGCTTTCCAGGAGAAAGCGCGGCTTGAAGGGCGCCAGCTTAAGGTACGCCGACACGGGCGTATCGAGATCGGCAGCGATATCAAATGGTGCTTGCATATTTTCCCTGGACCATCAGGCACCGGGGCGGAAAAAAAAGACCCACCCCCGGTGGCGGGGATGGGTCCGTTGTCAGCTTGCCTGTGCTCAGCCCGCGACCGGTGCCATCCCCGCGCATGAAGACCACCACCAGTGGTGCTGGATGCCTGGAGAGTCGGTAAGGGCGGATATACTCATCACCCCCGAAGTATCCCCGTGCCCCCGTTCACGGTCAAGCTCATCCCCTGGAAACAAGCCTGCCCAGGCGCTTGCATTCCGCATGCCGGAAGCACTGGACCAGGTGGTCGTTAATAAGGCCGGTCGCCTGCAGGTGCGCATACATGATCGTGCTGCCAACAAACCTGAAGCCGCGTTTTTTCATATCCGCGGCCAGCGCATCGGATACGTCGCTGGTAGCCGGCAATTCGGCATCGCTGCGCCACCGGTTCTGAATGGGCCTGTTATTTACAAAGCCCCAGATGTAGCCGGAAAAGCTGCCAAATTCTTTCTGTACCTCAAGGAAGCGACGGGCGTTGTTTACAGCCGCTTCTACCTTCATTCGGTTGCGGATGATCCCCGAATCAAGCAACAGCTTCTCGATACGCTTATCGGTGAAGCGGGCCACCTTTTTGACGTCAAACCCTGCGAAGGCGCGCCTGTAACCATCGCGACGATATAAGACTGTTGACCAGCTCAGACCGGCCTGGGCGCTTTCGAGCACCAGAAATTCGAATTGCCGGGCGTCTTCAGCAACCGGCACCCCCCATTCCTCGTCGTGGTAGGCAAGATAGCGCTCGTCGCCGCCATAGGCCCACTCGCAGCGTTTTGTAGAATCCTTCCTTGCTTTCATGCTCACTGCCTCCGTTTTGGTCACGAGTAATCAGGCTACCCGGTTTTTCCGCCGCATCCAAAACCGGAAAAAAAAAGCCCGCGGTGTTGCCACCGCAGGCCCTGGAAACAGCCATCGCACGCTGTTAATGTCTTATCAGCTCAAAGCGAACCACCGCACTTTCCTTCGCCGCATTTGCCCTCGGCCTTGGCTTCCTTGTCACCGCCACACTTGCCTTCGCCGCATTTGCCCTCGGCCTTGGCTTCCTTGTCACCGCCGCACTTGCCTTC
>JBFIQI010000170.1:0-4460 GCA_041609715.1 Gammaproteobacteria bacterium
GGCTTTTTCATTCCCCCCCCTCAGGAGAAATCAAGGGCTACTCGCCCTGGTGCGCAGCATTGCCTGCGCGTCGGTCAATACAAAAATATCACAACCCGGCCCCCGATGGCTGGCCCGGGGGGCTTCTGAAGCCCGGGTCCGCATAAAGCCGCCGGCCAGAATTTTTTGCCATTACAATGGACCCGGTCTGTTTGCGACCGGATCCAAGAATGTCCCACCCAAATTCCCTCTTGCTGTTGCTGTGTCTGGTTTTGGGCGCATGTGGCGGTCCAGATCCCGAGTATCGGGCCAGCGCAGGGGACATTCTGCTGGCCCGGGAGGCGCTGCTTGTCGATACCCATATCGACGTTCCGCATCGGCTCTTCGAGAATTACGAAAACGTTGCGCTCGCCACCGAGACCGGGGATTTTGATTGGCCGCGGGCCGCTGCCGGCGGTCTGGACATCGCATTTATGTCGATTTACGTCCCGTCAGACTTTCAGGAATCCGGTGGCGCCCGGGAACATGCGGAGTCCCTGATAGGGATGATGGAAGACCTGGTGGTGGACAATCCCGAGAAGTTTGCCATAGCCAGAACGGCTCATGGAGCCAGGGCTGCCGCCGCCGGCGACAGGATCGCCATCGCTCTGGGAATGGAGAATGGTGCCGGTATCGGCGACCAGCTGGAGAATCTCGTCCATTTTTATGCTCGGGGCATTCGCTACATTACTCTGACCCACGCCAAGGCAAACCTGATTTGTGATTCTTCCTATGATGAGAATCGACCGTGGGGCGGTCTCAGTCCCTTCGGCCAACAGGTGGTCAGGCTGATGAATGACCTCGGAATCATGGTGGATGTTTCACATGTTTCGGACGCTGCCTTTTTCGAGGTACTGGAAGTTACGCGGGCGCCGGTGATTGCTTCACACTCATCGGCCCGGCACTTCACGCCCGGTTGGGAGCGTAATATGAGTGATGAAATGATCCGCGCCCTGGCAGCCAACGGGGGTGTCATTCAGATCAATTTCGGCTCTGCATTTTTAACTGCCGAGGCTAATGAATGGAACCAGGCCCACGCCGCCGCAAGGGACGAATTGCTTGAAGAATCCGGCTGGGAAAAGGGAGGGCCCGAGATTTCGGCCTGGTCAAAGCGTTACCGTGAAGCCATGCCCTATCCCTTTGCAACCCTCGATGACGTGCTGGACCACATCGATCATGTGGTTGGGCTGGTTGGTATTGAACATGTTGGCCTGGGCTCTGATTTTGATGGCGTTGGAGACTCGCTGCCGGCGGGCCTGAAAGACGTGGCGCATTTCCCAAATCTGGTGGCCGGTTTGCGATCGCGCGGTTATTCGGAGCCAGATATCCGCAAGGTTATCGGGGAAAACCTGATGCGGGTCTGGCTGGCAGTGGAGAGCCTTGCAGAGCGTGACGCCAGACCCGGCTCCCCGCCAGGGCGAGACTGAAGTTCGGACGGACCGACAGCCGGGGTCTATACTTGAACTTGTGAAATCGTGCAGGCAGCCGTTGCTGCTTTCGCACAGCCAATGAAACAAGGGGGAAACGAAATGGCAACAATAAGCATGGTCTCCTTATGGGTGCCTATTCTGGCATCAGCAGTGCTGGTTTTCTTTGCCAGCGCAATAATCTGGATGGTCATAAAGTGGCACGACTCCGATTGGAAAAAATTTCCTGATGAGGAAGCTGCACGGGCTGCTCTGAAAAACGTGCCCAGGGGCGACTACACCATGCCGCATGCCATGACCGCAGAGGCGAGGGCGTCTGAAGACTTCAAGCGCAAATGCGAGGAAGGTCCTGTCGCCATGGTGACTGTTTTCGATCCGGGCATGCCCAACATGGGCAAGCAGCTGGCGTTGTGGTTTGTTTATTGCGTAGTCATTTCCTGGTTTGTTGCCTATGTGCTGGTAGCCACCACGACGGCTGGCACACATTATCTGCAGGTTTTCCAGGTGGCTGGCACTGTCGCGTTCCTGGCTTACTCCGGATCAGCGATTCCGGCCTCTATCTGGTTTGGCCAGGGTTGGGGTCGTACCATCAAGGACATCATCGATGGGCTGATCTATGCTTTGCTGACGGCGGGAGTGTTCGGCTGGCTATGGCCGTGATGGCACCGGCAAGTTGACAGCTTGGCAGGCGCTTGCTGCGTGCGAGGTTCAGGTGAGGCCCACATAAATAAGCCGGGCACCGATTACCAGCAGGGCTGCATAGGTAAAGCGAAAAAATACCGTCTCCGCGATTCTGTGGTGTAGCCAGCTGCCCAGGGCAATGCCCAGCGGCGCGAGGGGTGCGAGCACCAGGGACACTTCGAGATTGGACAAGTCCAGCTGGCCCAGCAGGGCATAGGGCCCCAGCTTCAGCCAGTTGACCACGAAGAAGAAGGCCACGGTGGTTGCCTGGAATGAGGTTTTGTCAGGTTTCTGCCCCAGCAGATAGACATGCAGTGGCGGGCTGCCCGCGTGCACCGCGAAACTCGTGAAGCCGGCAGCTGAGCCCCAGAACATACCGCGCGCCTTGCTCGGGACCTTCGGAGCGGGGTCTTTGTTGCCCGTAATAAACCACAGCAGGGCATAGCCAAGGGCCAGCGAGCCGACGAGCACCCGCAGACTGTCGCCAGAGAAGATGTGAAAAGTGGCCCAGCCAATCGCAGTGCCGATCACGGCACCGGGCACCAGTACGCGCAGTTCAGCCATGTCCCACTGGCGCCACCAGCGGCGCACGGCCAGGACGTCCATCAATAGCAAAATGGGCAGCAGGATTGCTGCAGCCCGCAGGGGATCGATGGCCAACGACATCAGCGGCACCGCCACCAGCACCGGGCCGCCCGCGAACCCGCCCTTGGCGATACCGATGATCATTACGGCTATCACAGCAGTGATGACGAACAGGGCGTTGTAAAAAAGTGGGTCCAAATCGGTCTTCCGGCGCGATGGTTGCTCTTGTGGTTCGCGGCTCAATGCGAACCAAGCTGGCTGTCAATCTTCTGGCAGACGGCCCTGTTTGCGTAACGCTTCGCGCAGAACGAATCTGATCCGTGCATAAAGGCCGCACAGCTCATCACCAGCTCAACGCTACATGGCGGCAAGGTAGCCCCCGTAGATCCTGAGTGCAAATGCTTTGCGCCTGGACATGCTGCGGCGATACCTGTTGCCCGCTCAGCTTGGCGAGCGGGCTGCGCCCGCAGCTGTTCAGCCGGGGTTAAGGCAAAGTTCAGGGGGCGTTAATGGCGCAGGCCCCAAACTGGCTCCGGGATTTCAACGAAGGAGCCCAGTGATGCGAAAATTCATCTTGATATTACCCCTCGTGTTCTTGCCCGCTGTTGCGAGCGCCAGTCACGATGTTGTCGCCGCAATTTCCAGTCTGGATGCGCGGGCGGCGCGCCTTCACCAGCGGCTCACCTACGTGCCGGGAAACTGGCAGCTGAAGCAGGAAGCTTTTGAGTTCGCAATCGCAAGCGAGCGCCTGGCCCGCCAGGCACGGCGAGGTCGGGGCCCGCAAAAACTGATGCGCTCGCTGCGGCGCCTGAACGCCGAGTTCTACGATCTCAGGTTCGCAGCCCGCAACGCCCACCTGGGTTACAAAAAACGCCAGCGTCTGCAGCGCGAACTGAGGAGGCTCTCCAGAACGCTTGGGCGGGTGGAATACGCGCTGGAACCACAGTGGCGCCGCGGCGCGCAGAAAACCCGATCCCGATATGGTTATGTTTATGATGACAGCAACTTTGATCGCCCAGCCAGACGATACCGTCACTGAGTGAAGGGGCGCCTCGAGCAACGGGCCGACTCGCGTCGGCCCGTAGTTTGCACAACCATTGTCAGGCAGCCGCCCGGTCTCGCAGCTGAGCCAAAAGAATCAGCCGTGCCAGGTGAGCAATCCCGTCCCGGTCTGCGAAAGAGCCCTGGCACAGCCGCTTGCGCAGCACATGTTCAACTTCCGGGGTGCGGCAAAAGATTTTCCCGGGCGGCCTTAGGCTAAAGGACTGCTTCCCACGAAGTATTCGGGGTGTAAATACTTATATACTCGAAATTCATCGGATCATCAGCCGACGCGCCGCTCGAGCGGCGCTGTTTTGATAAAAATGGAGTAACCATGAGCCATGTAGTCGTTCTTGGCGCCGGGATGGTTGGCAGAGCCATCGCACGAGACCTTGCGGTCCGGCACAGGGTCAGGTCGGCCGACCGGGACCCGGCAGCGCTTCGGCAGTTGGCCAACGACGATGTCGACGTGGTTGAGGCAGACCTGGACAATGCCGAGATTATGCGGCGCATCATCGGGCCCGCCGACCTGGTGATCTGTGCGGTCCCGGGTTTCATGGGGTACCAGACGCTGAGCACAGTAATCGCGGCCGGGAAATCAGTCGTCGACATTTCCTTTATGCCGGAAGACGCACTCACGCTGGACGAACTCGCCAGGAACAATGCTGTGACAGCAATTGTAGATATGGGCGTTGCGCCAGGGATGGA
>JBFIQI010000171.1:0-4437 GCA_041609715.1 Gammaproteobacteria bacterium
GGCCTAATCACTTACCCGGTTAAGCATAAGCGAAAACCGCCGGCATTGCCGGCGGTTCCATTTTTGGTAGGCGCGGGTAGGAATTGAACCTCCGTCCTCTGCCGTGTATCGACAGTGCTCTACCACTGAGCTACGCGCCTGCTTTGGTGCTTAACTTAATATATTGGCCATCGCGTAACTGTGAACTCAGTCACAAGCGTCGATTTTGCCCCGCGCTAAGCTGATCGGGCGATGAAGAGTACTTCCCTGAACACCCATCAACAGCAGCCATCGCGATCCAGTCTCAGCGCATTCAAGGCCCGCGTGGTTAGACTTCTGGGCAAGAAGCTCTGGCTACCAACTGTTCTATACGAAGGCTTACCGGTGTTCTACGCGCTGGCCGGGATTGCCGCCATCGGGACCACGCTGTTTGTGTCAGGCTGGTACTGGATCCTGCCATTTTGCTGGTTGCTGGGCTTGCTGTGCCTGCACGCATCCATTTATGTCTGGCGTCTAAGGCGCCATTATCGGCGTTCCAACCAGGCGTCGGATAGGCGCGACCACAAACGACCCAGCCAGCCCCGCAAGTCACAATTGAGCCAGTAGCTCCTCGGTCTTTTCCTTGACCAGCGCGGCATCCCCGCGACTTTCCACGTTCAAGCGGACGACGGGCTCGGTATTGGATGCCCGAATGTTGAAGCGCCAGTTGTCGAACTCCATCGCCAGCCCATCGGTGTGATCAATCCGCAGGCAATCTTGCTTGTAGATTTCTTCAAGCTTGCCGAAAGTCGCCTTCGCATCCGCCACCTGCCGGTTGATCTCACCGCTGCTGGGATAGTTTTCCATCATTTCGTCCACCATGGTGGACAAGGGCCGGCCCGTCTTGCTCACCATCTCGGCCACCAGCAGCCAGGGGATCATGCCGCTGTCGCAGTAGGAGAAATCACGGAAATAATGGTGAGCACTCATCTCGCCGCCATACACCGCATCTTCCCGGCGCATGACATCCTTGATAAAGGCATGGCCCGACTTGCTTTGTACCGGAATGCCGCCGGCGGCTTCGACCACGGCGATGGTGTTCCACGTGACCCGCGGATCATAAATGATCTTGCTGCCCGGATATTTATCCAGGAACGCTTTGGCAAGCAGCCCGACGATGTAATAGCCATCGATAAAGCGGCCGTTCTCATCAAATAAAAAACACCGGTCGAAATCCCCGTCCCAGGCGATGCCGAAGTCCGCGCCGCTCTCGGTAACCGCGCTGGAGGTTGCGTCACGATTCTCTTCCAGCATGGGGTTCGGGATGCCATTGGGAAAATTCCCATCCGGCTCGTGGTTCACCTTGACGAACTCAAAGGGCAGTTGGGGCGCCAGTTCGTCCACGACCAGTCCGGCACCGCCGTTACCGGCATTAACCACCAGCTTCAGGGGCTTCAGGGCGCTCGAATCGATGTAGCCGAGCAGATGCTCGATATACTCTGGCCGCAGGTCCACCGCGGTGCGCTTGCCCTTTCTGGCCGCCTCATCGAAGTTTCCGGCCTCCGCCAGCGCCTGGATGTCCTTGAGGCCGGTGTCGGCGCTGATGGGCCGGGATTCTGCCTTGACCATCTTGATGCCGTTGTAGTCCTTGGGATTGTGGCTGGCGGTCACCATCAGGCCCCCGTCCAGACCCTGGGAAAACGTGGCGTGATAGACCTCCTCGGTGCCCCCCATCCCGATGTCCAATACGTCCACGCCGGAATCAGTCAGGCCCCGCACCACGGCATCGCAGATCGCCGGGCTGGTCAGGCGAATATCGCGACCCACTGCCACCTGCTTAGGTTGCAAAAACGCTGCGTAGGCACGGCCAATCAGGTAGGCGATGTCCTCGTTGAGCTCGTCGGGCAGCCGCCCACGCACGTCGTAGGCCTTGAAACAATTGATCTTCACGGTTCTCCCCCAGGATTAGCGGATACGTTTTTTTAAGTGTTGGTACCTTCCCGGCCGTATTGGTCTTCGAATCTGACAATATCGTCTTCGCCCAGGTAGTCGCCGGTCTGTACCTCGATGAGTTCCACGGGCTCGGTGCCCGGGTTTTCCAGGCGATGCTTGGTGCCGATGGGAATGTAGGTGGACTCGTTCTCATTGAGCATGAAGGTGTCTTCGCCCCGCGTGACCCTGGCCGTGCCGCGCACCACCACCCAGTGTTCAGCCCGGCGGTGGTGCAGCTGTAGCGACAGCACCCCGCCCGGATTCACGGTGATGCGCTTGACCTGGAATCCCTCGTCTTCTTCAAGGCAATCGTAGCTGCCCCAGGGCCGATACACCTTGCGATGGAGATTGGGCTCTTCGCGCCCATTTTTTTCCATCTCCTCCACAAGCTTTTTGACGTCCTGCACCCGGGAGCGTGGCGCGACCATCACCGCATCTTCGGTCTCCACGACAACGTGACGATCCAGCCCCACGGTAGCCACCAACCGGCCGCTCGAGTAGATATAACTGCCCCGCGTGTCTTTGCTGATGACATCACCAGATATCACGTTGTCGGCAGCGTCTTTTTCTGCCACGTCATGCAAGGCATCCCAGGAACCCACATCATTCCAGCCCGCATCCAGCGGTATCACTACCGCGTCCTTGGTGTGCTCCATGACCGCATAGTCGATGGAGTCCGATGGACAGCTCTCGAAAGCCGCCGCGTCCAGGCGCAGAAAGTCCAGGTCTTCCCGGGCACCCGCGACCGCGGCCTCGCAAGCCTCCAATATGGTGGGTGCCAGCCATTTAAGCTCCTGCAAAAATCGCTGGGCTCCGAACATGAAGATGCCGCTGTTCCACAGATAGTTGCCGCCATCAAAGTACCGGGTAGCGGTGGCGGCATCCGGCTTTTCGACGAATTCGGCCACCTTGCTGGCACCGGATGCCTCATCCAGCACACTTTCCGCTTTACGAATATAGCCATAGCCCGTCTCAGCGCGGTCTGGCACGATGCCAAAGGTCACCAGGTGACCCTGGCCGGCAAGCCGCTCACCGGCCTCCACCGCCGCCACGAAAGCCGCCTGGTCTCTGATGACATGATCGGCCGGCATCACCAGCAAAACCGGGTTTGTATTTTCTGAGCCATCCCCTTGCTGCCTGAGTGCCACCAGGGCGGCGACGGCTACTGCAGGCGCCGTGTTGCGTCCAATGGGCTCCAGGATGATGGCCGCCGGGGCCTTCTCAATCGCCTGGAATTGCTCGGCCACCAGGAATCGGTGGGTCTCGTTGCACACGACGATGGGATGGGCGCACCCCGGGACCGAAGCGGCACGCTCGGCCGTTTGCTGGATCATGGTCTGCTCGCCCGCCAGCGGCAAGAGTTGCTTGGGATAAAGCTTGCGCGAGAGCGGCCACAGTCGGGACCCGGCACCGCCCGAAAGAATGACTGGAACGATCATGCTGCCTCCAAATCAGTCATCACGGCGCCGATGTTTCACGGGCGTGTTGATGCTGGCGCCGCGGCCAATCGCATAATAAGTGAACCCGAAATGCGCCAGGTAATCGGGATCGAAAATGTTGCGTCCATCAAAAATGACAGGCTCGGACAATGAATCACGAATCGCTTCAAAGTCCGGGCTGCGAAATTCCTGCCACTCGGTGACGATCGCGAGCGCGTCCGCGCCTTGAACCGCTTCCATGGCGCCGGCGCATAATTCAAGATCATCGCGGGCACCATAAATCCGGGTGGTTTCCTGCATCGCCTCCGGGTCGTAAGCCCGCACCGAGGCACCAGCCTCCCAAAGCGCCTGCATAAGCACCCGGCTGGGCGCCTCGCGCATGTCGTCGGTGTTGGGCTTGAAAGACAAGCCCCAGATGGCAATGGTTTTGCCAGCGAGATCTCCATTGAAATGCTTGCTGATTTTCTCGAACAGGACATGTTTCTGCCGGCGATTAACGGCTTCCACGGCCTCGAGCAATTCTGCGGGGAAATCGACGCCCTTGGCGGCCCTGGCGAGAGCCTGGACGTCCTTGGGGAAACAGGAGCCACCGTAGCCGACGCCCGGGTATATAAAGCTGTAACCAATGCGGCTGTCAGAGCCGATACCAATGCGCACCTTCTCGATATCTGCGCCAAAACGCTCGGCCAGATTCGAAAGCTCATTCATAAAACTGATTTTGGTCGCCAGCATGGCGTTGGCCGCGTACTTGGTGAGTTCGGCGGAGCGTATGTCCATCACGATCATGCGATCATGATTGCGGGTGAAAGGCTCGTATAAAACCTTAAGCAGTTCCGAAGTGCGTGGGTTGTCCGTTCCTACCACGATTCGGTCCGGCTTCATGAAATCCTTGATGGCCGCGCCTTCTTTCAGAAACTCGGGGTTTGACACGACATCGAAATCGATGGCCAGGCCGCGCGCCTTGAGCGCTGTGCGAACTGTCTCGGCAACTTTGTCGGCAGTCCCGACGGGCACGGTGGACTTATCCACGATGATGCGATACTCCGAC
>JBFIQI010000172.1:0-4363 GCA_041609715.1 Gammaproteobacteria bacterium
GCCCGAGAGCTGCGCTCGAGGGCCGGGTCGACGGGCGCGGCGAAAAAAAGAACCCCGCAGCTGCGGGGTTCTTTTTTTCGCCGCGCCCGTCGACCCGGCCCTCGAGCGCAGCTCTCGGGCGTTCGGCAGGAAAAAGCGGTGCTTTTTCTTTACTGCCTCACCCAGGCGCGCCAACAATGTGAACCCCGCGTTCGCGGGGTTTGTTTTTTCTGTCGCGCGTCCGTCGATCCGGCCCTCGAGCGCAGCTCGCAGGCGTTCGGCAGGAAAAACGGTACAGGCCTACTGAAAATTTTGCAGGGACTTGCCGCTTGGTTCGCGGTTCACGTCTCAGCAGGATCGATTTCACCTTGCGACCCGCACTCGGGCGCACAAAAAACGACAAGGTTCCTGCACCACCTAGGCCGGAGCAACCTCGTAGACCTTCACCGGGTCTCGGATGCCTTTTGCGGTGACTTCCCCCTTGGGCATGCAGGGGATATCTTCATTGACTAGCGCCCAGGTCGCGTGGCTGATCAGCACTTTGTCTGCCTCACAATTTACCTCGAGACGTGCGGCCAGGTTTACCTGTCGGCCGATCGCCGTATAGTCCATGCGGCCCTCGGAACCAAAATTACCGATGCTCGCATGTCCCGTGTTGATACCCATGCGAACGTGGAAGGGGAACAAAACCCCTCGCCGATGCCACTCCTGTCGCAAAACTTCCATACGCTCCTGCATTTCGATGGCCATTCGTACAGCCCTGAGGGCGTGATCCCGGTCTGAGGTCGCCTCGGGCGCCCCGAAAAAAATCATGATGGCATCACCCACGAACTTATCGATGGTCCCGCCATGTTTGTCAGCGATGAAGGTCATCTCAGTCAAATACTCATTCAGTATTTCGGATAAGTCCTCCGCCTCCATGCGGTCCGTTGTCGCAGTAAAATTCTTGATGTCCGAAAAGAACACTGTAAGTTTCAGCCGGTTATGTTTATTCACCGCTTCGTAGTCGCCAGAGAGAATCCGCTCGCTCACTTGTGCCGCAACATAGCGGCTGATCAATTCATTGGCACGCGAGAGTTGATCCGTTGCGATGGCGAGCTGTTTCTCCCGCTCTCGCCAGCGATAAAAAATGAGATAAACCAGGCTTATCACCAGGGCCAGAGTCCAGGTGCTCAGCGCGCCATAGCTGGCTAGCCAGGAAAGCTCCAGGCGACCCCCTGCATAGGGTTCTTGCGCCATAAAAGGTGCGTACGGGATGAGTCCGGCCTGCTCTGCGAAGGTGGCGCCCGCATACATTACAACCAGCGAAGCAAGGCCCCCGCGCATGGGGCCTTTTTCAAAGAGCAAGCAGCCCACGCAGAATCCTCCCACCACCATGAGTATCTGGTTGGTTGTGTACATCCCAAAAACATAAACGGAATAGGTGATTGTGACGAAGTAGAACTGAATAATCGCGTGGACGAGCAGCTGCGAGTCCGGCGCCCGCCGCCGGGCCCACAATGAAACCAATAGCATGGTGAGCCAACCGCCTACATAAACCGGGATGAGGAACGGCAGGACCTTTGCCAAAAAGCTGTGATCAAGGTAAGGCGCGGTATCGGGATGCTGAAGCCGAAAGTACAACCAGGCCATAAACGGGGTAGCAATTGATAGCGTCAGAGCCGATGCAAGTACGCACTTCTCGGCGTTGCTCCAATCGACGATGCCGCCAATCCATTTTTCCATTCGATGCAGAAATGACTGCTCTTTTTGGTTCGCCTCGGTCATAACATCTGCTCCCGTCGCTTTTCTGACGCGACCGAATTACGGCCCGTTTGGCAGTCACCAACTCCAACATGCACCCGTACAGGCCAGCATGCAAGCTCTTTCCGCGAACAGGGCCCGGCATGGTTATTTGAAAGTCTGTTGACGACACCTCTACCGGAAATTTCATGTTGCTTGAGATTTAGGGTCATGATGGTTTAAGCCCGTAAATCAAAAGACGTTTGGTGTATCGGACCATCGGTCACTTTCAGCAGACTTTGATTGCCAGGGTAGCGATGTCGGCGTCGCGTCCAGCTTTTGACCAATTAAACGTCGATACTGATGCTGTGATCAGAGATGGTCAGTACTCTTAAAAACAGCAAGCCAGAGAAGGTTTGTTGACTGTATTTGGGAGCTATCAATCACGACCATGTCGCGGTTTTTCCTTCTGACATGTTCGGTTGGCTGACAATTCGGCTCGCCCAGATGGGTGAATCCGGCCGCGGGCAGGATTTGAGGAATCTGCAATTCAATGGCCCTGTCACCGAAACCAATCTATACTTTAGATCGGTTCTAAATCGCTTCAAATGATCAAATAGACAGGAAAAGCCAGGCGCTTATTCCTTAAATAAAGGGGGATTGCAATGCGAATTTTTATTACTGCTTTATCCGCTGCGCTGGCGGCCGTATTGATGGCCACTGCACCGACAGAGACGGCTTTCGCCCAGGGCGAGCCCAAATCGAACCAGTTCTGGTGGCCCGAACAGCTGGACCTGAGCCCACTGCGCCAACATGGGGCCGAGTCCAACCCCATGGGGGATGACTTCGACTATGCCGAGGCCTTTGCCAGCCTTGATCTCAGTGCAGTCAAAAAAGATATCGAGTCGGTGCTCAAAACATCCCAGGCCTGGTGGCCGGCAGACTTTGGCCACTATGGCCCCTTCATGATTCGCATGGCCTGGCACAGCGCCGGCACTTACCGGGTAGCTGATGGCCGCGGCGGAGCCGGCGGCGGCCAGCAACGCTTCGATCCGCTGAACAGCTGGCCCGATAATGCCAACCTGGACAAGGCGCGGCGCTTGCTGTGGCCGGTCAAGCAGAAATACGGCCGCAAACTGTCCTGGGCGGACCTGATGGTACTCACCGGCAACGTGGCGCTGGAGTCCATGGGCTTCAAGACCTTCGGTTTCGCCGGCGGGCGCGAGGACGATTGGGAGCCCGACCTGGTTTACTGGGGTCCGGAAACCAAAATGCTGGCGGACGAGCGCTACAAGGGGGACCGCGAGTTGGAAAACCCCCTGGCCGCCGTGCAGATGGGTTTGATCTACGTCAACCCGGAAGGCCCCAACGGCAATCCCGATCCGCTGTTGGCGGCTAAAGATATCCGCGAGACTTTTGGGCGCATGGCCATGAACGACGAAGAAACTGTGGCGCTGATCGCCGGTGGTCACACCTTTGGCAAGAACCATGGTGCCCACAAGCCGGGTGATTGCGTGGGTCCCGAGCCTGCAGCGGCCAGCATCGAAGAGCAGGGTTTCGGCTGGACCAACAAGTGCGGCAGCGGCAAGGGTGTCGACACGGTGACCAGCGGCCTGGAGGGTGCCTGGACGGTGACGCCCGCTCAATGGAGCCATAACTACTTTCAGAACCTGTTTGCCTTCGAGTGGGTGCAGACCCGGAGTCCGGCTGGCGCCGTGCAGTGGATTCCCAAGGACCCCAACGCAGCCAATCTGGTGCCGGACGCCCATGACCCCGGCAAGCGGCACGCCCCGGTCATGCTGACCACCGACCTGTCGCTGAAGTTCGATCCCAGCTATCGGGAGATATCCAGGCGCTTTCTGGAAAACCCTGACGCCTTTGAGCTGGCGTTTGCCAAGGCCTGGTTCAAACTGACGCACCGCGACATGGGGCCGCGGGTACGTTACATAGGCGCCGAAGTACCGGCGGAGACGCTCATCTGGCAGGATCCCGTGCCGGCTGTCGACCATGAATTGATAGACGCCAATGACATCGCCCGCCTGAAGTCGGTAATTCTCGACTCGGGCCTCGATACTGCACAGCTGGTGGGCACCGCGTGGGCGTCGGCTGCTTCATTCCGGGGTACGGACCTGAGAGGCGGGGCCAATGGTGCGCGTCTTCGGCTCGCTCCGCAAAAAGACTGGGCCGCCAATAATCCGAAAGCACTGGCCAGGACGCTGAAGCGGCTGGAGAAAGTCCAGCAAGACTTCAACCGCTCTATGTCGGGCGGCAAAAAAGTTTCGCTGGCTGACGTGATCGTTCTGGGTGGTGCGGCTGCCATCGAGCAGGCGGCCAGCAAGGCGGCGTACGAGGTCGAAGTGCCCTTTACGCCGGGTCGCACCGATGCCTCCCAGGCACAAACCGACGCGGCTTCGTTTGCCGTACTGGAGCCGAAGGCCGATGGCTTCCGCAACTATTATGGAAGCGGCAACCACCGCTCTCCGGCACAGATGCTGGTGGACCGGGCCAGCATGCTGACGCTGTCGGTGCCGGAAATGACCGTTTTGGTGGGTGGCATGCGCGCCCTGAACGCCAATACTGGCCAGGCGGCTCACGGGGTGTTCACGAAGCGGCCCGGCACGTTGAGCAATGATTTCTTCGTGAATCTGCTCGATATGTCGAC
>JBFIQI010000173.1:0-4227 GCA_041609715.1 Gammaproteobacteria bacterium
GTCCGCCACGAACTCGCCCAGCACGACACGCCGCCGCCTTCCTTCATGATCATGCGACCTTCCAGTCAGCTCATCAAGATGATTACCGATCCACCCAGAAACGCCCTGTATCCGGCGCAAAACCTCGATGGCGATATTTTTTCCGACATTTCCGCGGCACTGGGAGGCAGCCTTGCTACCGCCAGTTCCATCATCGAAAGCAAGGACGGTACCATGCTATTCGAGGCGCCCCATGGCACAGCCCACGACCTGTATCTCAAGTTTGTGGAAAGCGACGGCAAGGTTGCGCTGTTCAATTCCTCTGCCCTGCTGTACGCGCTCGCCAACGCGCTGACCACGCTGGCCCAGCGAGAGAACAATGATGCGCTCCTTGCCTATGCAAACGATCTCAAAACTGCGCTGGTCAGCACCGTCGACGCGGGCACGATAACCGGCGATCTGAAGGGTAAGACTTCCCGCCCGGAAGCCGAGAATATCGTCGACATGTATGGTTTCCTCGAGGCAGTCGATAGCCGCCTCTGACACCTGCTGCAAGCGCCCAGCGCATGCCAACTGCATGAGGTGAACCGGTCACGCGATGACAAGAAACAACATTTTGATTACCGGCGCCAGTTCCGGACTTGGCCGGGGCATGGCGGAGATTTTTGCAGGTATGGGTCGCAACCTGGCGCTATGCGCCCGACGGGTCGAACGGCTCGAGTCGCTGCGTGCAGAACTGCTGGCTCGTTTCCCTGGTGTACGAATCCACATCCGACAGCTGGACGTTAACGATCACGAGCGGGTGTTCGAGGTTTTTGAGGCGTTCCGACAGGATCTCGGTCAACTCGACCGGGTCATCGTCAACGCCGGTATGGGCAAGGGGGCGCCGCTAGGTACCGGGTATTTCTACGCCAATGTGCAAACAGCGCAAACCAATTTCGTCGCTGCTCTGGCGCAGTGTGAAGCAGCCCTGCAGATATTTCGCGAGCAAAATGCCGGCCACCTGGTAACGATCTCGTCGGTATCCGCGGTGCGTGGGTTTCCTGGCGCGATGAATGTCTACGCAGCCACCAAGGCGGGGCTGTCCAACCTCAGCGAAGGATTGCGCGCAGAGTTGGCCGGCTCACCGGTCCGGATCAGCACTATTCACCCCGGTTTCATCCGCAGTGAAATGAACGAGCGGGTCAAGAATACGCCGTTTATTGTCGACACGGCCACCGGCTGCCAGGCCATGGTAAATGCTATTGAGAAAGAATCCGCCACGGCCTGGGTACCCCGCTGGCCCTGGGCGCTCATGCGTTATCTGTATCCCCTGCTACCGGCCCGCATGTTCTGAAATTTTCGGCGCCCGATGAGCCGGGCCGCTATTCGGTTTCCCCTGCCCGCTGCTCGTGCTCCGCTTGCTGTGAGCGCTTGAGCACCGCCGCATGGCGCTGCAGTATGTGGCTGCGCTCAAGATCCTCGATGTCGTCGGGGAGGCGGCGCCGCCAGTTGGGATACTCATCGCTGGTACCCGGTACATTGACGGGATCGAGCACCCCCATCCAATCCTCCAATTGCACGCAGACCATGCGGCTTCTGGACTGGGCCAGAAATCTTTCCAGGGCCAGCAACAGCTCAGCGGGCAGATCATCCATCTCATTGGCGTCTTCGGGCATGTCTGCCGGATAAAGATCCTCACGTTTAAGCGCAGCAATGAGCGCTTGCCGGTCAGCAATTCTCTCCTGCCAGGTTTGTTCCTTGATCTCCAGGCTCGGAAAAAGTCCCAGTTCCTCGCGCAACAACAAATCTGAGCCCCGCCAGTAGCCTGGCAAAGTCGGCAGATCGTGGGTTGTCAGCGTCGCCATCGCTCGGGGCGAGTAATCAACCGGCCGCTTGAATCGACCCTGGTCATCCTTCTCAAAGAGGATCACTTTGTACGACCAGATTTTCTCGCGCGGCAGTGCCTCGCGAATTTCTTCGGGCACCACTCCCAGGTCCTCTCCGATAATCCGGCAGCGATTGCGGTGGCTTTCCAGTGCCACGATGCCCAGAAGATCATCCAGCGGGTAGCGCACGTAGGCGCCTTCGCTCGAGGGGCGGCCTGCCGGCGTCCACCACAGGCGCATCAACTGCATGGCGTGATCCAGGCGCAGCGCCCCGCAATGACGCATGTTGTCCCGCAGATCGGTAATGAATGTCTCATAAGCCTCTGTCTGCATTTGCAGAGGTTCCATGGGCGGCAGGCCCCAGTCTTGTCCCTGCAAGGCAATGGAATCCGGGGGCGCGCCAACGGAGGCGCCCCGGCAATAGAGGCCCTGATTGCGCCACATATCCGCGCCATTTGAGTCTATGCCCACCGCGAGATCACGATAAAGCCCGGTTTTCATGCCGGCCTCCAGGGCAGCTGCATGGGCTGCCTGCAGCTGCTCGTCAGCCAGCCACTGGAGATACATGTAGTAGCGGATCGTATCCTGATGCTGTTCGGCGAAACTGGCGACATCCTCGGACTCCGGGTCCCGCAGTTGCCCCGGCCAGCGCTGCCAGCCGCCCTCGCGCGAGGCCTTGCGGTTATCCGCGTACAGTGCGTAGAAAAGACAGGTCTGTTCCAGTGCAGCACCACCCTGCTCCACGAAGTCCAGGAAAGCTTCCGCCCGCGGCGTGTTGCGAGCCAGTTCCCGGGCGACGAAATACTCATAGAGGTGCCGGAGAACAATCTGCTTCAAAAAGGCAACGCCGGAATAATCCACGTGATCACAGGCACGCAGGGTGGCAAGGCGGTCCTGAAAATACTCGCTGGCTACCTTTAACCGGGCTGCCTCGCAGCTGGCGAACTCTGGTACGGCCTCGACGTCGATATACAGGTAGTTGAGAAAAGCTCGACTGGCCGGGCTGTAAGGACTGGCATGTTCAGGATTCGAGGGATACAAGGCATGCAGGGGGTTGATACCCAGAAAATCAGCGCCCTGCTCCGCCAGCATACTGCCCAAGCTGGCCAGATCGGTGAAATCACCCATACCCCAGTTACGCGCCGACCGCAGCGCATAAAGCTGGACCGCGACGCCCCATTCGGGCGCCTCATCAGTTACAGCCTCATAGGCGGAAGCCGGTGCGATAATCACCCGAACACGGTGATCCCCCGCATCACCCGGCCCCGATATCGTCAACCAGTGGTAGCCGGCCCCGGCTTGCGGACCGAACTCCAGCGCGCAAACGGCATGGGCGTCATGCTCCCTGACAAGATCATCTTCGGGCAGGAATTGGCCTGCCTGAAATTCACCATTCTCTTTCAGCAAACGCCAGTTTATCGGCTTGTCCAACAAGGCCAGCGGCACCTCGATGCGGATCTGCTGCGGCTGGTCCTCGCGTAGCACCACGACGGGCGGCACTCGAAATGCACCGTTGCGGTTGGTGATCTCCGCGATGGCCTCCCGCAGAGCGGCAGCATCCTCGACCTTGAATCCACGTGCCGCCAGCAGCGCCCCCAGCGACCCGATTTCGATGGCGCGGGCCTCGTTGCGGTGATCACGATAGGCATCGTCAATCCCGGTCAGGGAACAGAGACGACGAATTAATTTTCGATTTTTCATAAAGTTATATAATATTATTCAAAATATTATTAATATAACTGCAAGCTCGTCAGCAAGCTGTCGCAGGACTAGTTTAATGGCTCTGCGAACGCTGCACAGGCCCTTGCGTGCAAACGATAGGTCTGGGACCTGAAAGGCAGGCCGGGTCTTTCCTCGCCGGTATCAAACAGCCGCGTCCAGGCGCTGCCGGCGGGGCACTCCGGCAAGGTGAACTCCTCGGGCTGTAGCCCGGCATTGAACAGGACCAGATGCGCGTATCTACGCTGGTGGCCCGGCTGAGGCGCCTCCTGCTCTGCCAGCAACATGCCCAGGCAGTGCAGGTGGGGATCATGCCAGTCGCTCACACGCATTTCCCGGCCCGATGGATGTAACCAGGTTACGTCCTTGATCGCTGATATACGTGCCTGGCCTCCGCCGGGCGCCCCGGTCAGAAACTGGCGGCGGCGGAATCCGTGGCATTCCTTTCTTATCCCGGCCAGGTGGCGCACGAAGTTCGCCAGCTCCCGTTGCTCCGTAGCCAGATCCCAGTCGAGCCACGATAGCTCATTATCCTGGCAGTAAGCATTGTTATTGCCGCGCTGACTGTTACCAAATTCATCACCCGCAAGCAGGTGCGGGACACCCTGGGAAAGCAGCAGCGTTGCAAGAAAATTTTTCTGCTGTCGCTTGCGCATGGCCA
>JBFIQI010000174.1:0-4209 GCA_041609715.1 Gammaproteobacteria bacterium
AATCACCCGACATCCTCGAGGTGAAGCTGGTGCAGTTTGCCGTGCTCTATCGTGGTGGCGAAAAAGTACAGATGTCGACGCGTTCTGGCGAGTTCGTGACGCTGCGCCAGTTATGCGACGAGGTTGGCAATGACGCGGCGCGATTTTTTTACGTGATGCGCTCCAATGACCAGCACCTGGATTTCGATCTGGAACTGGCCAAGTCGCGCAGCAACGACAACCCCGTTTACTACATCCAGTACGCCCACGCCCGGGTCTGCAGCGTGTTTCGGCAGCTGGATGACAAAGGCCTGGCTTTTGACACCAAGGACGCCATGGGGGCACTGGACAATTTATCTGAGCCCCATGAGCAGGCGCTGATGACTGCTCTCAGCCGCTACCCTGAAGCGGTGCGGCTGGCCGCCGACAACCGGGCGCCGCAGCACCTGGTGCACTATCTGCGAGACCTGGCCAACGATTTTCATACCTACTACAACGCGCACCAGTTTTTGGTAGACGACCAAGCGCTGCGTAACGCCCGCCTGTTGCTGATCACTGCAACCCGGCAGGTGATTCGCAACGGCCTTGCGCTGCTGGGCGTCTCCGCGCCCCAGAGCATGTGACATGACGCGCGATTACAAAGACGCCAGACGGCCGCGAGATCGACGCAAAAAAGCGCGTCGCAAAAGCGACGAGCCCGCCGCGCCCGGTTGGGTGTGGATGCTGGCTGGCTTGGTGTTGGGGCTGTTGCTGGCCGGTATCGTTTATTACAAAGACCTTGCCCCCATCTCTTCAGGCCCGGACGGCGCATATTCAAAAGTTGTTGAAAGCGCACCGCAAAAACCGGCACAGCCTGAATCCGAGCGCGAAAAAAAACCGGAATTTGATTTTTATGAAATGCTGCCGGCTTTCGAAGTTGTGATACCGGAAAAGGAACTCGACGTACGGCGCGATCGGGACCGGACCCCGGTTCGGGATGCGGGCGATTACATTCTGCAGGTCGGCGCCTTCCAGAACCTGGCCGATGCTGACCGCGTAAAAGCCAAGCTGGCTCTTTTGGGCGTGGAATCGCGCATCCAGAAAGTCAGCATTGACAACCAGACCTGGCACCGCGTGCGCATCGGGCCGATTTCCGATCTGGATGAACTCAACGCAATGCGCGCCCGGCTGCTGGACGCCGGGGTCGAGATGCTCATCATCCGCACCGGTTCGTGATGCGTCGAACCGCCATCTTTGGGATCTTGCTGCTGGTTTACCTGATGGCGGGCTGCAGTACTGCGCCGGCCCCTCCCGCAGATGTGCTGCCAGGACCGGGCGCGTCTGATCCCGCCCCCGACCTGGTGCTGCTGTCACCGGAACCCGAAGCACCGGTCATCCCCGAGCCGCAATCGCCGCCGTTGCCGCCGCCACCGCTCACCATCGCTGCGGTGGGTGACATCATGCTGGGTACCGACTATCCCGCCCCCCGGCTACCCGACCATGACCGGTCGATTCTCGCTGAAGTGGCTGGGCTGCTGGCCTCGGCCGACCTGACTTTCGGCAACCTCGAAGGCACCCTGGCGGACGGACTGGCGCCGGCCAAGCAGTGCCAGAACCCGAGTCTTTGTTACCTGTTTCGCACGCCGACCCGCTATGTCCGTCACCTGGCCGATGCCGGTTTTGACATGCTGAGCCTGGCCAACAACCATGCGCGGGATTTCGGCGAGGAAGGTCGCAGCGAATCCATGCGGGTGCTCGCGGCAGCCGGCATTGCCCACAGCGGCCGCGAGGGCGATGTGGCGCTAAGCGAGGTCAACGGCGTGCGCATCGCCATGATCGCCTTTGCGCCCAACATCGGCGCCCATTCCATCAATGATATCGACACCGCCGCGGGCCTGGTCAGTAAACTGGCGGAGCATCATGACCTGATCATCGTGTCTTTTCACGGCGGCGCCGAAGGGCTGGATGCACTGCATGTGCGACCCGGCATGGAAACTTACTACGGTGAGGACCGCGGTGACGTCATGGCCTTTGCCCATGCGGTAATCGACGCGGGCGCCGACCTGGTCATTGGTCATGGCCCCCATGTGCCCCGCGGCCTGGAAATCTACCGCGAGCGGCTGGTGGCTTACAGCCTGGGCAACTTTGCCACCCATTATGGAATCAGCGTTGCCGGCATCAAGGGCCTCGCGCCTATCCTGTTTGCAACGCTGGCGCCGGACGGCCGCTTCCTGCGCGGACAAGTGGTTTCGGCCCGCCAGCAACGCCCCGGGGGACCGGTTCTGGACCCCGACCAGGCAGCGTTCCAGCTGATGAAACGGCTCAGCCTGGAAGACTTTGGTCCGGCGGCGCCGCTGTTCGGCCCCGGCGGTGAAATTTACCCGTCCAGGGCCGGGGCGGGCGGCGCCAGCAACTGACGGGACAGAATCGCCGCTGGTGGCGACGATTCAGTCGCGCCCGAATTCCACCTTGAGAGATTTCAGTTTGCGGTAGAAGTGGGTGCGCTCCATACCGACCCGCTCCGCGAGTTTGCCCACCTTGCCATCGCACAGCGCCAGTTGCTGCTTGAGATAGGCCCGCTCGAATTGCTCGCGCGCCTCGCGCAGTGGCAGCGCCAGCAAATCCTGCTCCACCAGCGGGCCCTCGGTGGGTGCTTCGGTAGCCAGCGCGGTCTCCACTTCTTCCAGGGAAATTGTGTCGCCGCTACCCTGAATGAGCAGGCGATGCACCATGTTCTTCAGGTTGCGGATGTTGCCGGGCCAGGGGTAATTGCGCAGCCGGTTTTGCGCCGCCACGCTGAAGCGCCTGAATGGCGCTCCGGACGTATCCACAAGAACATCGACGTAATAACGCAGCAGATCGGGCACGTCTTCGCTGTACTCCCTGAGCGGCGGAATCCGTATCTGGATCACGCTCAGATGATCCAGCAGGTCCTGGCGAAAGCCGTCGCCGGCCTTTTCAAAGCCAGGCTGGGCGGCGCTGATGAACATCAGGTCATGGGGCACTACCTGGCTGCCACCAACGCGGATGAAACCATTCTGCTCCAGCGCACCCAACAGCACCTGCTGCGCACGCGAGTTGAGGTCGCCGATTTCATTCAAAAACAGCACGCCGCCCTGGGCCTGCTCGAGATAACCTGGACGAATCTCGCCGCCGCTCTCGCTGCCCAGCAGCAGGGTCTCGACATTGTCATCGGTCAGCGCGCTGCAGATGACATCCACAAATGGCGCGGCGGCGCGTGGACTCATGGAATGCAGGTAGCGGGCAAATGCCTCGCGCCCGGTGCCCGCCTCGCCCAGCATCAGCACCGGCGAATCATGCGCTGCGGCCTGACGAACACGGTCACGCAAATCCTGCATGAGCTGGCTCTTCCCCACCGGTTCCACCAGCGGCGGCACCAGCCGCATGGCATTCTCGCTTTTTTCGTCGCGCCTGGATGCCAGCGCCCGTTCCACGGTGCGCAGCAGCTTTGCCATGGACAAAGGTTTTTCGATGAAATCGAACGCTCCCAGCCGGGTCGCCTCCACCGCGGTATCGACCGTGCCGTGACCGGACATCATGACCACGGGAAACTTGAGTCCGTCCCGCGCCCACTCCCGCAGCAGCGTAATGCCGTCGGTATCGGGCATCCAGATATCCAGCAACACAAGATCGGGCGCCTGGTTACTGCGCGCCTTGCGCGCCGCGGCCGCATCCTCCGCAACGCGAACTTCATAGCCCTCGTCTTTCAAAATCTCCTGCAGGAGCGAGCGGATATCGGACTCGTCGTCGACTACCAGAATCTGTGGGGAACTCATGCGCGCTCTCTCCTGTTTTTACGCGGTGCTGAAGTGTGACTCAACATCACCGCCCGGGAATCCTCGTCCATGGGTAATCTTATGCTGATGCGGGCGCCGCCAGAATCAAGGTTATGGGCATAGATGCGCCCGCCGTGCTCTTCCACCAGCTTTTTGACGATGGCCAAGCCAAGGCCCGTGCCTTTGGATTTGCTGGTTACGTACGGATCAAAGACCTGCTCCACAATTTCCATCTGGATGCCGGGCCCGTTGTCCTGCACGATGATATCGACGAAGCTGTGTTCTTTCTCGGTCACCAGCTCCGTTTTGATTTCGACGACGCCATGCTCCTGGCCCTCCAGCGCATCCAGCGAGTTGCGTATCAGGTTGTGTAAAATCTGCCGCAGCCTGCCACGGTCCGCTTCCAGCGTCGCGATGCGATTGTCCAGTGACAGCTGCAGCTGCACGCTAGTGC
>JBFIQI010000175.1:0-4200 GCA_041609715.1 Gammaproteobacteria bacterium
CCCTGCGCATCGTCGCCGACCAGGCAAAAACGTCCAAGGTGTGTTTCCAGCCTGAGTACGCCCTGGAACCCCAGGCTGTCCAGGCGTTGCAGGAGCCCCTGCACCATGCCCAGGCGATTGCCGCCTAGCGCCTCTTCCGAGTAACCCACGGTGCTGTTCTGGTTGGCGGCCCACTCCAGTGCGGCGAGCATCCTGTAAAGCTGGTCGCCGGCCGTGGCCAGCCGTGCCCGCAGGTTTCCGATCTGGTCCTGGCTGAGCGCACTCGACCCCCCTGATAACACTCGCTTGACCGCTCGCTGACCGGTGATTTCCCGCTCGAGGCGATCGATTTCTTCCGCGGAACGGTAACCATTCCACAGCAGGAACGCGCTGCTCAGAAGGAGTACCAGAGTAAACCACATCCAGCTCGTAGAAACCGTCGCCCTGGTTTTTTCCGGCTCTGCCTCGCGCGCCGCTTCCTCAGCCTCTGCAATGGCCTCCAGACGCGCCTTTTCGGCACGCTGTTCCGCGAGAATTTCCTGTGCAACCTGGCGAGCAAAGGCCCGGTGGCTGGCGAGAATATCGGTGCGCAGCTCGTAGCGTTGCTCGGACAGCATGCGCTCTACCAGGCCCTTGAGCTGTATACCGGGCGCCTCGCCTTCCTTCTGACGCCGCTCCTCGCCTTTCTTGAGTACCGGCGGCGGTTTGCTTTCGCCTCGTTCGCTGCGCTGATCTGTCAGGAGTCCCAGCCGTTGCAATACCTTGAATAACTCCGCCGGTTCCACCTGCTTGGGCAGCACACCCACTGCGCCGAGTGCACGCGCCTGCCCCACATACAGTTCACCCTCCTTGGCGGTATACATCATCACCGGAATCATGGCGGTCTTAGGGTCATTCTTGATCACTTTGACCGCCTGCAAGCCGTCCATGCCCGGCATCGTATGGTCCATGAATATCGCGTCCGGACGTTTGTTCTGGAGGTAATCCAGCGCTTGCTCCGCCGATTCGGCGGTTTCTACATCCAGCCCATGTTTCTCCAGCAGGCGCCGGAGGATCAGCCTGGCCGACCTCGAATCATCCACCACCAGCGCGCGCTTTATCGCCATGCGATGCTCCCCTCACTCATCCGCATCATCCAGGCTGCGCCTGACCAGTTCGTACAGATTGCGCGAAAGCTGGTCAAGCCCGGCAATTTTTGCCAACTCGGTTTTCATCAAGGCCTGTCTTTGCTCATCATATCGCCGCCAGCGCGTGAGCGGCGCAAGCAAGCGCGCCGCAACGCTGGGATTCTGGTCATTCAGCTTGATCACCTGATCAGAGATTATGCGGTAGCCACGACCATCCGCGGCGTGGAAACAATACGGGTTTGCTTCACCGAATGCACCTAGCAGCGCACGGGCACGATTGGGGTTTTGCAGCTTGAACAATGGATGCTTCAGCAGTTCGGCGACCCTTTGCGGCGTTTCCTCCAGAGGTGCGCTCGCCTGCAGCGCAAACCATTTGTCCATGACCAGGGGATCTTCCGACCATTGGCTGGAAAATTGTGCCAGCAACAGTTCTGCCTCCGGACTACCGCTGTGAACAAGGGCGTGCAGCGCGGCGAGCTGATCAGTCATGTTGTCCGCTGCCGAAAACTGTGCAACAGCAAGCTGCCGGTCGTCGCTGTTGCCGCCCGAAACCAGGTAATACAGGCAAGTGTTGGCAAGACTCCGGCGCCCCATTGCTGCGCTGCCCAGGCCCCCGCTATTGGTACAGCCCAGGTCTGCGTATACCGCGCGCAATTGCTCATGCAGGCGCCTCGCTATCTGGTCTGACAGCGCATCGCGAACCGCATGGACTCCCTCAACATTCACAACATCCAGCGCACCGGAAAGCACCTGTTCGGAGGGAATGCTCAGCGTCATCGCCACCAGTGCCGGGTCCAGCGACCGATCCGAGAGCGTTGCGCCCAAGGCACTGATGAACATCTCCGGCGCGCGCCACCGGGCATCGCTGCCCGCCTGCAACCAGCCCAGCATGATCTTTCTGGCCAGCCGCTGTCCGGCATCCCAGCGGTTGAAAGGATCAGTGTCATGCGCCATGAGGAATGCCAGGTCCTGGTCACTCTGTGCAAATTCCAGCTCGACAGGCGCGGAAAAGTCGCGCAAAACCGATACGACAGGCGCGCTGCCGATGCCGGCGAAACGAAACGTCTGCTCGGTCTCCGTCAATTCCAGGACCCGGCTTGCGCCGGATGACCGGTCCTCGCCTTCTAACTGCAAAGGCAGCTCCCTGCCCTCTTTGTCCAGCAAGCCGATACGAATCGGCATGTGGAAGGGCGCCTTGTGCGGCTGACCCGGTGTCGGCGGGCAAGTCTGGCGCAGAGTGAGATGCAGGCATTTCTCCTCTTGCACATATTTGCTCTCTACTGAAAGCCGCGGCGTCCCGGCCTGTGAATACCAGCGCCTGAAGCGGGACAGCTGCACACCGGTGGCGTCTTCCATGGCCCTGACGAAGTCCTCCGTGGTCACCGCCTCACCATCGTGACTGGCAAAATACAGATCCATGCCGCGTCGAAACCCTTTCGCACCCAGCAGCGTATGAATCATGCGAATCACTTCGGCGCCCTTGTTATACACAGTGGGCGTGTAAAAGTTGTTTATCTCCATGTAGCTGCTGGGCTGAATTGCATGCGCCATCGGCCCGGCGTCTTCCGCAAACTGATGGTTTCGAAGAAACTCCACATCCTGGATTCGCTTAAGTGCTCGGGAATTCAGATCCGCCGTAAATTCCTGATCGCGAAATACCGTCAGGCCCTCTTTCAGCGTCAGCTGGAACCAGTCCCGACAGGTAATCCTGTTGCCCGTCCAGTTATGAAAATACTCATGCGCTACCACGCTTTCGATATTCAGGAAATCGCGGTCAGTGGCAGACTCGGGCCGCGCCAAAACGAAGCGGGAATTGAAAATATTCAGGCCCTTGTTTTCCATTGCACCCATATTGAAGTCGTCCACGGCAACGATCATGTAGATGTCCAGATCGTACTCGCGGCCAAACCGCTGCTCATCCCAGCGCATGGCCGCCTTGAGTGCCGCCATGGCATGTGCGCATTTGTCGACATTGTGTTCCTCGACATAAATGCGCAACCGCACTTTGCGTCCGGATGCGGTCAGGTACTGGTCTTCAATATGCGCCAGGTTTCCCGCCACCAGCGCAAACAGGTACGAGGGTTTCGGAAACGGGTCGTCCCAAAGGGCCCAGTGGCGCCCGTTCTCCAGCTCGCCAGAGTCCACCGGGTTGCCATTGGACAGTAATACGGGGTAGCGGGCCTTATCGGCCTCTATGGTCGTGGTGAACCGGGCGAGCACATCTGGCCGGTCCGGGTAATAGGTAATTTTGCGAAAGCCCTCCGCCTCGCACTGGGTGCAGAAATTACTCCCCGACTTATACAGGCCCTCCAGGCTCAGGTTGTTTTCCGGATGAATAATTGTCTCGATCTCGAGTTCGAAACGTTCACCGGGGTTCCGCAACACGAGCCGCTCGTCGCTGAGCTCAAACGCATCGTCGGGCAACTTGCGACCGTTCTTCAGAAGTCGCTTGAGTTCCAGCTTGCGCCCGTCAAGGACAAGGTCGGCTGACCGGCTCAGAGGGTTGTGACGCACGGACAAGCGCGCCACGACGCGCGTTCTGTGCTCATCCAGGCTGATGCGCAGGTCGACACGCTCCACCAGGTAAGGGGGCGGTGCATAGTCTTCCAGCTTGACCGGATTGGGTGTTACGTGCCTCGCCATTCTCGTTATGTCTCTTGACACTCCATTGTACTTGCGGACACCTGCGCGCCCGGAACACCGGGCCTGAAAGCCGGAGCGCGGTTATTTTACATAACTTTGCCCCCCTTGCCTGTTCTGCTCCGCTGCGCAGACGCGCAGCCGGGAAACCGCCGCGGATCTGGCAATCAATCTGCCACGCTGCACCGCCTCGCTGGCGCAGGATCGCTCCAACAGCAGGGTTTGCAATTTCCAGCGTGGGGCTTCCGCGTTTGCGGGCCCGGGAAATCTTCCACGAATATCTGTTATGTTTGGCGCCAGCGCGCACCATCCGAATTTCAGGTGAACCAAAAACGTGTCGACCCGAAATAAAAAGATCGAACTGATCGCTCACCGCGGATACGCTGGGAAGTTTCCCGAGAATACCCTGGAAAGCATCGAAGCTGCGGTTGAAGTCGGTGCGCGGTGGGTCGAA
>JBFIQI010000176.1:0-4150 GCA_041609715.1 Gammaproteobacteria bacterium
GACTTTGGCGTGCATGGAAGCGAATTGGGGGACACGCACCGAATTGGGGACACCCACCGAATTGGGGACACCCACTGTTTCCATAAAAATGGTTCAGACCTCTCCTTCGATTTCCTTTTCGCTTTGACGGTGCAGGAAGAACAGCCCGCTGCGTGCTCGTTCCCGGGCAGGGCCGATCAGTGGTTGTAAAATGCCGACGAGCGGTCCGCAGACGTTACCGCGGTAACTTTTCACCAAGAAGATCAAGGAAATTCAGAAGACTCAGGGGACTCCCGCTATATTGCGATGAGCCTAAATTGGCGGATGCTCCCCACTCTTTTGCCGTACTCCCATCACGGGCAAGTCAGCACGACCAGTCGTGTGTCGCCGGTTATCGCCAGTTCCTCATCGCGGGGTGGATTGAACTCCAGGCCCCGGTCACCTTGTGGCGAACTCGTCGAAATATGGCCGATTACGATTTCCCCGCGCTTAGCAGCCGCCTGCTGCAGCTCAGCAAAGCGCAAGCTACTGTTTGCGCCATACACCGCTGGCTCGCGAAACACGATATCAGCCCCGGAAGGTCCGAATAACTCGCTGTAAACAACGCTCAGCTCCCGCCGCATGGCGATTTGAGCGAGCAGATGACTGAGCACGCGCGGGCTGATTATTGTTTCCGCATTCTCGTCTTCAAAGAGGTCCGCATTCTCTCCATCCATGAGTTCCAGGAGCAACTGGGGTGCGGCCGGCGTGTATCTCAACTGATCCTTGATCAACGCGTAGGCCAGGACGGTTCGCGCATCGGCCTGCTCTGCCGTGTCCATGTTGTCGCTGGCCATCAATACAATGCTGTCGTAGCGTCTTAAATCCAGCCGCTGAGTAAATGAAGTCAGCGTATAGTCCCCGACCAGATGGGTCAGCGTAATCCGCTCAGCATCATACTCTGTGTCCTCGAGCGCCCGCTCTCGCCCAGCCTGGGAAACCCGGGAGACTATCTCGATATGGAATTTCTCTGCCTTGTAGCCACTGAACTCACTCAACAGCGAGAAGATCTTGTGCGACCAGCCGAGTACAAGAATCCTGTGGGAAGAAACCGTTTGCACGGAATGGTAAACCGGCTGTAAGTCGGGGAAGTACCCTGACTCAGAGGCGGGGCGGCATTCATCGAAGCTCCGAGCCACAAACACCACTATATCGTCAGGCTGTAATTCGAGATTTTCCGTATTCAGGAGCGATTCCAGGCCAGAATCCCCTGACCTGATGACGCCGATTGGCACCGCCGCTTCAAAAGCGGGAAGAACTTCCAGCAGCTTCTTTCCGGCCAGTCCGGGACAGCTCCGGAGAAAAAACGAGTCGGGCTCGAATCGTGAAAACAGATGCTCGTAGACATACGAAAGGCCCGGATTGCGAACGGTCTGTGCAATCATGCCGCCGACGACCCCGCCACTTGCTACGATCTCCAGGTCCCCGGTCATCGTGCTTCTGGCGATCGAGATCTTTGACCTGTCGAACAACTCAGCCACAACCGACGGATCGATCGGGTTCTCTGAGTACTTGACGAACTTGGCTATCGACATCAAGGTCTTGATGATCCGGGTGTCCGCCAGTTCCCAGCCACCGGTTTCAAAATCTGCGCCCGGCACGATGACCGCCGCCGCGTGTCCCAGGTCGACCCGGCGCAGGTGCTCGACCTTCAGGGATGAGCCTGAACGAAATATCACGTGCGCATCGGTGAGCCCCCTGCCGATACGCTCCCGCAGCATTTGAGTGAGTTCCAGGCTGACTTCTTCTGCGAGAATTACGATTTTCAACGCGCTGCTGCCCCGCTGGCGCAAGAAGCGCTTCAACCGCCCCCTCGAGGAAACGATCTGCTCAACGATCTCCGGGGTCCTGTTGGTCCAGCCAAGGATCAGGATATGGCCATTGATGGCGATCGGTGTGGTACCGCTTTCCAGCTGACGCATCGTGCGGGCCAGCCACTGCGTCATGATCGCTATCAGAGAGCCCATGAACAGCACGTAGCCCAGCACCGTTACAACAGTTGAAACAGTGCGCATCAGCGCGCCTTCATCATCCCCCAGGTATCCCGGGTCGGTCAGCCTGAGAAACGACCACCATACCGCCGCACCCAGGCTTTCGAACTCGTTCCCAAATGCCCAGACGGTCACGCCCCCAAGCACCGCAACCAGCACTATAAAGAATGCCATTACCAGCACCTGGTGCCAGATGCCGCGCTGCAGCCAGCGCTCCAGCATAAACTTAATACGAGCTGTTAAACGGGCGAAAATCATGAAAGGAACCTCAGGCTACTTGCTCGTGGAGGAACGCTCGGCGCTTTCCGCCGCCTTTATTTGTTCCTCGGCAAGCTTCAGGTCCTCTACCAAATTCACCTTCAGTGAAGTGAGTCGCGACCTGGCAATCTCGGATGCCCCGCCTTCCTGCTTTTCAAGCGCCGCCAGGTCTGCATCCGTTTCTTCAATCAGCCTGCGAATATCATCAACCGACGCTGCCTCATCAGCCTTATCGAAGATCAGCTCCTCTGCGACGACCTTTTCTACCGAAGCTGTGCTTTCAGTCACTTCGGGAATGAACAACTTCGCATCGCCGATCGCCCTCGTATTCATAAAGTTGGGAGAGACTATTTCAAGGCCAGCACCATGCAGTGAATCCAGCATTGACTCCCGAAGTCTCGAGCGAACCGATATCAGGCTCGTCACTTCTTCCAGCAGACCGGCCGCCCGGTATACGACCGAAAAGTCACCCAGCGCGCGAACCTGCACGAAACCATCCGTGAGCCCGGCTTTGGCCGTAGCCTCCCTGAGCAGCTCCGCAACCCGCGTATGCGGAATATCATAGCCCAGGGAAACTTCGGCAGACACAATGGTCCCGGATGAGCGAACGACCTTTAAGGGTTGGGTAACCAGGTACAGGTTCGGAACCGTTACCAGGTCGCGATCCTCGGTCTGGATCTCGGAATGCAGGAGGTCCATCTCGGTGACGCGCCCGGTGATGTCAGAGACGGTAACGAAGTCGCCGGGGCGCACACTCTTCACGGCCTTGAGCATGATGCCGGCCATGATATTGCCAATGAAGGTCGTGGAGGAAAGCGCAATTGCGGCGCTGAGCAATATACCTATCAGACTGAGAAGCTGGCCGCGCAAAGTCTCGCTGACGGGCAGAGCAACCACCACGGCCAGCCCTCCCGAAAACGTAAGTGCAAGCATAATCAGCTGGAATTTGAACTGCGCATCCGGGTTGCCATGCCATCGCTTTTTCAGAACCCTGTCTACAACGACCAGGACCACGGCAACAACAGCAAGCGTCGACAAGGCCGGAAGGAAAGACAGGGCCGCGGCGAGATAGTCTTTCAAAAGGTCCACGATCAGAGCCTCCATTCGAAAACACAGGTTGGACAGGTCATGACCAGATACTATGCCTGCGAAGCATGAACTCTGAATGCTTCCGCATCAAGTAGAATAGGCCAGCCACGGGTAATATCGCTGGTTCGCGAACCATTGACATGGCGCATCTCAGTCGGCTTAATCTGCCCGCCACCTGCAGCCGGAGCACTTGATTGGAAATTGTCATCGAGAGCCTGAGGAATGAATGGGAGATGCTGCTGAAAGCGTCGCCGCGCCTGGTGGTTGCCGTCGTTCTGTTCCTGATCGTGGTTGTGCTCGGACGGCTCGCAGGTCGGGGCCTCAGCCTCGTCCTCTCAAGGGCCCATTTTCCTCGGACTCACCGCGATTTCTTCAGAAAACTCGTGATCTGGGTCTTTGTCTTCATCGGCTTATCTTTGTCCCTGAACGTCATCGGCCTGAAGGGTGCTGCGGCGGGCCTGTTGACCGGCGGTGGTATAACCGCTGTCGTTCTCGGGTTTGCATTCAGGGAAATCGGAGAGAATTTCCTCGCCGGGTTCTTCCTTGCCTTCAGCCGGCCTTTCAGGATGGGTGACCTCATTCAGTCAGGTGATCTCGAAGGCGTGGTGAAGGGCATCGAGCTGCGCTCAACGCACATCCGCTCGGCAGATGGGCGCGATATTTTTATTCCCAGCAGCCACCTGTTCAAGAACCCTTTGGTAAATTTTACGCTGGATGGACTAAGGCGCCTCGGCTTTGAAATCGGTATCGACTATCGAGATGACTCCGAAAAGGCCTCGAGCTTACTTCTCGCC
>JBFIQI010000177.1:0-4086 GCA_041609715.1 Gammaproteobacteria bacterium
GCGCGAATTCCAACTTCTCTCCAAAGCGCACAACGTGGATAAAGACCGCGAGCGGCTCGAACATGAGGCGATGCGAGACAGCCTGACCAATCTTCCCAATCGCCGGTTTTTCAAGAAACAGCTCTTGTCATTGTGGAGCGTGTGCCGGCGGGACGGGCTGCCCCTGGCCATGCTGATGATCGATGTTGATCATTTCAAGAAATACAACGACCACTATGGGCATCCCGCAGGAGACAGTTGCCTGATCGAGGTTGGCCGGGCGCTGGGCGAAGCCCTGCATCGCGGGCAGGACGTCCTGGCACGGATCGGTGGCGAGGAGTTCGCGGTCTTGCTTCCCAATGCCGATATCGATGGCGCAGGTACGGTTGCCGAGCGTTTGCGCTTTAGCGTGGAATCCCGCCAGATCAGGCACGCGCCTGGCGTGGAAAGCGAATATGTGACCATCAGCGCTGGCTGCGCTGTGGGATCGCCCTGCGAAGGCATCGATTCCGGCGTCATCAGCCACCTGGCCGATGAATTGCTTTACCAGGCGAAGGAAGCGGGCCGCAACCGGGTTCGGGTGGGAGCGGCCGAATCCGACTGGAGCAGCGTGGTGCCCGTGCTCAAGACGAATCCCGGTCAACACTGAAATAAGTCAGCAGGCAGACCTTATGAACACCATGCAGAACGCCCGCGGCAGCTGTCTGTGCGGAGCAGTGAAATTTGAGTTTGACTTCCCCAGCCTGTGGTGTGCGCATTGCTATTGCGCGATGTGTCGCAAGGCGCATGGCGCCGGGTTCGTTACCTGGATCGGCGTGGCCGAATCACAGTTTCGGCTGACTGGGGACCGGTCGGCCCTGGAAAGTTACGCTTCCTCTGCGGGCGCCACCCGGCAATTTTGTGACGTCTGCGGCAGCAGCCTTTTCTTCACCTCTGAAAAATGGCCCGGCGAGGTACATATTGCGATGGCTTGCCTGGACACGCCGGCCGACCGCGAACCGGAGCGCAATGTCTTCACGGACAACAAGGCACATTGGATCGAACTGGTGAAGCTACCTGCACTTAAGGCATGATGCCGGCGATTCGAACTGCACATGGAGGGAGCTAGATTGGCCAGAGCAAATCCGCAGTGGATCGTGCACAAGTTTGGTGGCAGCAGCCTGGCAGGGGTGGACGAGTTTTCGCGCGTGGGGGCAATTCTGGATACCCGGGATGCGGGGCGCCGGGCAGTGGTGGTCTCTGCAGTCAAGGGGGTCACGGATCGCCTGCTGGACCTCGTGGATGTGGCAGCGGGCTCCGACCCTCGTTTTGAAGATAGACTTGAGCAGCTCAGGGACACTCATCTCGCGCTTGCAAAAGCGCTGCTGGATGCAGGGGGTGCCGAGGATTACCGCGACTGGCTCGCAGCCTCGGTCGCGCAGCTGGGTGAAATCCTCAAAGGCGTCAGCGTTCTGGGCACGGCCTCTCCGGATACCAGCCATGCAGTGGTCGGTTATGGCGAGCTGTGGAGCTCACGCCTGCTTTTTGCGGCAAGAAAAAAATGCGGCATCAATTGCCGTTGGCTGGATGCGCGCAAGGTTCTGATCGTGGGCAAGTCCGAGATGGGGCCGGTGGTGCAGTGGGCCGCTTCCGGCGAGCTGCTGCAGGATTTTCTGGGTGATGAACAGCCGGACGAGCTCATCATCACTGGCTTCATTGCCTCCACAACCGATGGCCTTGCCACCACCCTCGGGCGTGATGGCAGCGATTTCTCGGCATCGATTTTCGGGCGGCTGCTGGCGGCCGGCGAGGTGTGTATCTGGACCGATGTGGACGGCGTGATGTCGGCGGATCCGCGCCTGGTTCCGGATGCACGGGTCATCCCGGACCTGAGCTATGACGAGGCTGTTGAGCTGGCCTATTTTGGCGCCCGTATTTTGCATCCGGGCACTATGACGCCAGCCATTGATTCTGGCATCCCGCTGCGGATACTCAATACTTTCAACCCACAGCATCCGGGGACCCGCATTTCAACCGAAGCCGCGGGTGACACCCGTATCAAGGGCATCACGACCATCGACGACGTCACGCTGTTCAATCTCGAGGGTACGGGCATGATTGGGGTACCGGGGACGGCCCACCGCCTGTTCGGCGCGCTGCGCAAAGCCGAAGTCTCGGTGATTCTGATTTCGCAGGGCAGCTCCGAACATTCTATTTGTTTCGTGGTGCGTCGGGGCGATGCCGACGAGGCGCAGGAAGTGGTGCAGCGTGCTTTTCGGCTTGAAATAGACGAGGGCCAGGTGCACAGGGTTGAACGAGTGGGTGGCGTCAGCATTCTCGCTATCGTGGGCAACGGCATGGCCGGCATTCCCGGCGTGGCGGGCAAGCTGTTCAGCACGCTGGGCCAGGCGGGCGTCAATGTGCGCGCAATTGCGCAGGGTTCCTCGGAACGAAATATTTCCATCGTGATCGATTCAGACGAGCGGCGACGCGCGGTGCGGGCCGTGCATTCTGGTTTCTACCTTTCGCCGCAAACGCTGTCCATCGGGCTGGTGGGGCCCGGCAATATCGGAGCGGAGCTGCTGGACCAGCTGGCCGCCGAGAAAAGCCGCCTGCAGGCAAACTCTGGTGTGGACCTCAGGGTCCGCGGCCTGCTGTCCAGCGACCGCATGTGGCTGGTTGATGATGAAATTGACCTTCAAAACTGGCGGGCGGACTGGGCAAGGCAGGCGGTGGATGCCGATATGGCGGCTTTTGCAGAGCATGTACATGCGGAACACCTGCCCCATGCCGTGCTCATTGATTGCTCCGCCAGCCGGGTGGTGGCATCGCGCTATGCGCAGTGGCTTGCCGCCGGCATTCACGTCATTACCCCCAACAAGAAAGCGTGCACGGACACCATGTCTTTTTACCGGGAGCTGGCGGATGCCCGCCGGCGAAGCGGCGCGCACTTTCTTTACGAAACGACGGTGGGCGCAGGGCTGCCCATCATTCAGACGGTGCGTGACCTGGTACACACGGGCGATACGGTCCATAGCATTTCAGGCATTTTTTCGGGCACACTTGCTTACCTTTTCAACCGCTTTGACGGACGCCAGCCGTTTTCAGAAATTGTGCGGGAGGCGCGGGAGAAGGGGCTTACAGAGCCCGACCCCAGGGACGATTTGTCTGGCATGGACGTGGCCCGCAAACTGGTCATTCTCGCGCGCGAACTTGGGCTGGAAACGGAGCTGGAATCGGTGGCTGTCGAAAGCCTGGTTCCTGAATCGCTGGCCGAAGTTTCGGTGGATGAATTCATGGCTGCTTACTCCGGCCACGATCATGAAATGCAACAACGCTACGAAGCGGCGCGGATTCAAGGCAAAGTGTTGCGCTATGTCGGGCGGCTGGAGCCGGGGGCGGGTCTGTCAGTGTCGGTGCAGGCGGTGGAGGTTCATCACCCCTTTGCAAACATCAGCCTGACAGACAACGTTGTGCAGTTTGTGACCCACCGCTACGCAGATAATCCGCTGATCGTTCAGGGCCCGGGGGCAGGGCCGGCGGTCACGGCCGGCGGGGCGTTTGCGGATCTGCTGCGCCTGTGTGCTTACCTGGGTGCGCGGCTCTGACCGCCGGGATGGATCCCGCCTCCAACAGCGTTACGGCAGAGGCGCCCGCCGGTATCGGCAACCTGGCGGTCGGCTTCGACATCCTCGGCCAGGCACTGGCCACGCCCCACGACCGGGTGACCCTGCGCGTACGGCCGGAGCGGGGCATAGAAATTGTATCGGTGACAGGCTTGGTCACCGAACTGCCGGGAGACCCGCTCAAGAATTGCGCAACTGCCGGCATCGTGCGCATGTTCGACGATTACCAGGCGAACTTCGGTGTGCAGGTTGTGCTGGAGAAAGGCATCAGCCTGGGCTCAGGCATGGGTGGTTCGGCGGCGTCTGCCGTGGCAGGCGTGACGGCCGCCGCCGCGTTGCTGGGTATCGAGCCCGGAATGCCGGCACTGTTGTCGTATGCACTCGACGGCGAGGAGGCGGCCACCGGTGCACGTCATGCCGACAATGCGGCCTCGGCCCTGCTGGGCGGCGTCGCCCTGGTCTCAATGAGTGAAGGCGTCACGACGCTGCGACGGCTGGATAC
>JBFIQI010000178.1:0-4021 GCA_041609715.1 Gammaproteobacteria bacterium
CCCGGACATGGCGCTTCCGCGGTTGAATAACTGGAGCTTCTGGATTCTGCCATTCGCGTTCACCCTGCTGATCGCGACCTTCTTCATGCCCGGCGGCGCGCCCGCGGGCGGCTGGACCATGTACCCGCCGCTGGTGCTCCAGGGCGGCGCCACCGGTGCGGGCTGGACCCTGTACCCGCCCCAGTCGATCCTGCCCGGCACGCCGGGCGCGGGCTGGGGCATCGTCCTGATGCTGGCCTCGCTCGCCGTGTTCATCGTGGCCTTCACCATGGGCGGCCTGAACTATGTCACCACTGTTTTGCAGGCGCGCTGCCGTGGCATGACGCTCATGCGCATGCCGCTGTCCGTGTGGGGCATTTTCATGGCCACGATTCTCGGCCTGCTGGCTTTCCCGGCGTTGTTCGTGAGCGCGGTGATGATGGCGCTGGATAACCTGATTGGAACGAGTTTCTTCATGCCGGCGGTGCTTTCGATGGGCGAGCAGCTGGACTACGAGGGTGGCAGCCCGATCCTGTTTCAGCACCTGTTCTGGTTCTTCGGGCATCCGGAGGTCTACATTGTGGCCTTGCCCGCCTTCGGCATCGTGTCCGATCTGCTGAGCACCCACGCGCGCAAGAACATTTTCGGCTATCGCATGATGGTCTGGGCAATCCTTGCGATAGGGGGCCTCAGCTTTGTCGTCTGGGCACACCACATGTACGTCAGTGGCATGAACCCCTACTTCGGATTCTTCTTTGCCACCACCACGTTGATCATAGCCGTCCCCACGGCGATCAAGGTATACAACTGGGTGCTGACACTCTGGCGCGGCGATATCCACCTGAACGTACCCATGCTGTTCGCAATCGGCTTCATATTCACGTTCGTGCACGGGGGGCTGACCGGGCTTTTCCTCGGCAACGTGGTCGTGGATCTGCCGCTATCCGATACCTATTTCGTGGTTGGCCACTTCCACATGGTCATGGGCGTATCCCCGATCCTGGTGCTGTTCGGCGCAATCTACCACTGGTACCCCAAGTTGACCGGGCGCATGTACAACGACTTTCTCGGCAAGCTGCATTTCTGGCTCACCCTGCTGGGGACTTATTCGATCTATTTGCCCATGCATTACCTGGGCATACTCGGCGTGCCGCGCCGTTACTTTGCGATGGGCAACTCTGAAATCTTTCCCGAGTCCGCGCAGGCCATGAACGCCGGCATTACGATCTCAGCGCTCATTGTTGCCGTCGTCCAGCTCATTTTCCTGTTCAACATGACGTGGAGCCTGTTCAAGGGCAAGAAAGCGGATGGCAACCCATGGAAAGCGACCACCCTGGAGTGGCTGACGCCGGATACCCCGCCCGCGCACGGTAACTGGGGGCCCAAGCTGCCTGTCGTATACCGGTGGGCCTATGACTACAGCGTCCCGGGAGCGCCGGACGACTTCATCCCGCAGACCGAGCCCCCCTCCGACAAGATAACGGCCGGTCGCGATCACGGGGTGGGGCACTCATGACCTATGCGCTCATTTTCCTGGCGCTGATCATGGCCACCGTCATCGGCTACCTGCTGAGCCAGACGCTCAACCGTGAGCCATGGGCAGTGCATGACGAACTGGAGAACAGGCCCGCGGGCCGGCCGCAGCAGCTGGATCCCAAGAAGATCGGCCTCGGCATCTTCCTGGCCGTTGCGACATCCCTGTTCGGGCTGTTCTTCAGCGCCTATTCGATGCGCATGGGGCTCAGCGACTGGCTGCGCGTCGAAGAACCCGTTGTGCTGTGGGCCAACACCGGGATGCTGGTGCTGGCAAGCATCGCGATGCAGTGGGCGAGCGTGTCGGCGCGCAAGGAGAACATTTCTGCAACCCGAAAGGCCATGGTGCTGGGCGGCGTGCTGACCCTGACCTTCCTCGCCGGCCAGCTGTTCGCCTGGAAGCAGCTTCAGGCAAGCGGGCTGTTCATGCAGACCAACCCGGCCAGCGCTTTCTTTTATTTGCTGACTGCCCTGCATGGCCTGCACGTGCTGGGCGGCCTGTGGGTCTGGGGCGGCGCGCTGGTCAGGCTCCGGGCTGCCCGGGAGACGCTGGGCGAGACTCGACTGAGCGTCGAGCTGTGCACCGTATACTGGCACTACCTGCTGCTGGTCTGGTTTTTCCTGTTTACGCTGCTATTGATGACCTGACGAGGAATACGAGCCATGTCCGACACCATCGCAAGCGATACCGGAGAGGCAGTCATTAAGGAAGGTCTGCCCGGAGTGGTCGGCGACTGGTCTGGCGACAGGCAGGCATTTCCGGTGCCCTGGGGCAAGGCCATGATGTGGATATTCCTGCTCTCGGATACCTTCATCTTCGGCAGTTTTCTCACCGCGTACATGAGCGTGCGCATGACCACTACGGTGCCGTGGCCGAACCCAAGCGAAGTATTTGCGCTTACCGTCGCGGGGCAGCATGTGCCCTTGCTTCTGATTGCGATCATGACTTTTGTTCTGATTACCAGCAGTGGCACGATGGCGCTGGCGGTCAACTACGGTTACCGGCGCGATCGCCGGACCACGGCGCTGCTCATGCTGGCCACCGCCGCGCTCGGGGCGACCTTCGTAGGCATGCAGGCCTACGAATGGACCAAGCTGATCGTCGAAGAGGGCGTGCGCCCCTGGGGCAACCCGATGGGGGCGGCCCAGTTTGGCTCCAGCTTCTTCATGATTACCGGTTTTCACGGCCTGCATGTGTCGGCCGGCGTGGTATATCTGCTGGTCGTGGCGCGCCGAGTGATGAACGGGTTTTACGATCGCAAAGGCACCTATGAAACGGTCGAGGTGACCGGGCTTTACTGGCATTTCGTGGACCTGGTCTGGGTGTTCATTTTCGCCTTCTTCTATCTGTGGTAGGGCTGCAACATGGCAAGTACTGAAGGCCAGCAACATCCGCTGGCAATCTATCTGTGGATCTGGTTATTGCTGTTCGTGCTGAGCGCTTTTTCCTACATGGTGGATTACTACCAACTGCAGGGCATGTTGCGCTGGACACTGATCCTGCTTTTTATGTTTCTGAAGGCGGGCTTTATCATTGCGATCTTCATGCACATGGCCTGGGAGCGGCTGTCTCTGATATTCGCGATCCTGGTGCCGCCGCTCTGCCTGCTGGTGCTGGTTGGCCTCATGGCCAGCGAGGCCGACTACACTTTCCTGACCCGCCTCGAGATGTTCGCCGACTGAGGCTGCGGGCGCCGTCCCGCGCCGCATGCCTGGCGCCTCAGCGCGCGTGAACCTTGATGGTCTGGCCGATGGTATCGAGAATCCGCCGCAGCTGATCGAAGTCGGGATGGCGCACCCTGAGCCATGCGTTGGCCATGTAGCCTGCCTCGACCGGCTGTGTTGGGGTGCCGACATCCGGCAGGTGCGCCGCAACGATACATTCGCCGAATTGGCGCTGGATGGCATCGACACCCTCGTAGCCGGCAATATGGCCATCCCGATCGGGACGCAGCGCGATCATGCCGCAGGAGAACCGCCTCGAGGGCTGCCTGACCGACCTGCCATGCACCAGCGCGCTGGCCCACTCCAGGTAAAGGTCGAAGTCATTCGCAGCATTGTAAACATCCCAGTGTCCCACCCCGGGCGGGCGACAGCCGATTTCCGAGAACTTGAGACCCTTTGGCCCGAAGAACCACTCCATGTGGGTTGCTGAAGTGCCGATATCGAGCGCACGAATCACCTTGCGCGCCATCTCCCGGACTTCGCCATAACCCTCGGCCTGCATGCGATTGGTGCACACCATCTGCGGGGAAATCCAGCGCTCGCGCATGGCCACCAGCACGTTGGGGTAGTAGTGCGTGATGAACTCGTGACTCACCTCGCCACCGATAGTCACCGTATCGAGAAAGCCCTCATGTCCCTCTACGAACTCCTCGACCGCCACCTCGTGGCCGCGATCGAGCCCGCACTCCTGCATAACCGCCGCGAGGGCCTCCCGGCGGCTGACCTTGTAGGTGCCCGACGCGCCGGCGCCTGCCGTCGGTTTCAGGATGATTGGCAGGCCGGC
>JBFIQI010000179.1:0-4020 GCA_041609715.1 Gammaproteobacteria bacterium
GGGCCTTTGCCCGGCCTTTTCTTTTGCCGATCGCAAACCACTACTGTGGCGCATTGCGGCGAGCCAGATATCTCTATTTACAGTAAAATGTCCGTGCCCGCGGCAGACCATGTGTCGCGGCGCCTCCGGTTGTCGTGTCCGGATCCCAGACGCGGCCGAGTTCAAGCAGATAACAAGCAACAAAGTCTGTTACAGGAGGGTATTCCATGGCTCCCCGGCACAAGATCCTCATGTGTCCCCCCGACTATTTCAAAGTCGAGTACTCCATCAATCCCTGGATGGCCGGCAACGAAGGTGAGCTAAATCGCGACAAGGCCTTCGCCCAATGGAGCAGCCTCAAGGCAGCGCTCTCCGAGTACGCCGACATCGTCGAAATGCCACCCCAGGAAAAGCTGCCCGACATGGTGTTCACGGCCAATGCCGGCGTGGTCTATGGCAACAAGGCCGTGGCCAGCCATTTCATGCCCAAGGAACGGCGCGGCGAGGAAAAATTCTTCAAGGCCTGGTTCAGAGAAAACGGCTTTGAACTCTATGAACTGCCCGACGACATTGGCTTTGAGGGTGCGGGCGATTGTCTGCTGGATCGGGGCGGTCCCTGGATGTGGACGGGTTTCGGCTTTCGCACCGAGATCGAGGCCCATGAGCACCTCAAGAAGGCATTCGATCGGGAGATCGTCTCGGTGAAGCTGGTGGATGCGCGCTTCTACCACATCGACACCGCCATGTGCCCGCTTACCGAGGGCTACCTCATGTATCATCCGCCGGCGTTTGATTACGATTCGCGCATCGCCATCGAGAAGCGGGTGCCCTCTCACAAGCGCATCGTGGTGGACACCATGGATGCGGGCAATTTTGCCTGCAACGCGGTCAACATCGGTCACCACGTGTTTGTTAACGATGCGTCGCTGGCCTTGCGCGCGCGGCTCATGCGGGTGGGCTTCAACGTGCACCGCGTCGATTTGTCCGAGTTCCTCAAAGCCGGTGGTTCGGCCAAGTGCCTGACGCTCAAGCTGACCGAACCCGTGGTGGATTTCTCGGAAGATTGATGCCGCGCCCGGTAGACACCAAGCAAGCAACAGGCATGTCAGAGCAACTTCCAATTCGCTACCGGGTTTCGGCAGACGCGGCTGCCGCTCATGTATTTAACGTGCGCTGTGTGGTCGAAACGCCCGATCCCCGGGGCCAGTTGTTCTCGCTGCCGGGCTGGATTCCCGGCAGCTACCTGGTGCGCGACTATGCCCGCCACGTGCTGTCGGTGTGCGCAACTGCCGCGGGCCAGCCGGTGGCCATGACCAAAACCGACAAGGCCACCTGGCAGGCGGCGCCCTGCGAGGGACCGCTGGAGGTGGTCTGTGAGGTTTACGCTTACGACCTGTCCGTGCGTGGCGCGTATCTGGATACCGAGCGCGGTTTTTTTAACGGCGTGTGCCTGTTTTTGGCCGTGGAGGGTGCCAGCGAAACCCCCTGCGAAGTATGCATCGAAAAACCCGGCGCGCTTGCGGGCAGCACCATGGCAAAGTGGCGCGTGGCCACCGCGATGTCGGCGGTGGACACGGATGATCGCGGCTTTGGCAGCTACCGGGCCGCCAATTACGACGAACTCATCGACCATCCTGTCGAGATTTCAAACTTTCGCAGTGCCGAGTTTTCGCTGGGCGGTGTGCCCCATCAGATGGTGCTGGCAGGCCGGGAGCGCGCCGATCTCGAACGCCTGCGCACGGATGTGCCGCGCATATGCGAAACACACCGCCAGATGTTCGATGATGAGCTGCCCATGGCGCGTTATGTATTTCTGACCAACGTGGTGGGCGAGGGCTACGGTGGCCTGGAGCATCGCGCATCCTGCGCCCTGATTACCCGGCGCAGCGATCTGCCGCAGCATGGCAAGACCGACATCGACAAGGCCTACCGGCGCTTCCTGGGTCTTGTTAGCCACGAGTATTTCCACCTGTGGAATATCAAGCGCATCAAGCCGGCGGCCTTCACGCCCTTTGATCTTCGCAGTGAAGCCTACACGCGCCTGCTTTGGGTGTTCGAAGGCATCACCTCTTATTACGACGACCTGGCCCTGGTGCGCAGCGGGCTCATTGACACTGCAGCATATCTAGAGCTGTTGGCCGATAACGTCAGCAAAGTCTGGCAAACGCCCGGCCGACACCGGCAAAGCCTCGCAGAGTCCAGCTTCGACGCCTGGATCAAGCTTTACAAGCCCGACGAGAACAGCCCCAACACCCTCATCAGTTACTACAGCAAGGGTTTGCTCATCGCCCTGGCGCTGGACCTCACGATCCGCCAGCAGACCGACGGCTCGAAATCCCTGGACGACGTCATGCGCGAACTGTGGCGGCGTTACGGCAAGACTGGCCGCGGCCTGGAAGAAGGCGGGTTCGAGTCACTGGCGAGCGAGGTCAGCGGTGTCGCGCTGCAGTCTTTTTTCGACACCGCCATACGCAGCACCGACGATCCACCCCTGGCAACACTGCTGGAAGGCTTAGGCATCAAACTCACCTTCAGCATGGCCACGGAATCGCTTGGCGGCAACGGCAACTCAGACAAAGACGCTGCCTGCGTGTTGGGCGTGCGTCTGCGCGAGGACTGCGGGCGGGTGCTGATTGGCACCGTTTTGAGCGGCGGGCCCGCTGCCGAAGCGGGCCTGGCGGGTGGCGACGAGCTGGTGGCCATAGACGGTCTGAAGGTGACACCGTCATCTTTTGCCGGTCTGATGATGAGTTTTCGGGCCGGGGAAAAAGTAGCTGTGCAGGTTTTTCGTCGCGATGAGTTGCTGGAATTTTCGGTAACGCTGTCGGTGCCGCCGGCACACAAGTGCCAGCTGAGCCTGGCCGATGGCGCGCCCGCAGCCGCCGTCGCCCGCAGAGCAGCCTGGCTGTGGCAGTAGGAACCATTGCATTCAAACCCTTGTCCCATCTTGAACATCCAAGAAAAAACCCGGGCAATGGGGCATAAAATGAATCTAAAAATATGTCGGCTGCGGGGCCGGTGGTTGCTGGCGGGTATTGCCGGTGCTGCCAGTGAAGTCCCTCGGGCGCCCATCGCGCCCGATGCAGCTTTCAATACCAAGGTTGCCGATATCCCCCACAGCGACGCCAGTATCCGTATCGATGGGAATATGGACGAGGCTGGCTGGTCCGATGCCCTGGTACTGGAACTCAACGTCGAGACGCGGCCGGGCGAGAACATCCAGGCCGCGGTGCGCACCGAGGCCTACCTGATGGAAGACGGCAGCCGCTTGCTGGTGGCCTTTAAGGCCTATGATCCTGAGCCGTCTGCCATCCGCGCGCATATCCATGACCGCGATGACGCCTGGGATGACGATTTTGTCGGCATCACCATCGATACCTTTAATGACCGTCGCCGCGCCTATGAGTTTTTTGTAAACCCCCTGGGCGCGCAGATGGACCTGACCAACGACGACGTCAACGGCAATGAAACATCATCCTGGGATGCCATCTGGGAGTCGGCCGGGCAGCTCACCGATTTCGGATACGTCGTGGAAATCGCGGTGCCCTTCAACGCCATCCGATTCCAGAACACCGACGGTGGTCAGACCTGGGGGATCGATTTGTTGCGGTTTTATCCGCGCAATCATCGCTACCGGCTGTCGGTCAATCGCATCGATCGCGGTGTCAGCTGCTATCTCTGCCAGCTGGGGCGCATCCATGGCTTTGAAGGCGTATCCCCGGGCCGTGACCTGGTGATTTCGCCCACCCTGACAGCGGCGCGCACCGACAGCACCGAAGACCCGGGCGTCGCCCCGCTCACTTCAGGCAGCATTGAAAACGAGGTGGGCGTCAACGTGCGCTGGGGGCTTACTTCGGACCTGACCCTGAGTGCCACAGCCAACCCGGATTTCTCCCAGGTGGAAGCGGATGTTGCCCAGCTGGACATCAACAACCAGTTCACCCTGTTTTTTCCCGAGAAACGCCCGTTCTTTTTGCAGGACGCCAACATCTTCGACAGCCTGACCAACCTCGTATATACGCGTAACATCTCGGACCCGGA
>JBFIQI010000180.1:0-3981 GCA_041609715.1 Gammaproteobacteria bacterium
CCGCCATCAATATGGAGGACGAACTGGTCAAAACCGCGCGCAGGCGGCTTGACAACCTGGTTGAAGAGCTGGGCGTCGACCTCGTGCAACACCAGGTTGTAGTCGGAAATATCAAAGCTGAAATCGTGAATTATGCGCGTGAAAACGCTGTCGATCTGATTGTACTGGGCAGCCACGAGCGGCATGGTCTGAGCGTACTGGTGAACCTTGCCGAAGACACGGTCCTGCATGCTTCACCCTGCGATGTGCTTGCCGTCCGGATCAGAGACTGACCAGCCACCCGTGCAGATAAGGGAAGTCGGGCAATGAACGAAGCCACACGCCACCAGTTTCAGGTTAACGTGAAGACGACTTTTGACCGGGACCAGTCGGACCCCGAACAGAATCGTTATGTATTTGCCTATACGATTACCATTCGCAACGATGGCAGCATTCCCGCCCGGCTGCTCGCACGGCACTGGCGCATTACCGACGGCAACGGCAACGTCCGGGAAGTGCGCGGCGATGGCGTGGTGGGTGAGCAACCTCACCTGTCTCCGGGGCAAGGCTTCCGCTATTCCAGCGGGGCCATCCTCGATACGCCGGTAGGCAGCATGCAGGGCAGTTATCGCATGCTGGCGGATAACGGCGACCGCTTCGATGCGCCCATTCCGCCGTTCACACTCGCAGTACCCGGCCAGATCAACTGAGCCGGCCGATGGCGGTTTACGCGATCGGCGACATACAGGGGTGCTTTGCCGAATTCAGATCTTTGCTGGAGAGACTGGCCTTTGACGCCAGCAGCGACGAACTCTGGCTGACGGGGGATCTCGTCAACCGCGGCCCGGATTCGCTGTCGGTGCTGCGATTCGTACATGGGCTTGGCGATAGTGTCCGCTGTGTTCTCGGCAACCATGACTTGCATTTGCTGGCGCTGGCCTGCGGCGCTCGCCGCGGCAGCCGTCGCGATACGCTGGACGAATTGCTGGCTGCTCCGGATGCGGATGAACTGCTGAACTGGTTGCGGCATCGACCGCTGCTGCACCACGATGAAACGCTTGGCTGGACGATGGTGCATGCTGGTTTGCCGCCGCAGTGGGACCTGCCCACGGCAACGGACTACGCACGGGAGTTCGAGGCCAGGCTGCAGCGCGGTGACTATGCGAGCCTGCTCACCGTGCTGTTCGGTGACCAGCCCGACAGCTGGTCTACCTCCCTGGCAGGCATCGACCGGCTGCGCTTCACTGTCAACTGCCTGACGCGGCTGCGATACTGTGAACCGGATGGCAGACTGGCGCTGAAGCACAAGGGCGCGCCGGGCACCCAGCCCCCGGGCCTGCTGCCCTGGTTCAGGGTTCCGCATCGCGCAAGCGCGCACATGAAGATCGTGTTCGGGCATTGGTCAACTCTGCCGCCACTGGTGGAACCTGGGCTGCTGGCACTGGATCGTGGATGCGTGTGGGGTGGGCAGCTTGCGGCTGCGCGCCTGGATGCTCAGTCTGCGCTGACTGAGATTGATTGCCCGGGTCACCAGACACCGGTTGGCACCCCGGGAAGTGTGCATGCCGGACGCGGCCAGGATGGAGAAGTCTGAATGACGATGAGCGAAAAGATCAGGCTGGATGGCAAGCGCGCTTTGGTGTGCGGTGCAAGCCAGGGCATCGGCTGCGCAACGGCCGGGGTACTCGCCGCGCAGGGTGCGTCCGTGACCTTGCTGGCAAGATCGGAAGAAAAACTCGCCAAGGCGCTCGCAGAGCTGCCTGCCAACGCCGGACAACAGCATGCCATTGTGGTCGCTGATCTGGGCGACACGGCGCACCTGGCAGGCGAAATCTCAGCTCAGCTGTTATCCGGCCCTGCCCACCATATCCTGGTGAACAACAGCGGAGGCCCGCCGCCCGGACTCGCCAGCGAAGCGGATACCCAGGCATTTGGCACTGCCTTCGCGCAGCATGTGCTGGCCAGCCAGATCATCACCCGGGCCGTCGTTCCCGGCATGCGTGCGGCAGGCTACGGGCGCATTATCAATATCATCTCCACCTCGGTAAAAGAACCGATACCGGGGCTCGGCGTTTCCAATACTATCCGCGGCGCCATGGCAAGCTGGGCCAAGACGCTTTCCATGGAGCTCGGGTCGGCGGGAATAACCGTCAACAACGTGCTGCCCGGTTACACCAATACCAGTCGATTGCCACCGATTTTCGCGGCGCGTGCGAAGCATTCCGGAAAACCGCTTGCAAGCGTTGAGGAAGAGGCGCGCAAAACCGTGCCGGTGGGTCGTTTTGCTGACCCGGAAGAAACCGGCTACGCAATTGCATTCCTGGCCTCGCCGGCCGCGGCGTACATAAGCGGGATCAATCTGCCGGTTGACGGCGGCCGCACGCGCAGCCTTTAGCTGAGTTGTTCATGGAACTTATTTACAACTTCATAGATGGCCAGACACGAGAAGCGGTGAAAGGCAGGCTGCTCGATGATTTCGATCCTGCAACGGGGGAAATATTTGCGCGCCTGCCGGACTCCGGGCGGAAGGACCTGGAAAATGCCGTGCGCGCCGCGGATGCGGCCCAGCCAGCCTGGGCTGCCACGCCGGCCGACGAGCGTTCGCGAATTCTGCTGCGCCTGGCGGAACTGGTTGAGGCCGAAAGCGAAGAACTTGCGGCGGCGGAATGCCAGGATACCGGGAAGCCCCTTTCACTGGCTCGCAGCCTGGACATTCCCAGGGTCGCCGCAAATCTCCGTTTCTACGCAGCTGCAGCGACTCAGTTCTTCAGTGAATCGCATGCAATGGGCGAAGACGCCATCAACTATACGCTGCGTGCACCATTGGGCGTCGTCGGCTGCATTTCACCCTGGAATCTGCCCCTGTACCTGTTTACCTGGAAAATTGCGCCAGCCCTGGCGGCAGGCAACTGCGTCATCGCCAAACCATCCGAAGTCACGCCGATGAGCGCCTACCTGTTTTCCCGCCTGCTGAACCAGGCCGGCCTGCCGAAAGGCGTCCTCAATATCTTGCATGGGCGTGGCTCACATATTGGCCGCTATATCGTGGAACACCCGGGCGTCAGTGCCATTTCCTTCACGGGTGGCACGCTTACCGGTGCCGATATCGCAGCCCGGGCCGGACCCATGTTCAAAAAGCTGTCGCTGGAACTGGGTGGTAAGAACCCCACCCTGGTCTTTGCTGACTGCGACTTCGACAAAGCGGTGGCCGGCGCACTGCAGGCCGCATTCTCTAACCAGGGCCAGATCTGCCTGTGCGGCTCACGCATCCTGGTGGAACGCAGGATCTATGCCGAATTTCGCGATGCCTTCGTGGCACGCGCGAGCGCGCTGACCGTGGGCGACCCACTGGCAGAGGACACCGATCAGGGGGCGGTCGTTTCAGAGCAGCATTGCAAAAAGATCATGGCCGCCATCGCAACCGCCGAAAACGAGGGCGGCAAAATTCTGTGTGGCGGCCGGCAACTCAGGCTGGACGGTCGCTGTGCAGGGGGCTGGTTCATACAGCCCACCGTGATCGAGGGTCTCGGTCCCGCTTGCCGGACAAACCAGGAAGAAATTTTCGGACCCGTCGTCACCCTGCTGCCATTCGACACCGAAGACGAGGCGCTCGCGATCGCCAATGGCACCGAGTACGGGCTGGCAGCCTCCGTCTGGAGCAACGACGTTTCGCGTTGTCATCGTGTCGCGGGGCGTCTCCAGTCCGGTTTGGTGTGGGTCAACTGCTGGATGCTGCGTGACCTGCGCACGCCGATGGGCGGCTTCAAGCATTCGGGTGTGGGAAGGGAAGGCGGTTTCGAAGCGCTGCGCTTCTTCACCGAAGCTAAGAATGTATGTATCAGCATCGAGCACTGAGGCCGCGGTATGAAAAGCAAATCTCAGTCCATCGGGACAGCGAATGCGCCGGCCCCGGTCGGCGACTATCCACACGCCCGGCGCGTTGGTGACCTCCTGTTCCTGTCAGGCATCGGGCCGCGCAGCCCGGGCACTGACAAGATCCCG
>JBFIQI010000181.1:0-3975 GCA_041609715.1 Gammaproteobacteria bacterium
GCATGGGGGACGAAGTGGCCCGACAGTGCTCCCTGAACGGCGCCGGCGAACTCCTGGGACAGCCTTATCCGATCTTCGTTCCCGACAAGACTGGTATCAATTATTAATTTTTTTTCAGGTAGTTGCAATGATAACTTAATGTCGATTGACAACTCATGACTGCCCGCCGCCTGGTAAGACAATTCGCCCTGGCCGGCGATGTCTGTGGAGGCAAAATCCAGTCCCGACAGCGCCCAACGGTTTTGTTCAAATGTCAGGCGGTCGAGGCTGACTTTGGCCCGATCAAATGGGCCCGGATTCCCGCCGACATAGCTCAGGTCCTCTGCCACCAGCTTGACGATTTCCAGATCGAAAGGCAGCCGCGGTTCCGGGAACTGCCAGTCCGCTTGGGTGCTCGCCTCGGCATGGCGAGCCGAATCGTCGGTAAGCAAGCGCACGCCCCGAAGGCGAAGGTCTTCCAGGGCAACGCGACCCACCAACAGATCCCCTAGCCGCAGCCGCGTCTGAACCTGTTCAATCTCGAGCTGCGGGTTAATCCCCGAAACCCGGATTTCCGCAAACTCCATGGCTCCCGCCAGCCTGCCGCCGGCGGTCTTTATACTGACTTCAACCGGCACCTGCCGCAGTACCCGTTGCACCACAAAGTCCAGGCCGCTCTGTGTCCCCAGCAGCCAGCCGAGTGCTAAGCCCAGCACCAGTCCTGTTGCCAGGATGCCCGGCAACAGGCGCCTCATAACTCGCCTCCAATACTCAAATGCAGGCGTGGACTGGCGCCGCTGTCTTTGAGCGGCTTGGCCAGGTCCAGGCGAAACATGCCCACCGGCGACAGCCAGCGCAGCCCCACGCCGACAGAATATTCGAGCGTCTCGTTGAATTCCTGCAGGGCGTTACCCGCATCGCTGAACAGCGCAAAGCCCCAGCGCGGGGTCAACAAGTACTCGTATTCGAGACTGCCCGTTAACAGGTAACGGCCTCCGATTACTTCGCCGCTGGCATTTCGTGGGCCAAGCGTATTCAGCCCGAACCCTCGCACGCTGTAATCACCGCCAGCGAAAAATCGCAGCGATGCAGGCAACTGGGATTGCTTGCCGATGGAGGTGAATCCAGCCTCGGTGCGCGCAATCAGCCGCCCACGCTCACCCAGGGGCCGGATTAACCGGCCCTGCAGCTTCAACTGGATAAAATCCACGTCCGAGCCAAGCGCGGAATGCGAGCCCCTGAGTTCGGCCGACAGGCGCGAGCCGCGTTTCGGATAAACCGGGCTGTCACCCTTGCTGCGCAGCCACAGAACGCCCGGCAGGAGCAGCGTTTGAGTGTCACTGCCACCACCGGAACTGGTTTGTTCGCGCAAGGCGCGCAGGTAGACATCCCGCTCCCACTTGTCACGCAAGGTGGAATGAGTCAAACCGAGTTCCAGGCGCTGGCTACGGGTGTCGGCGAGGTCTTCCTGCAAAGCGCTGGCCGTCAGGCTGAGTCGTTCGCGGGTAGGGGCCGACAGGGGGATCAGGTAGCGCCCCGTCAGTTCCTGTTTGACGGCTGAAAGCCTGGAATCGAAACGCAGTTTGTGCCCGCGCTTGTTGACGCGACGGTTCTCCCAGCCCATACCCAGACGCGCCTCGGTATCGGTACCGTAACCAATAGAGAATCGATACCGCGTGCGTTTGCCGGGCTCGGCCCGAATACTGATGGGAACTGTCCTGGTCCCCGCGTCCGGCTCACCGCTGCTTACTTCGACAAATGAAAAGTACTCACTGTCGTAAAGCGCATACTGCAGATCGAGCAGTTGAGTCGAATCGAACGCATCACCCGGCGCAAACCTGAGATAGCGGCGCAGCATCCAGTCATGCAGGGCATCCTGCTCGGTGCTGATCTCCCCGAAACGGTAGCGCGTTCCGCTGAGCAGTCGCAGGTCAATCTCAGCGGCCAGCTGCCCCGGATACACTTCCAGCTTGCTGCGCTCAAAATGCGCCTCAAAAAAACCCTGCTCCACCGCCAGGCCAAGAAGCGATCGCTTAAGCGCCTCGTACCGGTCGTGCCGCAGACCCTCGCCGGTGCGTGGCGCCTCTTTGCTGATCAGTTCATCAAACTCCGGCATGGCCTGCGCCGGCCCGCCGATTTCGACGCTCACCGCCCGCAGTTTTACCCGCTGGCGCGGGTCAATCCGGTAGTGAGCCCGCCAGCTGTCACCCACCCGGGCCAATTCGGAAACCACGCCAACATCGTAGTAGCCGAAGGGTCTGAGGGCGGCACGGATATTCTCAGGAGCCCTGCGATGCTGCAGGCGAATCAGCAGCTCGCTCGGGTCCTGGCGATCAATCAGTCGATTGATCTCCAGAAAGGCCAGCACATTATCGCGCAACTCCCCATCCACGCCCTCCACCACCACGCTCAATGTGGATGCGAGTGCATTGATGCAGCAGAACACCCATAACAAGAGGCAGCACAGGACATGCGAAATGCGCCAGCCGCGGCTAGAACTAATAGCACCGCTTACGCATAGATTTCGCGCTATTGGCAAGACATTAATCACCAACGCATTTTCGCACAGGCGCGGGCGGCAGTCTGCTGAGCACCATCGGTGCTCCGGTTGATCTGTGGGATGACGCAGATAAGGTGACTGGTTTTCTTTTTGCAGATCTGCAAATGCAGTCAGCGCCGGGTCACCTGGTACAAGGGGCAGCGATCATAAGCCTTCGCCAGGTCCGCCTCGCCGATATATTCGAGCACCACGTCCTCAACCTGCCAATCAGCGAGCACGGCTGCCATCTGTTCACTGGCATAGACACAGCCCGGGATGGTCACCGGTTCGATGCGCGCCGCCCGATTCACATGCGCCCCGAACACATTGTTCTTGCCGATAATGGGATCCGGCAGTACGAACACCGGGCCGGTATGGATGCCAGCGCGGATTGCGAGGTCGCCCGGCAGGCCCAGGCTCTCAAAGTCGGTGTTGCTCGCAGCTTCAACCAGGCTCAGGGCAAAACGCGCACAGGCGGTCGGATCCCGGAAAACGAAGAACAGTCCGTCTCCCCAGGTATTCTGGAAAACCGGCCGGTCACTGGTTTCACTCACCAGCTGCGCCACCTTGTCGAGAAAGTGGATAAAAAATATCTTGGCCTGATCCTCGCGCAGCGCGCTGAAGCCGCTGACGTCCGCGAACAGCATGGATCGCAACATCATTTCATCGGTGCCAAACAGGCCCGTCGGTCCCTGCCCCTCACCCTGGCCATGCTGTTGTCCGGGCGCGGGCGAGTTAGCCCCGGAATGAGCATCAGCCGGGGCGGATTCAGACTGCTGGCGCAATGCTCCCAGGTCGATGATGCGCACCCGGGCAGCGAGCGTCTCGCCCTTGTTTTTCCAATGGCTCAGAAAATCGCAAGCACCGCCCACCGCTTGCTCGCCCGACGCTTCCACAAGTACCGTCGCCCATGGCGTGGTGTTGAGCACTTTTGCGCGCTGTAAAGCCAGCCCCTGGCAGATCTGGTTGACAAACGCGAACATAAGATCGCCGCCGGGGTTGCGCTCGGTGGTGGCGAAGTGCACCTCGGTATGGGCATGCTCCAGCACCCGCTGGCAGCGCGCCCGCCAGCTTTGCCAGTAGTCGTCACTTTGACCAAAGTCCACACTGCTGCGGAAAAAATCTTCCAGCGCAAAGGGCAGCACGATCTGCGCGCGATGACCCCTGGCCAGCAATCGCTCGGCAAACAACAAATCGGCACCGCAGGCCGCCGAACCAAACGCCTCGCGGATATCCAGTTCATCGATCAGGGCATCGATCTGTTCTGTTACCAGCCGTTCCAGCCTCGCATCGGGCGGGAATCGCATTACTCGTTGCACCGTGCCATCGGCCGCGGGATGGTCGATCATATGCCCGGAATAAACAGCGATGGTGCCCACCGACAGCACATCGATGAGCTCCTGGGGAACCTCGATGGCGCTGCGTAACATTTCCACCTGGCGCCGCATGGAGGCCAC
>JBFIQI010000182.1:0-3966 GCA_041609715.1 Gammaproteobacteria bacterium
GATTAATTATACTTATGGCCCACCTGATTGTGGCACAAGGTCCGGTGGGCCGCCATGTGGACGACGAATAACGCTGGCCGCCTGAACCGCACGCCTTACTGGACTATACTTGTGCAATTCCGGTCGCTGGCACCGTAAGAGCGGGAAATGGAATAATAAAAGGGGCAGCAATGAGCAAGATCCTCCTGATCGAAGACAATGAAATGAACCGGGACATGTTGTCGCGGCGTCTGCAGAAAAAAGGTTTTGAAGTCATCGTAGCTGCGGATGGTGAGCGCGGACTCAGGATGGCGCATGATGATGAACCCGACCTGATCCTTATGGACATCAGCCTGCCTGGCAAGGACGGCTATGCCTGTGCCCGGGCACTGAAGGCCTCGCAACTCAGTCACATTCCAATCATCGCGCTGACCGCGCACGCTATGGTGGGGGACCGGGAGAAGACCCTGGAAGCCGGCTGCGACGAATACGACACGAAGCCCGTCGAGTTGCCGCGCCTGCTGCAAAAGATGGAAAAACTGTTGAACGGGGCGATTGCTGAGCCGGCGGCCAGCGCCGGCGTTTCGCAATCCGAATGACTGCAAAGGCGGCCAGCGAGACGCAGCAAGAAAAGCGAATTCACCCTGTCGTCACCAAAACCTACGCGCCGCGGGTAGTCGTCTACACTCTTGTTCCGTTCATGATGCTAGCGGTCATGCCGCCGGAGGCACGGCCGATAACGGCGATCGCGTTCATCGTCAACCTGCTTTATCCGCACATTGCATACTATATCTCACGCAGGTCCACAGACTCCCGCGTCATGGGCTTCAGGTTTCTGTACTTCGATGGGTTCCTTGTCGGCATCGACATGGGGCTGGTCGCCTACCGGTTGCTGCCCGCGTCGGTGTTTCTCTTGCTGTCCGTCGCCACGCTGATAGTGATGGGCGGCTGGAAACTGTTCTTCCGGGCAATCTGGATGCTGCCACTCGGTTCGCTGCTGGGCGCCCTGGTGTCCGGTTTCGATCCCTATGCCCCGATCAGTACCCTGGCCACCATACTGTGCTACGCGATCGTAACCGGGTTCGTGATCGTGATGGCCTACAGCGTGAATGTTACGACCAGGGAGGTTATCGCCACGAAACACGAACTCAGGGACAAGAACCGGCAGGTACTCAAGCAGACAGAAATGCTGGGATCGATGAGCGACTTCACTCACAAAGTTAATTCGTCGCCGCATCTTGACGAGGTGGTGGATGCGGTGCTGCAGGGACTACAGAACATTTTTGAGTTTGACCTCATGGGGATCGGTATCGTCGATCACGAACGCGGGGCATTGGTCGTTGATCGGGAAGTGGGGGCAGCGGCTATTGCGCCTGAGAAATTCGAGGATCTCACCGTGCCATTGGCGGAAGCCAACAGTGTATTCGCCGCGTGCATAGCAAAGCGCGAACCAATGTATGTGCCCGAGATCCTGAAATCCAGTGTAGAGCAGATGTCCCCTTCCGACCGTGCTATTTATGAGGCCGCGCCGTCCGTATCCACCCTCGTGTTACCACTGATCGTTCAGGACCAGGTAATCGGCACGATCTCGTTTGGAAATTCGAAGCAGCCCTTTGATCTGAGCAAGGGTGCCATCCAGACCATCGAGCAGTACGTCTCACGCCTCGCTGCAGCGATCCGCAATGCGCGCCTTTACGAAGAAGCGCAGCTTGCGCGGGCCGAGGCCCAGAAGGCCAACGAGACCAAGAGCCAGTTCCTCGCTAACATGAGCCATGAACTGCGCACGCCGATGAACGCCGTCATTGGCTACAGTGAAATGCTCGAAGAAGAGGCCGAAGACGAAGGGCTCACGGATTTCATTCCCGACCTCAGAAAGATTCAGGTGGCGGGACGCCATCTTCTCGAACTCATCAATGGCATTCTCGACCTTTCCAAGATCGAGGCCAACAAGATGGAACTGTTCCTGGAAACCGGCGATGTCGTGCGGATGGTGGATGGTGTCGTCAGCACCGTCAAGCCGCTGGTCGCAAATAACAACAACAAGTTCGAGGTCGAGCGCGATGACTCGCTCGGCAAGATGCATGTGGACCGCACCAAACTGCGCCAGGCACTCCTGAATCTGCTGAGCAATGCCAGCAAGTTCACCGAAAACGGAAATATCCGCCTGGCTGTCAACCGGCACGTCGAAGACAGCGGCGACTGGCTTACGTTCGCCGTAAGCGACTCCGGGATCGGGATGACCGAAGAGCAGATGACCAGGCTGTTTCAGCCCTTCACACAGGCGGATGCATCCACAACCCGGAAGTTTGGCGGCACCGGCCTTGGGCTGACGATCAGCCGGCATTTCTGCCAGATGATGGGCGGCGACATCCTCGTCCAGAGCAAGCCGGGCGAGGGTTCGACCTTCACCATCCGGATTCCGGCCGTGGTACATGAAAATGCTGCCGAAGAGCCCGGCAGGCAAGCGCAGACCGCAGATACAGATTCACAAGGCGCACCCACCGGCCAGCCGGTTGTCCTGGTCATAGATGACGATGCCGCAATCCGGGACATCATGCAGAAGATGCTGCGCAAAGAGGGTTTTGACGTGATCACAGCGGCCGGCGGTGAGGAAGGCCTGCGGCTGGCGCGTGAACGCAGACCGGTCGCCATTACGCTCGATGTCCTCATGCCTGATATGGACGGCTGGATGGTCCTTTCAAAACTCAAGTCTGACGAAGATCTGGCCGATATCCCGGTGGTGATGCAGACGATCGTGGACGATCAGAAGATGGGCTTTGCGCTGGGCGCCACCGAGTACCTTACCAAGCCCATTGACCGCTCACGCATGACCCGCATCTTGAGAAAGTTCAGGGGGCCGGATGCGGGCGGCAAAGTCATGATCATCGAGGACGACCGCGATGTCACCAGACTGCTGCGCGAGCAGCTGGCTGCCGAGGGCCTGCAGGTGGCGGAGGCGGCGAACGGCAGAGAGGCGCTCGAGTTGCTGAGGAAAGAGCGGCCGGCCATGATCCTGCTGGACCTGCTGATGCCCGAAATGGACGGGTTTGAGCTGCTCGACATTATCCATTCACAGCAGGAATGGAAAGACATTCCAGTGGTGATTATCACCGGCAAGGAGCTGACTGCCGAAGAAACCAGCGCGCTGAACAGCAGGGTCAGCGACGTTGTACACAAGAGCCACCTTAGCGAGTCCGACGTCGTCGAAAAAATCAAGGAGCAGTTGAGTCAGCTTACCGCCTGACGACTCCTGATCTGCGCCAACGGCCCTCCGCCGTTGCTTGCCATTGATGAATTCTGAATCCGTTCTTCAAGCATGAGCTGTCGGCAACGCCATCCGCTGGATTTACCCAATACAGACCGGGCAAAAACCAGCAAACCCTGCGTTTTGGGTTGGCCGCAGGCCCTCGCACTTTGAAGGCACCTGCCGATACCCGTAGAATGCCGCGCACAACACTGCCGGGCCCTGTCGGGTCCGGCACCTCCAGGAGGAAGACCAGCATGCGAATCGGACACCTTGTAATTCTGAGCACTCTTTGCTTTGTAAGCGCCTGCGCCGAGCGGACTCCTGGCGCGCATGAAAAGGACGCCGCCGAGGAGCGGTCGGTTGCGCGGCCGGACAATGCCCTGCTGGCAGAGTGGTCGGGGCCCTATGGCGGGGTGCCGGCCTTCGACAAAATGGATCTCGCGGTACTGAAGCCCGCACTGGAATATGGCATGCAGGCTCAGCTCAGCGAGCTTGACGCCATCGCCGGGAATCCCCAGCCCGCTACGTTCGAGAATACGATAGTCGCCATGGAGAAAGCGGGCCAGGACCTTGACAGGGTTTTCACCTACTACGGAATCTGGCGGGCCAATCTGTCCTCGCCGGAGTTTCGGGAAATCCAGCAGGAAATGGCGCCGAAGCTCTCGGAGTTTTTCTCCAGGATTAACCAGAATGAACAGCTGTACGCCCGTGTCAGGGCGGTGTACGAGGCACGTGAAGAC
>JBFIQI010000183.1:0-3920 GCA_041609715.1 Gammaproteobacteria bacterium
CCCAAGCTTGAGGGCACTGTCTGCGTTACGGTGCACGAATACCCGCTCGATGGCTATCTCCTGGGGGTCATGCCTGCTTACCAGTTCTCCGACGTCACGGAAAATGACCTTAAGGCGGCCCTGAAATTCGCCAGCGCCAAGACGGATGGTGCCAGCCTCCACAATCTGCAACTGATCGCCCCGGGCGGTGATTACGCCAAAGCCCGTATTGCGGGAGCCCGGGTCGATGCCGAGAATTGTGATTGCCTTGTGATCTGCAGCCATGGGTTTACCAGCCTAGGCCGACATGCGCTCCAGCACATCGTCGGGAAAATCCGCATTACTGTAGACATTTTGCACGTCATCAAGATCTTCCAGTGCTTCCAGCAGCTTGATGGTCGTCTCGGCATCTTTGCCTTCGACGCTGGCATTGGTGGTTGGATAAAAAGTCGCCTCGGCACTGTCAGGATCCAGTCCGGCTAGGCGCAGGGTCTGTTGTAACGCTTCCACGGCCTGCGGATCGCAAAACACGTCGATGGAATCGTCATCATTTCTGATCACGTCCCGGGCGTCTGCCTCCAAAGCCGCTTCCATGACTTTGTCTTCGCTGGCACCCGGTGCAAAGCTGACAAGTCCGACATGGTTAAAAAGGTAGGCGACCGAGCCGTCCGCGCCCAGATTGCCGTTATATTTGGAGAACGCGTGCCGTACCTCCGCCACCGTCCGATTTCGATTATCGGTCATGCAATCCACCATGATGGCAACGCCTGCCGGGCCATAGCCTTCATAGCGAATCTCTTCGTAGTCCACGCCTTCCAGCTCGCCGGTTCCGCGCTGGATCGCCCTGTCGATGTTGTCCTTGGGCAGACTCTGCGCCTTGGCCTTATCGATAGCCAGCCGCAGGCGTGGATTGGCCGCCGGATCGCCGCCACCGATGCGCGCTGCCACGGTAATTTCTTTCACCAGCTTGGTGAAAATTTTGCCGCGCTTCTCATCCTGGCGCCCTTTGCGGTGCTGGATGTTTGCCCATTTACTGTGGCCTGCCATCTGGATCTCGCGGTCTTTAAAATTTCAGACGCAGCCCGAGATGCAGGCCGGTATCTATGGTCAGGTCGGGTTTGTTTTCGAACTCGGCTTTCACGTAGCGCGCACCGAGATAAATGTCCGCGTCCCGCAATACGTCGTAGCTCAGACCAATGCTCACTTCCGTGTAACCTTCCAGGTCACCGAAAGCCACCACATCCGGAGCGAAGTACAGTGACCCGAGAATACCGAAGCGATCCGCCTCCGGGAACTTGTAATGAAAGAATCCACCTATACCCAAAGCGCCGCCCTGGGAAGTGTCGGGACTGGTTTCGCCATCCACATAGAACAACTTGCCGCCAATACCCACCTCGGGCGCGGCCGGGCCACTGGCCGCAAAGTCCACCAGGTGCAGCCCGAGATGCGCCACATCACCGGTATCCTGGTGGTGAAGCCAGCCCGCATCAAAATCCAGCTTGCCGTCCCGCGCTTCCCAGCTAAAAGTCAGCCGCGCCGCATCACTGTTGAGATTAAGGTCCAGTGAATCCGCCATGGCGCCGCCGGCGCTCAACAAGCCGGCCAGGAGTACCCAAATTTTATTCATCGCATCGTCCTCGGCTATCCTCGCCCTGACGCGGGCTGTAAATCCCGCGTATGATAACGGTATTTAGTCCCCTTCTCACCCTGAGCATGACTGCCAAAGAACGCGTAAGTTCTGAAACCAGCAATCAAGCGTCCGAACTCCGCGCCGGAGAATCGGCTGCTGCCGCCGCGGCAACCTCCCTGGTAACCAGGGCCCATATGGTGGCGCACCGAGTCGGTGATGCAGATCCCAAAGCCCGGGCCCGGGCCGCTGTCGAGCGTGGCATCGCTGTTTCGGAAATCGTCGCCGACCTCGACGCCGACGAGGAAATCGTGGTGGGCGCACTGATCTACCCGCTGCTGGAAACCGAGCTGATCAGCGAGGATGAAATCGCGGAGGAATTCGGCAACGACATTCTGGCCCTGTGCCGCCAACTCATTTCTCTGGGCCGGTTCGGATTCCCGGCTCAGTGGCGGCCAGAAAGCGGCCTGGGTGCCCAGCAGGCTGAAGCGCTGCGCAAAATGTTACTGGCGATCGTTGATGATGTGCGGCTGGTGCTGGTGCGACTTGCCGATCAGTTGCATCGACTGCGTGCGTCCAAGGAAGCCCCCGAAGCCGAGAAACGTCTCGCGGCACTGGAGACCCGGGAAATTTATGCGCCCCTGGCCAATCGCCTCGGCATCTGGCACATCAAGTGGGAACTGGAAGACCTCGCATTCCGTTTCCTGGAGCCGGACACTTACATGGATATTGCCCGGCAACTGGCCGAGCGGCGCCAGCAGCGGGAACATTTCATCACGGCCGTAATCGACGACCTGCGGGCCAAGCTGGATGAGGGCGGCATCCGTGCCGAGGTGCAGGGGCGACCCAAGCATATTTACAGCATCTATAAAAAGATGCAGCGCAAGAACGTGAGTCTCGATCAGGTTTTCGATATTCGCGCTGTCCGCGTGCTGGTTGACACGGTAGCCGACTGCTACGCAGTGCTGGGTATCGTGCACGGCAGCTGGCCGTATATCCCCGGGGAATTCGACGACTACATTGCCACGCCCAAAGACAACCTGTATCGCTCGCTGCATACTGCCGTGATCGGCGACGACGGCAAAGCGCTGGAGATTCAGATCCGCACCTACGAAATGCACGACCATGCCGAGCTGGGTGTCGCGGCACACTGGCGCTACAAGGAGGGCGGTGGTCAGGACCAGGCATTCCAGCAAAAAATCAACTGGCTGCGGAAAATCCTCGAACCGTCCGAAGGCGCGGACGAAGTTGACAGCTTCATTGAACGATTCAAATCCGAGGTCTTCGAGGACCGCGTCTATGCGCTGTCGCCGGGCGGCGATGTTATGGACCTGCCGCAAGGCGCGACGCCACTGGATTTCGCCTACCACATCCACACAGATCTCGGTCACCGCTGCCGGGGAGCCAAGGTCAATGGCAAGATGGTCGCGCTGACTTACAAGCTCAGCAATGGCGAGCAAGTGGAGATCATCACTGCCAAAAACGCCAAACCCAGTCGCGACTGGCTGATTCCCCAGCTGGGCTACCTGGCTTCGACCCGGGCCATGTCCAAAGTTCGGCAGTGGTTCCGGCGCCAGGACAAGGAACACCAGCTGGAACAGGGCCGGCAGGTGCTGGAGAAGGAACTGCACCGACTGGGCGTCGATGCTCCCCATGTCAACGCTATTTGCAAGGCCATGAGCTTCAGCACCCCGGCGGAACTATTCGTCGCGCTGGGCGCCGGTGATGCGACGGTCACCGACATCGCCCGCGCCGTGGAGCGCATCCAGGCGCCTGAACTCCCCGAGCGGCCACTGGTCAAGGCGCGCAAGGGCAAAGCCCGCGAGCGTGAAGATTCCGGAACCGTGCGGGTAGAAGGCGTAGGCGATCTCATGAGCCAGATTTCAAAATGCTGCAAGCCGGTTCCGCCTGATCCCATCAGCGGCTACATAACCCTTGGTCGCGGCGTAAGCATCCACCGCAGCGACTGCAAGAATCTGCTCAACCTGCAGGACAAACATGAAGACCGCGTCATCGCCGTCAGCTGGAGCGGCGAAAAGTCACGCACCTACCCGGTGGACGTAGACGTCAGCGCCTACGACCGGCCAGAACTGCTCAAGGACATCACTGCTCTGCTGGCTACCGAAAAAATCAATATTGCTGCGCTGAATATCCGCACGGATAAAACGGTTAACAGCGCAGACCTGGCTTTGACCCTGGACATCCACAGCGTGGAAGAGCTGAGCCGCATCCTGCACCGGCTGAACACCCTCCCCAACGTGATATCCGCTGCTCGACACCACTGAGCAGTCTCAAAAAAAGGCGCCCGCGGGCG
>JBFIQI010000184.1:0-3912 GCA_041609715.1 Gammaproteobacteria bacterium
AGTTCGAGTACAAGTTGAATTGGCTCTCCTGCCTGCGGGACACGCTGAAAGCGGCGCTCTCGACACAAGACAAAGTACTGGTCATGGGTGATTTCAACGTCGCGCCAGCCGACGCCGATGTGCATGACCCGCGGGAATGGGAAGGGAAAATCCATTGCAGCGCACCTGAGCGAGCGGCGCTCTGTCGACTGACTGAGCTTGGATTCAGCGACAGCTTCCGGCTGTTTGAGCAGGAACCTGGTCTCTACAGCTGGTGGGATTACCGCATGGCCGCGTTCCGAAGGAACCGTGGTTTGCGCATTGACCTGATATTGGCGAGCAAGAAAATCGCCGGATGTTGCACCGCCAGCTACATAGATCGGGAGCCCCGCAAGGCCGAGCGCCCCTCAGATCATGCCCCTGTGGTCGCCGAATTTGCGCTTAAAGCGCCGTAGAACAATGCTGTACATTTACCATAACCCTAATAAATACAATAGTTACTGGTAAAATATTCAATTAGTTCTTAGACTTGAGCAATGCCTGCCAGGGATGTTGCGGGGCGATAACTGGTTAGGGGCAGCAATGCGCGAAAGACGCAGCGACTACGACGTCACGAACACGGTTCAGGTGAGTTCACCGAATGCCGTGCGTGATGCGGTGCTCGAGTTGTTTGTCGAAGTCTTTCCCGATCAGGACCTTTCGCGCATCCGCAATGTGTTCGACGATTTCGCAAAATTGTTTCGTGGGCGACTGGAAGGCTTCCACGGCTGTGAAACCGTCTACCACGATATGCAGCATTCACTGGACATGAGCCTTGCCACGGCCCGGCTGATCGTTGGCTACGAAAAGACCGTACCGGTCAAAGACCGGCTCGGGCTGGAGCGCGCCACAGTCGGGCAGATCGTTGCCCTATTTCATGATGCGGGTTACATACGTCGTGAAGACGAAAAAGACCTCAAAAATGGTTCCGAGCTGACCCTGCACCATGTGTCGCGCAGCGCCGACTACCTGGCAGATTACCTGCCGAAGGTTGGCCTTGGCCACGTTGCGGAAATCGGAGCAAAGATTGTTCACTTTACCGGAATGGAAAGATCTCCGGAGACCATCGAAGTCGACGACCCGCTATACAGGAAAGTCGGTCATCTCATCGGTACCGCCGATCTCGTGGCGCAGATGGCTGATCGCTGTTACCTCGAGAAATGCCGGGACCGGCTGTTCCCCGAGTTCGTGCTCGGCGGCCTGGCCATGAGAACTGAAGAAGACACCGGCGAAGTGCGCATGCTCTACGAGTCTGGTGAGGATCTTCTGAAGCAAACGCCCGAGTTTTTCAGGTTGACCTCACGGGACAGGCTCGATGGGGCCTTCGACAAAGCCTACAACTACTTCGAGGCGGTTTTCGATGGCGAGAATCCGTATCTGGAGTCGGTAGAGAAGAACCTGCAGTTCCTGCAGGAGGTCATTCAGGACAACAGCTGGCCCATGTTGCGCAGAAGCCCGCCCTGCTTCACCTGGAAGACTGACGACCTCGACGATACACAGCGACTCGCGACCCTGCGCATCCGTGCTATCAAGTCCTGAGCTTATAAGCTCACCGCAAATCCGCTAAGCTGAACGCCGCTGTCTGGAAGGCGAGCGGAGATGGATGCACAGCCCTACATCCTCGGCACTGGCGATGCCGAGCTTGATCGACTGGCCCACCAGCATGAAGTGTGGCGAGACACCACGACGCGGCTCTGGGACCTCGCTGAATTCGGGCCTGGCCAGCGGCTGGTGGACCTGGGCTGCGGGCCGGGTTTCACGAGTTTCGAACTCGCCGAGCGCGTGGGGCCGACCGGGAAGGTTACGGCCGTGGACAACTCCGAGAAATTCCTGGCGCTCATCGATCACTGGCGCGAGGAGCGTTCGGTTACCAACCTGGAAACACAGCTCGGGGATGCCAGCGAGCGGGCCCTCCCTGCAGCCAGCGCCCACGGCGTTTTTATACGCTGGTTGTTGTGCTTCCTGCCGGACCCTGGGCGAGTCATCGAACAGGCCGCAAGCGTGTTGCTGCCCGGCGGGCGACTGGTGGTGATGGACTATTTTCACTATCTCGCAATCCGGCTGTTCCCCTCCAGCAGCGAATTTCGGCATGTATTTCACAGGGTTTATGAGAGCTTTTCCGGTGCAGGCGGCAACCTGGATGTGGCGGGCGACGTGCCTGCCCTGATGCGCAGGGCAGGGCTTGAAGTCGCCCACACGAAAGCCCTTTGCGAAGTGGCCAGACCGGGTCAGCCGGTGTGGCAGTGGGTCCGCCGGTTTCAGAAGAGCTACCTGCCGCAGATGGTAGAGAAAGGCTACTTAAGCCCGTTCGAGCTACAGGCGTTCGAAGATGACTGGCTGGCTCATGAGCAGGACCCGGGCAGTTTCTTTTTTGCACCGCCGATGCTCGGGGTTGTCGGACGCAAACCGGGATAAGGGCCGGACAGAGACGGCAGATTATCTCGCCTGCGGCTATGCTTTATGAAACGCATCCCGAAATGATCCGGCCTGGCGCAGTCTTGTCTTGCGCGCCGGAAGGAGACATCGAGGTGAAGATCGGCACATTGCTTGGCATTGTTGTGTTCAGCCTGGTTGCTGTCGCGCACCTGCTGCGACTGCTGATGGGCTGGCAGGTAACTATCGACGGATGGGTCGCGCCGATGTGGTCAAGCGTCATCGGCGTGCTGCTGCCGGGCACCATTGCCTACCTGCTGTGGAAGGAGTCGCCTTGAAGGCAGGCACCGGTCACCCGACAGGAATACGGCTCAATCACGAGAATCATGCCCGGGCCGTACGGCATCTTGCGCGCCGCGATCCGCGCCTTGGGAAGATAGTCCGTGAGTTCGGGGCGCCTGCCTTGCACCTTCGCCCGACCGGATTTGCAACGCTCGTGCAGATTATCCTGGAGCAGCAGGTTTCACTGGCCTCCGGTCGCGCGGTCTTCAACAAACTGCGCCGACTTACCAGCGGCATGCGGGCAAAAAATGTCGCCTGCCTGACGGAAAAGAAACTGCAGGACGCGGGGCTGTCGAGACAGAAGGCGCGCTATTGCCACAACCTTGCAAAGGTCATTACGCGCGGCGAGCTGCGGCTCTCTGCATTGCACAGGCACTCAGACGAGCGGTGCCGCGAGATCCTCATGCGACAACCGGGCATCGGCCGCTGGACTGCGGATATTTATCTCATGCTGGCCATGGGGCGCCCTGATATCTGGCCGGTCGGGGACCTCGCGCTCGAATTGGCGCAGGCCCATGCACTGGCGCTGGCGACCCGCCCCAATAAGGCCGAAAGCGAAGAACTGGCGCGGGACTGGCGTCCATGGCGCAGCGTTGCGGCACGGATACTGTGGCACAACTATCGCCATACGCGTTGAGCAGTGAGCGGTTCCAGCCACAGGCATTTGCGAATCTCCGCCCCGGTGGTATCTTCCGCTCAATGGCGGCATTGAGATACTCCACATCGAGACGGTCATGTCGACGGAAGATTACGAAGCACTGGACAGGTTTATAGGCAACTGGTTTCACCAGGACTGGGACCTGGAAGCGCGCAGCTGGCCGGAGCTTGTTGACAAATTCAAGGTGGTGGCAAGTAAAGAACGCGTGCAGCAGGTTCATGTCCAGCTGAAGGCAATGCTCAAGGCCACGAAAGATGACACCGCACTGGATGAACTGGTGTTCGAGGAATTCGGCTGCGGCTATGATCCACGGCCGGAGCATTCGCTGCGCGAGTGGCTGATCGAGCTTGCCGACACATTGAAACCCGCGCGCAAAAAGAAAAATTGACTGATGGGCGAGAAAGATAAGCGAATCGATGTCTACATCGATGAGGCCGAGCCGTTCGCCCGGCCGGTTCTGAAAAGGATACGCACCGAATTTCACAAAGGCTGCCCAGGGCTAATGGAAACCATTAAATGGG
>JBFIQI010000185.1:0-3873 GCA_041609715.1 Gammaproteobacteria bacterium
CATTTCGCAGGCGCTGGTTACCACGGTTTTGGGGCTTGTAGTCGCGATTCCGATGGTGCTGCTGCATACCCTTGTCGCGGGTCGAAGCAGCCGGATTGTGCATGTTCTCCAGGAGCAGAGCGCCGGCATCATTGCGGAGCACGAAGAGAAGCATGGCGGGGCCTGAGCCTGCACAGGATTGAGAAATGTATCGGCTGATAGACTGGTATAACGCAACGCTCGATTTCATGACGCTGGGGGGCGAAGTGCTGACCTGGCTGGCCCTGCTCATGTTTGTAATGTGGGTCCTGATTCTTGAGCGTTTCATTTACTTTCGTACCACGCACAAGAGGCTGACCGACAATGTTCTGCAGTCCTGGGAGGCACGCAAGGAACGCAAGTCCTGGGATGCTCACCAGATTCGAGAAGCAATGATCTCACGCGTGAACATGAGCGCCAGTTCGACTCTCCCTATGATCAAGACGCTTGTGGCCCTGTGCCCGCTTCTTGGCCTGCTGGGCACGGTCACCGGGATGATAGCCGTGTTCGACGTGATGGCGATTTCCGGCACGGGAAATGCCCGGTCAATGGCGGCCGGTGTGTCCAAGGCCACGATCCCGACTATGGCGGGAATGGTGGGCGCCTTGTCCGGTGTATTCGCATCTACCTGGCTGAACCGTACGGCGGAGCGTGAAAGAGAGTTACTTCAAGATCACTTGACGATGGACCACTGAGGACTGCAATTATGCGTCGACCATTTCAGGCCATTGGCCAGGAAGAAGAAGAAAGCGAGATTAACATGACGCCCATGCTGGACGTGGTGTTTATCATGCTCATCTTCTTTATCGTTACGGCATCGTTCGTTAAGGAAACCGGCATTGACGTGAACAGGCCGGATGCACAGACCGCCGTGCCGAAAGACAAGGCAAACATTCTGATCGCCATCGGCGCTAATGGAGATATCTGGATCGACCGTCGCAAGGTCGATCAGCGCGCAGTGCGTGCAAATATCGAGCGTCTGCATGCCGAGAATCCGCAGGGGTCAGTCGTGATCCAGGCGGATAAGAAGGCAATAACGGAGACGCTGATTGCGGTGATGGACGCGGCCCGGCAGGCGGGTGTCTATAACGTTTCGATTGCCGCCCAGAACTGAGGCAGAGAGGCACGCATGGTTAGTCGAATCGGGATTTCAGTTGTCTTGGGAGTCGCCATTACCTGGGGCTTGCTCGGGCTGATGCAGGTTCTGATTGCCACGGGTCGCGATGCTGTTACGAATCTGGAAGCTGGTCACATCGTGGACTTTGTCCGGGTGAAACCGGAGGAAACGCTTCAGAGGAAAGAACGCAAGCCAGAGAAACCGCCGCAACCGCAGCAGCCTCCGCCGGACGCGCCAAAGCCGCAGAATGACAACATTGATCCGTCCGCGGACGCGATATCTGTTGCACAGGTACCGGTCAGTGCCGATATGGATATTTCCAGCAGCTTTGGACTGGCGGTCAGCGACGGTGACTACCTGCCCATCGTAAAGGTATCACCCGTTTACCCGAGGCGAGCCCTGCAGCGGGGAATTGAGGGTCACGTCATTGTAGAGTTCACAGTAACCCGGCAGGGTACGGTCCGTGATCCATTTGTGGTGGAATCGACGAGCAGCCTGCTAGAGAAAGCTGCCCTTGAGGCGGTGCTCAAGTTCAAGTACAAGCCAAAAGTGGTAGACGGCGAGCCGGTCGAAGTGGCCGGGGTGCAAAACAAGATCACATTCAGGATCGAGGGTTAGTGTTGGCGTCGGATAATTCAAAGCGATGAGAATGGCCGGGGGAACTAGGATGCATTGGTCGCAACGCTTTTTAGGCGCAATTCTTGGGCTGCTTGTAATGTTCGGCGGTGTGGATATTGTCGGCACCGCGGGCGCGCAGGAGCCCGAGCAACAGGAACGCAAGACCCGCAAGACGCCCGCTATGCGGGAGAAAATCTACAAGAAGCTCAGCGAAGCACAGGTAGCGGCTGAGGCCGACAATTATGCAGACGCGTTGAATACACTTAATAGCCTGAGTCGTGACGACAGCCTGAACAGCTATGAAAAAGCGCAGATGTATAACTTCTACGCTTTTATTTATTACTCGCAGGATCGCTATAAAGATGCGATTCGTGCTTATGAAAACGTGCTGGCACAGCCCGATCTTCCAGAGGCGATGGAAAACGGGACGCTTTACAGCCTGGCGCAGCTTTATTTTCAGGACGAGGATTACAGAAAAAGCATAAGCCTGATGGAGCGATGGTTTCGCGTCGCCAATAACCCGGGGCCTGAGCCGTACGTAATTGTTGCGCAGGCCTATTACCAGTTAAAGGACTATCGCAAGGCGCTGCCGAATATCGAGACCGCAATGCGGATTGCGCAACAGCAGGGCAAGCAGGTCAAAGAGAACTGGCTGCTGCTCCAGCGTCTGTTTTACTACGAGCTTGAAGATTTTGCGAAATCCGAACAGGTTTTAAAGGAACTCATCCGGCTGTTCCCGAAAAAGATCTACTACACGCAGCTTTCGGCGACCTATCACGAACTGAATGACGATGCCAAGCAACTTGCGGCGCTGGAGCTTGCTCATTACCAGGGCATGCTTACCCAGGGGCGCGAGGTGCTGAACCTTGCGCAGCTTTATGTAGCTAACGGCGTGCCGTATCGCGGCGCCAAGCTGTTGCAGGAAGCGGTGGATGCAAATCAGGTGGATTCAACGCTGACTAATTTGCGCCTGCTTTCCCAGGCCTGGCAAATGGCCGGTGAAGATGAAAAAGCAATACCGCCATTACGACGGGCGGCCCAGATTTCGGATGACGGGGAACTCTATGTGCGTCTCGGTCAGTCCTACCTGAACCTTGATCGTCACGCCGAGGCGGCGGAAGCCTTGCGCTCGGCAATCAACAAAGGGGGTGTCCGGCGGCCTGGGGATGCCCAGATCATGCTGGGGATGTCCCTGTACGAACTCGACCGGCTGGACCAGGCTCGTTCGGCATTTCGTGCCGCGACCAACTATGAGGCCAACGAGCGAACGGCCAGGCAGTGGATCGACCATATAGGCAAGGAAGAAATCCGCCGCGACGAGCTCAGAAAAGCCCTCAACTGAGTCCCTGCCTCGAATCACTCGAGGCAATTCCGGAATCGTCTGAGCATCTCGAATTCTGTTTCCTTTTTTACGGATGTCTCGAGCAGGGTGGCCTGTAATCGGCAATCCGTCATGGAGAAGGGCGCATGGACAAAAAGAACTTTCTGTTTGTTTCCTACGATGCATTGATAACCGATACTGCCTGGCAGGTTGTAAAGGAGGGCCACGCAGTAAAGTACTATATTCAGGGCGAAGGAAGCCGGACGATTGGCGATGGCTTTGTACCCAAGGTGGATGATTGGGAGGCCGAGCTGGGCTGGGCAGATGTGGTTGTGTTCGACGATGTGCTCGGCCATGGTGAAATGGCGGAGCGTGTCCGCAAGCTCGGCAAACCGGCAGTGGGCGGTACGGCCTATACGGACCGGCTGGAGGACGACCGTTCCTTCGGGCAGCAAGAGCTGAAGAGGCTCGGAATACCGATAATTCCCTTTCAGGAATTCACATCATTTGACGATGCAATCCGGTTTGTCGAAGCCAACCCTGCACGATACGTAATCAAGCCCAGTGGCGAAGCGCAGAACATCAAGCGCCTGCTGTTCGTTGGCGAGGAGAACGACGGGCGGGATGTAGCGCATGTCTTGAACGCTTATAAGAACGTGTACGCTGATCGGGTCAAGGTGTTTCAGATGCAAAGGCGCGTGACCGGCGTGGAAGTGGCGGTCGGTGCGTTCTTCAACGGTAAAACCTTTGCGTATCCCATCAACATCAATTTCGAGCATAAGAAGCTGTTTCCTGGAAA
>JBFIQI010000186.1:0-3841 GCA_041609715.1 Gammaproteobacteria bacterium
ACCGTTCGACTTGCATGTGTTAGGCATGCCGCCAGCGTTCAATCTGAGCCAGGATCAAACTCTTCAGTTTAAAGCTATAAAGCTTTGAGTTGCAGAGCAGACCCCAAGCACAATCCAAACGATTGACTTGAGATGCTCGCCTTAGATTTGCGTCCGCAAATCCAAACACGAGCACCCACACAAATTACCTGATTCAGTTGTTAAAGAGCGCAAAAACCTGGCCAAGGGCCAGGCAGCCGAAGAAGTATACCGGACTCTGTGGCCGGGTCAACTCCCGAGCCGGCCCGATAACACGCCAGCCGGCTGATTCTGCTCCGCCCCAGGGGGGCGAAGGGACGCGCATTATAGGGAGCGCTTGGACCGCGTCAACACTTGCTGGTTTTTTGCCCAGCGGCGCCGGTGCCGGGCCGGGTGCCGGGGCAGGCGGCAAAGTCCTTCAGACCACTGTAATTCGCGCGAATCGGCGCTTGCCAACCTGAAAAACAGCCCGGGTGCCGGGTTCGATCTCGAGCGCCTTGTCGGTGACCCGCTCTCCGTCGATGCGCACCGCCCCCTGGCCGATCATGCGCAGAGCCTCCGAGGTGCTGCTGGTCAGCGATGCGCCCTTGAGGACCTGGGCAAGACCGAGGGGGCCATTGTCCGCAGCAATCTCCACCTCGGGCATATCCTCCGGCATCGCGCCTTTCTGAAACCGCGCGATGAATTCTTCCTGTGCATCGCGGGCAGCTGCCTTACCGTGGAAACGCGTCACCAGCTCCCGGGCCAGTTCAAACTTTATATCCCTCGGATTGGTGCCGCTGGCCACCCGGCCCTGCAGGTCCCCGATTTCCTCCAGACTGCGGAAACTGAGCAATTCGAAATAGCGCCACATCAGATCATCGGACACCGACATCAGCTTGCCAAACATTTCCCCGGCGGGTTCGCTGATGCCCACATAGTTGCCCAGCGACTTTGACATTTTCTGCACCCCATCCAGGCCTTCCAGCAACGGCATGGTGAGCACCACCTGGGGTTCCTGACCGTAGGCCTGTTGCATCTGTCGCCCGACCAGCAAGTTGAATTTCTGGTCGGTCCCGCCCAGCTCCACGTCTGCCTTCAGAGCCACGGAGTCGTAGCCCTGCACCAATGGGTACAGGAACTCGTGAATGGCAATGGGCTGGTTGGCGTTAAAGCGTTTGTTGAAATCGTCGCGCTCCAGCATGCGCGCCACCGTGTGCTTCGAAGCCAGCTTGATGAGATCCGCCGCAGACATTTTCCCCATCCAGTTTGAATTGAAACTGACCTCGGTCTTGTCGGGATCGAGTATTTTGAAGATCTGCTCTTCGTAGGTACGCGCGTTTTCCTTGATCTCCTCGGATGAGAGCGGCGGGCGGGTTGCACTCTTGCCACTGGGATCACCAATCATGCCGGTGAAATCGCCGATCAGAAAAATTACGTCGTGCCCCAGGTCCTGAAACTGCCGCATTTTGTTGATGAGTACGGTATGCCCCAAGTGCAGGTCCGGCGCAGTTGGGTCAAAGCCGGCCTTGATGCGCAGCGGCTGGCCGCGCGTCAGCTTGTCGCGCAGTTCCTGCGCCACGAGAATTTCATCGCTACCGCGGGCGAGTTCGGCGAATTGCTGTTCGATATCTGCCATTTCGAAGGGCCAACCCCCTGTTGCTGGAGGGTCCCGGCAGGCCCTCGTGCTGGTAAAGGCGGGTAAATTCCGCAAAAATAAATCAATGGCCAGAAGAAACAGCCAATTGCGCCACGATTATAAGCCAGAGCCTCAAGCTTCGCCCGCCCGATCCCGGCATGTTGTCTGGTTTCTTGCCGGCGTGGGGCTACCGGTGATTCTGGTTGCCCTGTACGCGGGTCTGCGAACCGACTCGGCCAATGCTGGTTCAGAATCCGCGGCCAGCGCTCTGGTCAGGGAATTGCCCCTGCCCGGTGCCAGCCGGCCCGCCGATGAACCCGCGGTCCTGCCGGTGCCCGAAGAAACCCTGCCCGGTACCCAGTTGATCCTGGAAGTGGCAAGCGGCGATTCCCTGGATCGGCTGTTCGCAAAAAACCAGCTGAATCGTGCCGATCTCGCGCGCATCATGAAACTTAAAGAGGCCGGCAAGAATCTCGCCATGCTGCGCCCGGGCGATACACTGCGGATCCGTCACGATGGCGGCCAGGTGCTGTCCCTGCGCCGCCCACTGTCCGAAACCCTGGAAGTGCTGTTCACCCGGGACGGACAAGATTTTCAGGCCGAGTTCATATCGATGCCGGTGGAAATCAGGACGCGCCATGCCCGGGCCCGAATCGATTCATCGTTATTCATGGCTGCTCTCAACGCCGGCATGACCGAACAACTCACCATGAATCTTGCTGGCATATTCGCCTGGGATATCGATTTCGTGCTGGACATCCGCACCGGCGACTCCTTCACGGTGATCTATGAAGAAGTCTGGCAAAACGGCGAATACCTGCGCGATGGCGAGATCCTGGCCGCGGAGTTCGTTAACGACAAGCGCACCTATCGGGCGATTCGCTATGAAGACCCCAACGGCGAGGTCGACTACTTTACGCCGGACGGCCTCAACGTGCGCAAGGCGTTTCTGCGCGCACCGGTGGACTTTACCCGGGTCAGCTCGCGCTTCAATCCGAGACGCCTGCACCCGGTTTACAAAAGGGTGCGTGCTCATAAAGGCGTCGACTATGCGGCCCCCACTGGCACACCCATCCGGGCCGCCGGTGACGGTCGGATCGTTTTCAGAGGCACCAAGGGCGGTTACGGGAAGACGGTGATCCTGCAGCATGGCGGCAACATCACCACCCTGTATGCGCATATGTCACGTTTTGCCAGTCCGCGTGTCGGAACACGCGTGAAACAGGGACAGGTTATCGGTTACGTTGGCCGCACTGGCACCGCCACCGCATCGCATTTGCACTACGAATATCGGATCAATGGCGTGCATCGCAACCCGCGCACGGTCGCATTGCCCCAGGCAGAGCCAGTGCCCAGCCCCTTCAGGGCGGATTTTGTAACCAAGGCATCGCCATTGCTGGCGCAGCTGGACCTTGTAAACCAGACCCGCCTGGCCGCCAGGGCCGATTGATTCGGACCACCGTGACCCAGCTGTATATCGGCCTGATTTCGGGCACCAGCGCCGACGGCATTGACGCGGCATTGCTGGAAACTTCAGGCGAACGTTTACGGGTGCTGCACGCCCACACCACACCATATCCGGAATCGCTGCGTGAACATGTGCTCGCCCTGGCCAGGGCGGCGCAATTGATACCGGAAGATCTGGGTCAGACCGACAGGGTGCTGGGCCGGTCATTCGCCAATGCCGCGCTGGCCCTGCTCGGGGATGCCGGGTTGCAAGCCGGGGAAATCAGAGCAATTGGCATGCATGGCCAGACTATTCGCCACAGACCGGATTTGCAGGAACCTTTTACCTGGCAGATCGGCGATCCCAACCAGGTGGCGGCGCTGACCGGTATCACTACCGTGGCGGACTTTCGCCGCCGGGACATGGCGCTGGGTGGTCAGGGTGCACCACTGGTACCTGCTTTCCACCGTGCGGCGTTTGCCAGCGCCAACGAAACCCGGGCCGTGCTGAATCTGGGTGGCATCGCCAACCTAACAGTGCTGAACCCAGCAAACGCGGACGCGGGCTTTGACACCGGTCCTGCCAACTGCCTGCTGGATCAGCATGCGGCCCGGCACGATCAGGGGCGCTTCGACAGCGACGGCAGCTGGGCCGCGCAAGGCCAGGTCTGCAAGCCGCTGCTTGAACAGTTGTTGTCCGATCCATACTTTGCGCTGCCGCCGCCCAAGAGTACCGGGCCCGAGTATTTCAACCTGGAG
>JBFIQI010000187.1:0-3816 GCA_041609715.1 Gammaproteobacteria bacterium
ACTTTTTTTATGCCCGTACCGGAGTCAATACCTACGACCAGACCCTTGAGCCATTCTTTGGCCCGTTGTTCGATCAGCTTCTGCACGATTACGACAACCACCGCGAGAAAAACAATGCTATGTCGTGGTGGTTCGGGGGTTTCTTCTGCAACTCACCTGCTGCCGCCCGGGAAATGTGCGCCACGGCACAGAGTCCGTTTATTTCTGACCATAAGGATTATGGTGGCCTGGAAGTGGGCATCGCTCCGGGTGATTCCGGCGGGCCCGGATTTATCGACGGCAAGATTGCCGGCGTGCATTCCTTCGGTTTCACCCATTTTTGCGACGGTACCCTTGCAAACAAGCCGGACTTCACTTGTGGTTTAGATAGTTCGTGGGGTGAAATGGCGGGAGACACGCGCGTATCCACCTATGCAAGCTGGATAGATGGGGTCGTTGGGGGCAGCATTGATACCACACCAATTCCCGAGCCGGCGCCTGCCGCAAGCGCTGATAGCAGAGCATCAACGTCCGAGTTTGAATTGTCGGAACAGATGCAATACTTGATTGACGCGGCAATGGTTCGTACTTTGCGGCGGTCCATTTCTATTGAGGAATTCAAAGCCCAACACGGCATCGAATAGGCATTGGTTCCACTGACGCAGGCCGGCGGGCCCAGGCCCGCCGGTTTTTTTGTCGCGGCTGTTTAATAGTCGCCAGGCACCTTTTCTGCTTTTTCTGTTGTTAGTATTGGCACTGACAAATCCCGTTCAAGATTGGAATTAAATCTACTATGTCTGAAAAGAAAACGATTGTGGTCGTGGGCGTCACCGGAGCCCAGGGGGGCGGGCTGGTGTCGGCCATCCTCGATGATCCCGACGGACTATTCCAGGTGCGGGGGGTCACCCGCAGTCCGGACTCAGACAAGGCGACGGCGCTCGCGCAGCGCGGTGTGGAACTGGCGCAGGCCAATATGGATGACGTCGAGAGCCTCAAGCGCGCCTTTGATGGGGCTTACGGGGCGTACTGCGTCACCAACTTCTGGGAGCACTTCTCCGCAGTAAAAGAAACACAGCAGGCTCGAAACCTGGCCAGCGCGGCCGCCGCGGCCGGGGTTCGGCATGCCGTCTGGTCGACGCTGGAAGATGTGCGCGACTTTGTGCCCCTGGACAGTGAGCAGATGCCCACCCTGCAAGAGCGGTACAAGGTGCCGCATTTCGATGCCAAGGCTGAGGCCAACCAGGCCTTCCTGGACCTCGGCGTGCCGACGACCTTGTTCTACACCTCGTTTTACTGGGAAAACTTCATCTACTTCGGTCTTGGCCCGCAGCGCGGGCCCGACGGCAAACTGGCCATCACTTTGCCCCTTGCAGATGCCAAAATGCCGGGCATTGCCGCCGAGGATATCGGCAAATGCGCCTACGGCATTTTCAAACTTGGCGAGCAAGCCGTGGGCCAGAGCATCGGCGTGGCCAGCGAGCACCTGTCGGGGACAGAAATGGCCGACGCGCTATCGAGGGCCATCGGCGAGCCGGTGTCGTACAACGACGTTCCGGCAGACGTATTTCGAAGCTTCCCGTTCGATGGCGCCGACGATGTGGGCAACATGTTTCAGTTCAAGCGGGATTTCGAAGACGCCTTTCGCAAAATCCGCAATGTCGAGCAGTCGAAAAAGCTCAATCCCCATCTGCTGACCTTCGATGACTGGCTTGCCCGGTACGCATCGATGATTCCCATCCCCCGACAATAAGGTGTCTGACCCCTTTTTTACTAGTCGTCCAGGTCTTCGACCCTGTCAAACCGATGGTGCTCGTTGATGGCGTCTATGCTTATCCGGTTTGCGAAAATCGAAAAGGCCAGGTAGCCAGCGAGGCCGTTGGTGCGCGTCATCCACAGCGGCAAATACTTGGGACCGATCAACTGGCCACTTTCGAAGACCGGGGATAGCGCCATGGCGTCGGCAATGGTCATGCGCCCTGCAAAAAGATATCGGCACAGTTCCATGCGCTGGTTCTTAAGGGCCCAGCGGAAAAAGGTGTGCACCTCCATCAGGCCATGCAGATACACCACATCCTTGGTAAATGCGGCGCCGCCGGTAACGGGTGCGCCGCGGAATATGCGCATGGCTGAATTAAAGCTCTCGTTCTCTGGCTGACCACTTTCCAGGAAGAAACGGAACACTTCGATGAAGTCAGCGCCGTTTAGCGCCATGTCGATACCCACAACCCTGAGCGCTATTCGCTCCATGCGGTCGATGTCGATGGCACCGGTGATCAATTCGGAAAATGTAGCAAGTCCTTCCTGCGCGCCAGTGGTCCGCGGGGCACCAAGACCGAGGCTCTTGATGTGGGGTTGATTCCGACCGTTGAGCGCCGTAAGGCTGTGAACGAAGGCCTCGTGCTGCAGAAGTTGCTCAAGATCGTAGCTGGAAAAACAAGTGTCGCCTCGCAGGCGAATTCGTGTGGAACCTGCGGCGGCCTTGGATGCCAGATTCGGATCGATCACAACGCGGACTGTATCAGGGGGGAAAACTTCCGCCAGGCGTTGTTCCAGGTCTTCCTTGATGACATGTGCAGAAACACAGTAGTCTGCTTCATGCAGGTGCGTTGCCTCGTAGTACTGTGCGCTTTGCTCGAGAAAATGTCTTGCCGCTTCAAGGTTGTTGACCCGGCCGTCCGACAGCCGGTCGCCCGGCAGCCCATACAGTGACCGACTGGCGTTGACCATGGCCGACGAACCCGCCGCTGCCAGCAACTCGCAGAGGGTCAGGTAGGAGCGCGCCGTGGATGCAAGATAATCGGCAATTGGATCGTCAAAAGGGTCGAGGGCATTTGCCGCGGCCTCGAGCATCCTGCAGGGCTCCTCGAGATCCTCTACCCCAGGGTAAGTGACCTCTGGCAGCCTCGGCTGACCACGCTTCCAGTCGGCAAGAAAGCTGGCCATCGTTTCGGTGGGCCAGCTGAGGCGGCTCAGCACCTTGATATCCTTGGCGGCGCTGACAATTGCCGAATCGAGTTCGGCGTGTCTATCGAGATTCATCGTGCAACCCTCGAAATAGTTGAGCGGAGACGTTGCCTGAGTACCCGGTTTTTTGGCCGGATGTATAAGAATGGATAAAGGTGTCAGTTTTACCCCTGCGGTTTTAGAATTTCCAAGAAGATTAGCCCGTCCTCGGCTGAGTGAACAGATAAATCTGACACTTTTTTCTCAAGCATGTACGCTGCCTTTTTTACTGGAATGTAGCTACCCATGAACTGGATGGAATTAATCGCCGTTATATTCGGGCTGTTGGCTGTCTGGTTTGTGGTGCGTCAGAGTATCTGGTGCTGGCCCACCGGGCTGGTCCAGGTATCGCTTTACGTCGTCATTTTTTTCCAGGTCAAGCTGTACTTCGACTTCGGGCTACACCTGATCTACATCGTGCTGCAGATCTATGGCTGGTATCACTGGCTGCACGGGGGTGCCGACCACGGCAAGCTGGCGGTCACCCGGCTGAGTACCCGGGCCATGACCGGATGGACGCTGCTGGTGTTTGGCGCCACGGCGCTCGGTGGTTTTGTGATGGCCGCCAACACCGACGCGGCGGTGCCTTATGGTGATGCGTTCACCACCTTTGCGAGCCTGGTTGCCATGTGGCTGCAGGCACGCAAACGCTTGCAGACATGGCTTTACTGGATCGCCGTGGATGTCATCGCCATCGGCATTTACTGGTACAAGGATCTGTTCTTAACGGCCGGGCTTTACGCCGTGTTCCTGGTCTTGTCGATCATCGGGTATATCAGCTGGAGGCGCTCGCTGGATTCAGCGAATCAGGCCCCTCAACTTTCAGGCAACACC
>JBFIQI010000188.1:0-3813 GCA_041609715.1 Gammaproteobacteria bacterium
TCTGCGGCGGGCTGATCGGATTGAGCGCCGTGGTTCTCATGTGGTTTAACGGCCGCATAGCAGGCATCAGCGGCATTCTTGCCAGCAGCTTGACTTCGGGACGCGCTGGCATCTGGCGGCTGTGCTTTATTGCCGGGCTTTTGCTCGGTGCCGCTGGCGTAATTTACCTGGTTCCGGGCCAGCCTGCCTTCGAAGCACGCAACGATTTTCCGTTGGCGGCCCTGATGGTCGCCGGCGTGCTGGTGGGGTTCGGCAGCCGTCTCGGCAGTGGCTGTACCAGTGGACACGGTATCTGCGGGATTGCGCGTCTTTCGCCCCGGTCCATCGTTGCCGTGTTGGTATTCATGGCCAGTGCGGGGCTGACGGCCTACGTATCGCGGCACTTGATTGGGATTGGAGTCTGATGGCCAGGCGACAACAGATTGCGGCCCTGGTGAGCGGCATCCTGTTCGGTGCCGGTCTCGCGGTGTCGCAAATGATCAATCCGGAAAAAATTCTGAATTTTCTGGACTTCACTGCCAACTGGGACCCGAGCCTGGGCCTGGTGGTGGCCGCCGGACTTGCGGTCTCGGCGCTGGGTTTCAAGTGGGTGCTGGGGATGGAAGGCCCACTGCTGGACGCGCGTTTCCACTTGCCCGTGAAGCGTGAAATCGATGCCCCGTTGCTCGGCGGTGCCTTGTTATTCGGAATGGGCTGGGGGCTGGCGGGTTACTGCCCCGGGCCGGGACTTGCTGCCATGACGCTGGGCGTGCTTGAGCCGGTTATATTTACCGCCGCGGTGCTGCTGGGATTTCAGTTGCAGAGTCTGGTGAGGCGCGGCTAATCAGGGTTCCGGTCGGGTGCCGGCGGCCCAAATACGACCAGTAACTTGAGATCTTCTTCAATGTCTTCAAAGCGGTGCGGTTCACCGGCGGCCACATATATTACGTCCCCCGGCTGCACCGGCCGCGATTCGCCCTCCACAAAAAAATAGGCTTTGCCGCTGATGACGTAATAAATCTCGTCGTCGTCGTGGGGTTTCTGCAAGTCCTTGGTGCCGGCTTCCAGTTCATACAGTCCGGCATGCAGGGCTGGCGCCTGCAGAAACTCCGAGTAACGCCCCACGGCGCTACGCCGGGTTGCAAGGCCAAAGATATTGAAGGTTGCGCTTTGCACTTTCCCGAAATACTCCTGCACACGAAAAGGCCGGGCGCGGCGCAATTACCGTGCCTGCCATCACGTGCCTTACTGTGGCAGCTGCCAGCAACGGCAGCCATACGTATATGTCGCAATGCCGGGCCCGACAGCGCTGCGCTATATAACCCCTATCCAATTACAACCTGGAGGTGCTGGTGGTGCGCCATTTATATACGTGGGTTGCGGTTTTTTTTGGTCTTGTAACAGTTTACGCCTGTTCTCCTGGCGATAATGCCAGTCAGAAAGCGTCCGGCGTCGATGCCTCGGCGCCGCTTGTGCACCAGGCGGAAGTCAGCGCCGGTGAAATGAGCAAAGAAGCGCTGGCCGCTGCCATGGCGGCTGGAGAGAAAGCGTATCTCTCGAACTGTGCTGCCTGCCACCAGCAAGATGGCAAGGGTCTGGCAAAAGCGTTTCCGCCACTGGCGCAAGCGGACTACCTGATGGAGGACAAGACGCGTTCCATCGACATCGTAATCAATGGCCTGCAGGGGCCCATCACGGTTAACGGTGAGGAATATAACTCGCTGATGCCGCCTATGAGTCAGCTGGATGATCAGACTGTCGCCAACATCCTGACCTACGTGCGCAACAGCTGGGGCAACGAGGGCGAGCCGGTGGTGCCGGCAGAGGTCGCCGCCGTGCGCGCGGGTCGGCAGGCGTCCGTGATTCATCCGGACAGCCAGGAGGAGCAAATCCTTTATCAGGGAGCGCCGGTTGCGGTGGGCGAAGCCAAAATGATGACCTCGCCGGGAGCCCCGGCGATCTCCGAGGCAGAGTATGCGCGCGCCACCCAGATATTTTTTGAACGTTGCGCGGGTTGTCATGGCGTGCTCAGAAAAGGGGCCACCGGCAAGGCGCTGACGCCCGACAGCACACAGCAGAAAGGCACCGAGTATCTCAAAGCCTTCATCAATTATGGTTCGCCGGCAGGCATGCCCAACTGGGGCACTTCGGGAGAGATGACCGAGGCGGAAATCGATGCGATGGCACGCTTCCTGCAGCACGAACCGCCGGAGCCACCGGAGTTCGGGATGGCGGAAATCAAAGCCAATTGGACCATCCACGTACCGGTTGAGCAGCGCCCAACCCGCAAGCTCAACAAGTATGACACTGACAATATTTTTGCGGTGACTTTGCGGGATTCGGGTGAGGTGGCATTAATTGATGGTGCCAGCAAAGAGATCATCACTATCGTCAAGACTGGCTACGCCGTACATATTTCCAGGCCATCCCATTCGGGGCGCTACGTGTACACCATTGGCCGTGATGCCAAGATCGATATGATTGATCTGTGGATGGATCCCCCACAAAAGGTGGCAGAAACCAAGATCGGCCTGGAAGCGCGCTCTGTGGAGACGTCGAAATACAAGGGGTTCGAGGATCGATACGCCATCGGCGGGGCTTATTGGCCGCCGCAATACGTCATCATGGATGGCGCAACACTGGAGCCGCTGAAAATCGTGTCGACTCGCGGCATGACCGTCGATACCCAGGAATATCACCCGGAACCGCGGGTGGCGGCCATTGTGGCTTCCCATGAGCATCCCGAGTTCATCGTCAACGTAAAGGAAACCGGCAAGATCCTGCTGGTTAATTACCAAGATGTGAGCAATCTCAAAGTAACCACCATCGACGCAGCGCGTTTTCTGCACGATGGCGGCTGGGACAGGACGCAGCGCTACTTCCTTACGGCGGCGAACCAGTCCGACAAAATTGCGGTAGTGGATTCCCGCGAGCAAAAGCTGGCGGCCCTGGTGGATGCAAAGAAAATTCCTCACCCGGGTCGTGGTGCCAATATTGAAAACGACAAGCTGGGCCCGCTCTGGGTGACCAGCGCCCTGGGCAGTGCGGACATCACGCTCATCGGCACGGATCCGGTCAATTATCCGCAGAATGCCTGGAAACCCGTGAAGATTGTCCAGGGGCAGGGCGGCGGTTCACTGTTTGTGAAGTCACATCCGAATTCCAGCAACCTGTGGGTGGACACGCCGCTGAACCCTGATAAAGGCATCAGTCAGTCGGTGGCTGTATTTGATGTTAACGATCTGGACGCTGGCTACGAAGTGCTGCCCATTGCCGAGTGGGCCGAACTCGGGCCCGGGCCCAAGCGGGTCGTCCACCCCGAATTTAACAAGGCGGGGGACGAGGTGTGGTTCTCGGTCTGGAGCGGCAAGGAAGAGGAATCGGCGATCGTGGTTGTCGACGACAAAACCCGTCAGCTCAAGGCCGTTATCAAGGGCCCTGAAGTCGTTACGCCCACTGGAAAATTCAACATTTACAACACGGTGAACGACATCTATTGACGCGCCCGGGGGGGCGGGGCGGCGGCGCTTCGGTGTCGCCGCCCTTTTTTTGTGCTGCTCAGGCTTCCAGTATGATGCCGAATTGTCGCAACGATAAATCTCCGGAGCCGGTCGATGGAATCGCTACTCAACCTGGATAACATATTCACACTGATGATGCTGACGCTGCTGCAGGCGGTGCTGGGTATCGATAACCTGCTGTATATCTCGCTGGAATCCAGGCGAGCTCCGGCCGACAAGCAGGCCAGCGTGCGGCGAATGGGCATAGCTCTGGCTGTTATTCTGCGCATCGTCCTGCTGTTCGGATTGCTGAGCCTTATCAGCTATTTCAAAA
>JBFIQI010000189.1:0-3722 GCA_041609715.1 Gammaproteobacteria bacterium
ATTTGGACAACCACCCGTTTTCAGTGTTGATGTCGACGGCAGTCGCGCCAGCAATCTGCTTGTGCCCCTCAATAAGTCGAGGGTCATTCAGTTGCAGGCACCCGTGAAAAAGATTTCGGTTGGCAACCCGGAAATAGCCGACATCCTGACGCTGCGAGCCCGTCAGCTCTATGTGCTTGGTAAAAGCCTGGGCACGACCAACGTATTGTTGTGGGACAACAAGGACGAGTTGATTGCTGCTATCAATATCGAAGTCACCCATGACCTCGATGGGTTGCGCGCGCAGATGTCACGCCTTATGCCGGGTGAATCACTGGATTTAGGTTCGGCCCAGGGGGCACTGATCCTGAGCGGCAAGGCAAGCAGCGCAATCCAAATGGATGCAGCAATCAGACTCGCACAGAGCTTCAGCGGCGAATCGGGCGTGGTCAATATGATGTCCGTGGCAGGCGCGCAACAGGTCATGATCGAAATCAAAGTGGCAGAGATTGCGCGCACGCTGGGGAAATCGTTTGGCGTTGATTTGAATGCTGCCCATAACCGCAGCACTCGCTGGAGTGTTGGCGCAGTGGGGGGTGGCGCGTTGGTCGATCCTGGTCTCGATCTGGTAGCGGGTTACCCGTTGGATATTGGTGACCGTGGCATTTTCGGTAACTTTATGAGCAACCACTTTGCTTTCAATTCGGTTTTGAATGCTGCAAGGCAAAATGGTATGGCCAAGATTCTTGCCGAGCCGACTTTAACGACGTTGTCAGGGCAGGAAGCGGTCTTTCTGTCAGGGGGCGAGTTCCCGATTCCAGTTCCACGTGGGGACGAAGGAATCACGATCGAATTTAAGGAATTCGGTGTCGGAGTCAGATTTCTGCCTACGGTGCTGGCGTCGGACCGCATAAATCTGTTGCTGAATGTTAGCGTCAGTGACCTGATTGCGGCTAACAACGTTGTAATTGCTCAATCCGGTACAAGTGATTTTTTCATTCCCGCGCTATCCAAGCGCAGTGCTTCTTCGACCATCGAGCTGGCCGACGGGCAGACGATTGCAATAGCCGGCCTCCTGAGTGAAACCACGCGGGATTCTATAGACAAATTCCCAGGTCTCGGCGATATCCCGGTTCTCGGCCAGCTGTTCAAGAGCAAGGAGTTCATCAAGGGCGAGACCGAGCTGGTGATCCTGGTTACACCGCATCTGGCCAAGCCGCTGCCACCTGGGAACATGCCATTGCCCGGCAGCGGGATGGGTGAGACGCCCACGGACATGGAGTTTTATCTCTCGCAGCCGACAGGTCAGACGAAAAACGATGGGAGAGATGAGGCTGCTGCGGTCGAGTATGCGGCTACGCAACGACTCAGCGATGGACATTTCGGACACGTGATCAAAGAGTGAGAGGAAAAGAAAATGAGAACAAGAATATTCAGCATGACTCCGGGTCTGTTACTCGCAGCTCTGACGCTGGCCGGTTGTGCCAACACCAGCCCCGCCTGGCAGTCGATGGAGCTGGGCGGTGCCGTGGCCCAGGCGGTCGAGGGCCAGATTCAGAATCCTGAGGCTGCGGCTGATCCAGGCGATGCGGCGGTGGATGACAGCGACGCGGTAAAGACCGCCAAGGTACTGGAAGCATGGCGCGAGTCACTGGCGGCGCCCAAGGAGTCTGCTGGCGACGTGACCATCAATATTGGTCGGTAAAGGAGAAACCTAGCCGCCAAGGGGTTTGGCATGATTCGCGTATGTACGGCAAGGGACTTAGTTATGCAGTTACGGCACATGGGACATGTGGATTCGCGACGACAGGATGGCGCGGTCATGGTGCTGGTGATCGTAGGCATGGTCGGATTGCTGGCCATGGCCGGACTTGCGCTGGATACCGGCCACCTGCTGCTTAACAAGTCCCGCATCCAGAATGCAGTCGATGCAGCGGCGCTGGCCGCCGCCAAAAAGCTGGACGAAAGCCACGACACAGTTCAGGCGGACCTGGCGGCCCGCAATATTTTCGCGGACAACGCCGCCGGGGCCGGCAATGCTGAACTGGATCGCGCGTATGCCGGTGGCAATGGCGACATCACCATCTCAGTTCAGTTTTCGAGTTCGCTGAATCCGTTCGTACCGGGCAGCTACGATCCGGGCGTGACCCCCGACGGTTACGTGCGCGTGCGCGCGACCAATTTCCGCATGGCCAGCTGGTTCGTGACGGTGGTGGGCATCGATGAACTGTTGACCGATGCGACCGCAGTGGCCGGCCCCAGCCCGACCTTCACCAAAGACGATCTGGTCTGTGACCTGGCGCCGATGATGGTTTGCGGGACCCCCCCCGAAGACGCCCCGCCTGATACATACCTCGGGTATGTGCTTGATGACGTCCAGATCCTCAAGACCAGCACCAGTGGCGGCAATTTTGAAGTCGGGCCCGGTAATTTCCAGCTGGTGCGCCTCGATGGGGGTCAAGGTGGCGCGGACGTGCGCGAGGCGATGGCCGGTGGCGGGATCGAATGTGTTAATTCGTCTGGTGACATCGAGACCGAGCCTGGCAATACGGTCGGGCCGGTGGTGCAGGGACTCAATACCCGTTTTGGCGAGTACAACGGTCCCTTGCGGAATACCGAAGAGGACTATCCGCCTGATGTGATCGTCGAAGGCAACGCGAGCGAAATCGAAAAGGACCTTTCAACCGGGGTGGTGATTGTCACGGACGCCGACGACAACACTCATGTCTGTGACGGTGCGACCAATGCGCACGAGGATTGCCTGACCTATTCCTGGAGCAACTACCAGGCGCAAATGGGGCCAGGACCATACGATTATGATCCGGTTACTGGTACCAACGGCATCCTCGGCAGCTTCTGGCGCCGTGTAATGAAGCTGCCGATCGGTAACTGCAATGGCACTACGAGCGGGCAGGGTACGGTTCCCTATCTGGGTGCCGGCTGCTTCTTTCTGCTTCAGCCGGCGGTACAAAAAGGCAACGAGTCGCATGTCTATGGACAGTTTATCAAGGGCTGCGACGTGGACGGCGAGGCCGGACCTGAACCCAACAATGGCCCCGGCGGTTATCGAATCGTCCTGTACAAGGACCCGGACAGCGGGGACTCATGATGCGCCGACTGAGCAGCAAATCACAACGGGGCGTGGCAGCGGTGGAATTCATCATCGTGCTGCCGCTGCTGGCCATGCTGATGCTGGGGACCGCGGAGCTGGGCCGTATGCTTTATCAGTACAATGCTGTGGTCAAAACCACCCGCGACGGGGCGCGATTCGCATCCAAGCAGGCGCTCAATGCCGCGGAGGTCGTGGAACTGGACCAGATCCAGCCGTTTCATTCCTATTCGGTGCGCCGCGAAACCCAGAACCTGGTGGTCTATGGCAACACCCAGGGTACCGGCACACCACTTTTGCCGGGCCTGAGCATCAACGACGTTACCGTTAGCAGCCCGGAAGTCTTGCACATCCAAGTGCGGGTCGATTACAACTATTTGTCGATGATCGGCGATAGTTTGCCGACATTCGGGCAAAGGGGTGGCATCGCGCTGAATTTTCCACTCGTGCATACTGTCAGGATGAGGGCGCACTGATGCGGTACGCGCAAGCAGGACTGACCTCGGTCGAGTTTGCAATCGTCTCGACCGTCTTTTTCGTGGTGTTTCTTGGCATCATCGAGTTTGGCCGCCTGATGTTCAGCTGGGGCGTGCTGGCCGAAGGCGCACGCCGCGGCGTGCGCGTGGCAGTCGTG
>JBFIQI010000190.1:0-3714 GCA_041609715.1 Gammaproteobacteria bacterium
GGCAGGCTGCCAGTCATGACCTGGGTTTCGAAAAACAGTCGGCCGGGTTTGGGCTGTTCGTTGTTTTCCGGAGCCAGAACACTGGAGAGCGACAGTCCCGCGTCGATTTCCGCCTTGGTACAGCCGCTCATCAGTTCATCCAGGAAGCGGCTGGCCTGTCTGGCATTTCGGGATGCCTCGGACATGCCTTTCTTGGCAGCGTCCAGTTCCTCCAAAACGATCATCGGCAGGTGGATGTCATGTTCCTTGAAGCGGAACATGGCTGCCGGGTCGTGCATCAGAACATTGGTGTCCAGAACAAAAATGCGAGGTGTTTCGGGATCGTAAGGGCTCAACGGTCGCCTCCTGACAATGGCTGGCTGAAAAGCAGCGCGCTTACAGCGCTTTGGCGGCTGCCAGGACTTCCTCGGCGTGCCCCTTGACCTTCACTTTACGCCATTCCTGCCGCAAGGTGCCGCTGGCATCAATCAGGAATGTGCTGCGCTCGATACCGATTACCTTTTTACCGTACATGTTTTTTTCTTTAATAACGTCATAGGATTTGCAGGCCTTTTCATCAGGATCCGAAACCAGGTCGAACGGGAATTTGAATTTGCCGCGAAATTTCTCATGGGCATCGATGCTGTCTCTCGATATTCCCAGGATGATGGTTTTTTGCCGGCGAAACCTGTTGTGCAGGGCCTTGAAATCCTGTCCTTCTGTCGTACAGCCAGGCGTATTGTCACGGGGGTAAAAATACAGCACAACATTTTCGCCGCGCAGGTCCTTTAATCGGATCATCTTGTCGCCAGTTGCGGGCAGATTGAAATCCGGGGCTTTGCGCCCCGTTTTTGCGGTTTTGCTTGTCACGTGAGCATTTCTCCGATTTTTCTCTATTTAATTCTTGACAGGTTCAATGACGGCGTCCAGGTTTCTGCCGTCGCAAAAATCCAGAAACTCCTCGCGCAGGGCCGAAATCGAGAGTTCTGCCGGTATGCTGACGGTTAGCTGCACGCTCAGCATGGGCGAGCCGGTGTGTGCTGCTGCATAACTGTGGGTAGAAAGCTCCGCTATGTCGATCTCGCGTTCCGCGAAGAATCCCGCAATTGCTTCAACGACGTCAGGCTGCTGCAGGCAAATGACGTCAATCAGGTAGGGAATCAGGTTGGTCTGCGCCTGCCGCTGTGAGGTTCTGCGCACATTGACGCTTAATTCGTCGCGTTGCGACAGCTTGCCCAGTTCGGTCTCGATCTTGGCCAGGGCATGCCAGTTTCCGGCCACCAGCAGGAGCATCGCGAACTCGGCCCCGAGGTTGGTCATGCGGCTCTCGGAAATTTCACCGCCGCAGCGCCGGATGGCAGCTGTTACGCTGTGCGCAATGCCCGGCTTGTCACGGCCTACGGCCGAAACAACGATCATATCTTTCATATTCTGGGGTCTGCCTGAGCGCAAACTCGCAAGGTAACCTCGAAAGCGCCGCCGTGCAAGGCAGCCCCGGCGCGCTTGGCTTGCCATCATGGGGGGTCGAAAGTACCATCGCCCGACTGTACCCAGCACAGGTCTTAGCCGATGTTTGCCGGCAGCATGGTCGCCCTGGTCACACCAATGAACCCGGACGGCAGCATAGATTTCAAGAGTCTCGAGGAACTCATCGAGTTTCAGATCGGCGAGGGCACCGATGTACTGGTCATAGCCGGGACAACGGGCGAGGCGGCGTGCCTGGATACCGGCGAGATCAAAAAGCTCCTCGCGGAAGCTATCAGGATAGTCAGGGGGCGCGTGCCGCTGGTGGCCGGCAGCGGCAGTACCTCAACCAGCGCCACATTGAACCTTACCCGGCTGGTAAGCGAGCTGGGCGCGGACGCCGCCCTGGTTATGACGCCGCCGTATGTGAAGCCGTCGCAGGCCGGCCTGGAGCAGCACTACCTGCAGCTGGCGGAGGGGGCCGATATCCCCCTGATCCTATACAATGTGCCCTCCCGCAGCGCGGTGGACATGCTGCCAGCGACTGTCGCAAGGCTGTCAGCGCACCCGGGGATCATCGGGATCAAGGAGGCGACCGGAGACGTGAACCGGGTCACGCAGATCCTCGAACTGGCTGAAGATGGCTTTGCCGTTTACAGCGGAGATGATATTACGGCCGCGCATGCCATGCTTGCCGGCGCACGGGGCGTCATCTCGGTGACCGCCAATGTGGCGCCGGCACTGATGCATGAAATGTCTGATGCAGCACTCGCGGGCGATGCCGAGCAGGCCAACGAGATCAATGTGCGTCTGGCCGCTTTGCATCGTGCCCTGTTCCTGGAGGCTAACCCCATCCCGGTAAAATGGGCTCTGGCGGAAATGGGCATGGTCGCGGACGGAATTCGGCTACCGCTGACGACGCTTGATGAGTCGCATCACCAGGCCTTGCGCGAAGCGCTGCGCGAAGCGCATTTGATTTGAATTTAGGGAAATGGATTGAATCTCAGAAACAGAAATTTTATTTGTGCCGGGCTGCTGGGTTTGCCGCTGCTGGGTGGCTGTGGCCTGGTCTCCAGCGCCATTGATTGCGACGAGCAGCAGCCCTATTATTTGGCACGCGAAGTTGCGCCTTTGCAGGTGCCCGAGGGGATGTCCGCTCCTCAGCAGCGCCCGGACAGGCGAATTCCCGAGATTCGCTCCGAGGCCGGCACGGTAATGGGTCGCTGTCTTGAAAAACCACCGCAGGTTTTGTCCAACGAAACCGTGATGGCGATGGGCAAGAACCGCAAAACGACTCGTGCCGGAAGTGCGACCGGGTCCATCAGGCCATGGCCGGAACTGGCGGAGGACGGCTGGCGCAGTATCGACCCCCTGGAGGGCGCAGATCTGCGGGCCCAGCTGCAACCCGGCTTGCCGGCCTGGCGTATTCACGACTTGTTAAACGGCTGGGCGCAGGCCTGGTCGGACCAGGAAGGCGATCCTTACTTCGCTTACTATGCCGGGTCTTTTATTCCGGAAGACGGCCAGAGCTGGAGCGAATGGCGCAATCAACGACTGGCGCGCGTGGTGGGCGAGGCCAATGTGGACGTGAGTATTTACGGGACCTCGGCTCAGGTTGCCGGGACCGACACTCTGGCTGTGCGTTTCACCGAGCGTTACCAGTCTGATTCGGGGACCCGGGTCAATCGCAAGGAGATGATCCTGATTCGCGAAGGGGATGTCTGGAGTATCAAGCGGGAACGCGAGATCTCGTAGTCGCCGCTTAGCAGGGAACAGCAAGTTTATGCAGTGTGGAGAGGTGGCCGAGTGGTCGAAGGCGCTTGATTGGAATTCAAGTATACGGTAACCCCGTATCGCGGGTTCGAATCCCGCCCTCTCCGCCATTTTCCCAGGCCCGTACGCCGCAGATGGGACCCTCACGCGAGCACCCGCCTGCCTGTGACACACCCAAGCGACCCGGGAGTGACCGCGGCGCAGCGGCATAGCGGTCAGTACGCCGGGTTTCTCCAGGTCGCTGCCGGGGGCGAGCCGGTTCCTCTTCTGGTATCCGGCCACCCATCTCAAAGTCGATACAAGTTAGAAAACATAATATAAACAAAAAATTATAATTTTTTTCTCGAAAAACAATTAATACCAGGCAGCCTGTTGCTGCCATGCCAGGAGTGGTTTTCCGTAGCACACCGGCTGGTCTGCATTGCCTTTTGCGCCGCAGCCGTTACAGTGCAGGCCGGGCGGCTCGTATCGGTCCCCTCGCGACGGTTAGCCGTGAAC
>JBFIQI010000191.1:0-3708 GCA_041609715.1 Gammaproteobacteria bacterium
GAGCCCCGCCGGCCGCGATGCCGCGCGGGCGTTGCTGGGGAAATCACTGGCTGAGATTCGCGACGAGCCTGCCGCCCTGCAGCGCTGGGCCGCTCACAAGAGCCGCACCGTTACGGAATTTACCGCGGATCTCGCTGCCACTGTGCGCCGCTGGAACCCCGAACTCAAAACCGCGCGCAACCTGTTCGCGGATACGGCTCTGCGTCCCGAAAGTCAGCTGTGGTTGGCCCAGTCGCTGGATGCAGCCATGGCCAACTATGACTACGTGGCCATTATGGCAATGCCGTACCTGGAGAATCGCGCCGATGGAGACGGCTTCCTGCGAGACCTGGCCGCCGCCGTCACGGCTATTCCAGGTGCCCATCGGCAAGTGATATTTGAACTTCAGACTGTTGACTGGCGTGACGGCACGGCAATTGAGGCTACCGAGCTGCAGGCCCAGATGCGCATGTTGCAGAGCCTCGGAATCCGGCATCTGGCCTGGTATCCGGACGATTTCATCGCCAACAAACCAGATCTGGAAACCCTGCGTCAGGGCGCCTCGCTGGCTGACTACACCCATCGGAGACGTTGACGATGGATTTTGGTCAAACCAGCGCGATTTTCGACTTTGCTTATTACTATCCGTTGTTCATGGGGTACTTGTGGATAATTGCGGCGCTCTACTACTACATGCACTGGGAGCGCAAAGATACCGAGCATTATGAACAGGCCCCGCAACTTGAACGGTATCCTGGCGTGTCCTTCGTGGTTCCCTGCCACAATGAGGGGGACAATTGTCGGGACACCATCGAATCCCTGTTGCGTCAGAATTATCCCGAATTTGAAATAATCGCCATCAATGATTGCAGCAGCGACGCAACCGGCGAAGTGCTGAATGAGATTCAGGCAAATGCAGAGAATATGCGGGTCATCCACTTTGCCACCAACCAGGGTAAAGGTATGGGCTTGCGGATGGGCGCTCTGGCCGCGCGCTATGAATACCTGGTATGCCTGGACGGCGACGCGCTGCTACACCCCAATGCAACCCTGTGGCTAATGCGTCATTTCATTGCCGGACCCCGCGTCGGCGCGGTGACCGGTAATCCGCGGGTCAGGAATCGAACCACCCTGCTGGGCAAGATCCAGGTCTGCGAATTCTCTTCCATCATCGGACTCATCAAGCGGGCACAAAGGATTTACGGCCGCATTTTTACGGTTTCCGGCGTGGTCAGCGCCTTCCGCAAAACCGCTCTGCATCGTATCGGCTATTGGAACATGGACATGGTTACGGAGGACATCGATGTCAGCTGGCGCCTGCAGTTGAATCACTGGGATATCCGCTACGAGCCACGGGCGGTGTGCTGGATTCTCATGCCGGAAAAACTGCTTGGCCTGTGGCGGCAGCGCCTGCGCTGGTCCCAAGGTGGCCTGGAAGTTCTGTGCCGCTACTGGCGCTCGTTATTCAAGTGGCGCGCCCGGCGCATGTGGCTGGTCAGCTTCGAACTCGTAGTGTCTACATTCTGGGCTTATGTCATGGGCACCATCCTCGTGTTGTGGCTCACCGGCAAGGTCTTTCCGCTGCCAGAGACCATGCAGGTACCTACCGTCATACCCGGCTGGGCCGGCGTTATCCTGGGGTTCACTTGCCTGCTGCAATTCGCGGTCAGTCTCACTATGGATGGTCGCTACGAGCCGCGGCTGGGTCGCTTTTATTACTGGATGATCTGGTATCCGATGATTTACTGGGTAATTCAGGCGGCCACCAGCATTGTTGGTCTGCCAAAAGCGCTGTTCAAAAAGCGCGGCATGCGTGCCATCTGGACCAGCCCCGACAGGGGACTGAGGCCACCGCCATGAGTGAGCGCCGGGAACAGCAGATATTCATTCACGCTCCTGGCCTGCGCCAACCGCATCGGCGCGCAGGCGACCAGGTGCTGACATTTATCATGTGGGCAATTTATGCCTACCTGTGGCTGCCCCTGATCAGCCTGATCGCCTGGTTCCTGGGCATCGATCTTTTCTACCAGGAGATGGTGGTCAACGGGGGTTTTGATGCGTTCGTCGAATTATCCGGCTGGTACCTGGCAATCATCATACTTATCCTGATGGTGGTGATCACCTGGTCGGCCAGCAATTATTTCCGGTTTCATAACCGGCAACGCCGCAAGCCCCAGGCAGCCGTCACCGATTCGGAACTGCAATCCTGGTTTGGTGTCGATGAAGCCCAACACAGGGCAATGCGAGACGTCGCCAACGTCGTGCTGACCTTTGACGAGGACGGTCGCATCGTGGAATGCCGCGCGCGCTGACTACGCTAGCCGGTATTGTCGGCTTGGGGAACCGGCTCCTGGGCGTAAACTGATTTGAAGCGGGCCACGGCCGCCAGCGCACCCACCACAAAGATCGTGGTAACCACGATGGTAAACCGCAGGCGGGCATCCACAGGCCCCAGTTCGTCGGTCGCATACAAGGTGATCACCAGCGCAATGACCCCCCAGACTGCGAAGCGTCCTGACGCCCGCATATACATTTCGGACTTGGGTTCCTCATCGGAAACCGTCGTATCCATCTGGTAAGCGACAAACCCTGCCATCAGCGCCGGCAGGATGCCCCAGCGCATGGAGTCAGCAAAGCCCGCCAGGAATCTGAAGCCCTCCGGATCACGGGACAAACCAAGGATCAACGCCGATACCGAGGTGCTCACCAGGAACCCGGCCACGATCATGAGGGTGTAAAACCCGAAGTAACGCTGCTGCGAGGGGCTGATGAAGCGATCAGCAGCGCTGCGGCCCGCAAACACCAATACGATCGGGACAATATAGATCGCTACCGCGTAGAGCACCCAGCGAAACGTGTCAAAGCTGAAATGCTTCAGCGGCAAAGCCGGGAAAATCACGTTATGCAGCATAACGGCCACTTCGCGGCCAACCAGTACGGCCCCGACCACCGCTGCCGTGAAAGTCAGAAAGTACTTATACGTGTGTTTGAGCCGTACGCGCCGCACGTTGCCGCCCAGGCGATTGACGGTCTCCCAGAGCTCTTTCTCATTGGCACTGCCGAACACGACGATGCAGGCCAGCAAGCGTGCCAGCAGCCCGCCGAGGCGATCCAGGTCGTCGATCAGCCTGAGCGTTTTGGTGTAATGGGGTGGCGACTTGCGCCAGGCGGCGACCCGCTCCGATGCGGCCTGGAACGACAAGCAGATATCGCCCCACTTCAGCGACGGCTCGGTAAAAAACCGCTGGTAAGACGAATCGTCCGCATAGGAGCGGATTTTGTCGAACAACACGCAACTGTAGGCCCAACGGTATTCCACCGTGTCACTGGACTTGTCGAAGTCACCGGCATCGATACTGGGCACCCACAGGCGGCTGACGATGTCGGTCTTGATGCCGGCGTCGATATCCGAAAGACGCGAGCCGCGCAGCACCCGATAGACCTCCTGCACCTGGCGCGGCTGCGCAAACAGATCGTAAAAAAGGTCGCGCACCAGCAGCAGCGGATTGAAGCGGCTTTCGAGCCGCATCAGCAACAGGTAGATGCCGCCAAAGATAAGGGGCAATACCTTGCGGCCATCCAGCCGCTCGAAAAGCACGGCCAGATCACCGGCGCCTGCGCTTGCAACCACCAGCGCCAGCAACGGCTGAACAGGCAGCCACTGCCAGATCAGCATCAGGAATACGCCGCTGGCCAGCAGGCAATAATGACTGATCCCGACCCAGTACC
>JBFIQI010000192.1:0-3634 GCA_041609715.1 Gammaproteobacteria bacterium
CCTCCGAGGAGGTCATGAACGGCTCCATCAACCAGATGCTGGGCCGCACCATCATCACCTCGGGCACCACGCTGCTGGTGTTGCTGGCGCTGTTTTTCCTGGGCGGCGAAGTCATCCACAATTTCGCCCTGGCGCTGATCGTGGGCGTCATGGTGGGAACTTACTCGTCCATTTATGTCGCCAGTGCCGCCGCTTTGTACCTGGACGTCAACACCCGCGACCTGTTGCCGCCGGAGCGCGACGACAAGGAACTCGACGCCATCCCGTAATCCATGACGCTATGACATCTTGACGTTAAAGCGTCAAAATGCCAGGCTTGCAACATGTCTGAGCAAGCCCCCAAACGCGCGACCGTGTATCTCGAGCCCTGGCTGCACCAGGCGCTCAAGCTCAAGGCGGCCGAAACCCAAACCAGCATCTCGGAGCTGGTCAACGAGGCGGTTAGAGATGCCCTTGCCTAGGACGCCGACGACCTGGAGGCCTTCGAAGATCGCGTAAACGAGCCGGCGCTGCCCTTCGAAGACGTGGTCAAAGACCTGAAGCGGCGTGGCAAGCTATAAGCTGCGCATCAGGAAATCGGCGGCCAGGGAGCTCGCCGCGATTCCCAGGAAGGCAGACCGTCGCCGCATCGTCGAGCGAATTAAAGCGTTGGCCGACACGCCGCGCCCGCCTGGTTGCCAGAAATTATCCGGGTACGATCGCTACCGGATTCGCCAGGGCCCTTACCGGGTGCTTTACCAGATCCGGGATGACATGCTCATCGTTACCGTGGTGCGCGTCGCCCACCGGCGCGAGGCATACCGGGTGCACGACCAATAGCGCTTATTTTCTGAGGGCTTCGCTCACATGCGGTGCCAGCAGCTTGTGCAGGGCCGTGTGCACCCGCGGGCTGCCGCCCAGGATGTTGCCGGATTCCAGGTAGTTGTCCGAGCCGGTGAGGTCGCTGACCATGCCGCCGGCTTCACGGATCATCAGCGAGCCCGCCGCCAGGTCCCAGCTTTTCAGGCCGATTTCCCAGAAACCGTCCAGCCGGCCCGCGGCCACGTAGGCAAGGTCCAGCGCGGCCGACCCGGCTCTACGGATGCCCGCGGTTTCGGTGATGACGGCCCGTAACATCCCCAGGTATTCGTCCAGGTGCAGGTCCTGGCCACGAAACGGAAAACCGGTGCCGATCAGGGCGCCTTCCAGGCCGCGCCGGTTGCTGACCCGGATCTTGCGCCCGTCCAGCTGGGCGCCTTCGCCGCGTGAGGCGGTGAACAACTCCTGGCTCATGGGATCGTAAATCACCCCGTGCTCGATCTGCCCGCGCATGCAAAAAGCCAGCGACACGCAGAACATGGGAAAGTCGTGCAGGTAGTTGGTGGTGCCGTCCAGGGGATCGATGATCCAGTAGGCTTCCGTGTTGCCCTGCTGCCCGGTTTCCTCGCCCAAAAAGCCGTGGGCCGGGTAGGTGCGCCGGATGGTGTCGATGATGGCCGCCTCGGCCTGCTGGTCCACCTCGGTGACAAAATCATTACGGCCCTTGCTGCTCACCTTGAGGTTATGCACCCGGTTGCGGTATCTCATAATGAGGTCACCGGCGCGACGCGCGGCGCTGACAGCGGTATTGACCAGGGCATGCATGGCTGGCTCCCGAAACTCACACGACTTTGAAAGAACGACGCAGGCGGGTGGCACCGCCGCGGGGCGCACAGGATAGCAGAATCGGCCCGCGCCCGAGCAGCGCAGCGACGCGGCAATATCAGCCGGGCCATTGTGGCCTCGAAAAAGAATCCGGTATTGCTGCTTGCTCCGCTTGCCTCGCACCAAGCAATGTCCCTGCGAAGCAATCCCCGATTCCCGGGTAAGGCCTCGGGGCGACTTGGCGCAGTGGTTGCCCCCGCATTGCGAGCATCTGAGCGATAAAGCAATTTCAGACAGGCCATGATGAGTCTTTAAACCGCGGTGCGGCAGTTCGTTCACGACGTCCTGCGGCATAATAAGAAGTTCATTTCCTGGGCGCCTGTCCCGGCGTGCTCCGAGGGCGGGCCACCACAAAACCGGTATGCAATGAACCTGAAAAATATCCGCATCGTGCTCTCGCGCACCTCCCATCCCGGCAACATCGGCGCCGCCGCGCGCGCCATGAAAAACATGGGGCTTTACGATCTCGCCCTGGTGAGCCCGGCCAAGTTTCCTCATGCCGAGGCCACCGCAAGAGCTTCGGGCGCCGACGACCTGCTGGCCACGGCGCAGGTTTTTGCGAGCCTCGACGAGGCCATCGCGGATTGCCACCTGGTGCTGGGCGCCAGCGCCCGGGAGCGCAGCCTGCCCTGGCCCATGACCGATGCCCGCGAAGGCGCGCTGAGAGCACTGGGCGAGTCGGCCAGTGGCAAGGTGGCGGTAGTGTTCGGCAACGAGCAGGCGGGGCTTTCCAACCAGGAGCTGGATCGCTGCCAGGCGCTGCTCAATATCCCCGCCAACCCCGACTACAGTTCGCTGAATCTCGCCCAGGCGGTGCAGGTGGTGAGCTATGAGCTCATGATGGCGGCGCGGGCGATGGCCGGGGACAAAGTGCAGACGCTGCGAGAACATCCCCTGGCCACTTCCGAAGACCTGGAGCGCTTTTACGCCCACCTGGAAGCCACACTGATCCGCATCGGGTTTCTGAACCCGGACAATCCGCGCCATCTCATGCGCCGCCTGCGGCGCCTCTTTGCCCGCGCCGAAGTGGACGCCAACGAGCTCAATATCCTGCGGGGCATTCTCAGCGAATTCGAGGCGCGCAGCGCACCTCAATGAGGCTCGCCGGCAGGCCGCTAGCCGCGTGCCAGGCCTTTGGCCCCGGGCTTTCCAGCGGTTTGTTAACAAAGGTGAATTTATCGCGGCCGCGGCCGGGCGCAGGGCTTGTACCGGGCGAAAACTGCAGCCAAAAATCGAATTTGCTGATGCAACCCCCAAAAAACGTCGGATTTTTTGGTGGTGTCCGGATTGCTGGCCCTTGGGGTGTGAGAGGGCTGCGGGTGGCGGCTGCCGGAACCTTGAAAACCTGTGAAAAAACAGGCCGTTGGGAGGGGTCTGGCCACTGATATGAAGGCCGGGCGCAGCCGCCCGCGGTCCGACCTTACGCGACATAAGGGCCCGGCACCCCGGACTATTGTCAAATCGCCGGGCCAATTGCGGGTTGGCCGGCGTCGGAAATTTTTACGTGGTCAGGTCGCGGGGCCACCCATGCCCATCGCTTTTCCAAAGCAATCAACGAGTTAAGTTTTTGGCATGGGAATTGCTTTATTACGGCTGATGAAAGTAATTTCGCGGCGGCCGAGGGCCTGCCGCCGTAGACGGAGAAGACAACATGAACAAGATCAGAAACACATTTTTGGCCGGCATCGCCTTGCTGGGCCTTGGCCTAGGCAGTGTGCAGGCAGCGCCCATTGTGGGATTTCCCGAAGGTGGGACGCCAGATATTTTCTCGGCTCAAGGGCTGATCGATTACGACGCGGACACGGGTGTCCTTTATCTTGATGGGCTTACGCAGAGCTACACGGGTTCGGGAAGTCTGGCGCCAGAATTGTACTGGTTCATCAATCCGACCATAAACAATGACGGCAGTTTGAAGAGCGGCCTGGGTTTTCAAATCGGGGGACTTGGTTTA
>JBFIQI010000193.1:0-3634 GCA_041609715.1 Gammaproteobacteria bacterium
CTGCGGGATCGTCTGGCGGCGAACCTGAACGGCTTCAATGCCAGGGCCGTGGCCGAGGCCCGCAAGCAACCGATTGGCGGTTACCTGTTTGCGAGCCCGGCAGATGCGGCCACGACCCGAGAATTCCTGGATGTACTGGCGATACACCAGGTAGAGGTCTATTCCGCGAGCCAGCCCGCGGAAATCGGCGGCACGCGCTATCCTGCCGAGCAGGTGTTTGTTGTGCCGCTGGCGCAGCCCCAGTACCGGATGGTCAGGACGCTGTTCGAGGCTCCCACCAGCTTCCGGGACAACACCTTTTACGATGTCTCGGCCTGGACTTTGCCCATGGCCTTTGGTCTGCCATTCAGAACGGCCACCAAGCGCGAGGCCGGAACGCTGCGCTCCGGGCAAGGGGTTGGGCCCGTTATCCCGGCTGGGTCAAACGTTGCCGAGGATGCCTATGCATGGATTCTGGATTGGCGGCATTTTTATGCAGCCCGCGCTCTCAATCGCGTACTGACCGCCGGCGGCCAGGCGCGAGTGGCGACACGGGAATTTACCCTGGACGGTAAGCGGTTTCATCCTGGCAGCGTGGTCATCCCGGCCAGCCTGGTTGCGGACGGACGGCTTGCGGCGGTAACAGGCGCATTGCGCCAGGCCGTCAATGAAGGTGTGCCCGTGACTTCCGTCGCAACCGGATTGACGGAGGCGGGAATCGATCTCGGTAGTCCCAGCCTGGAACCCGTGCGGACGCCAAGAGTGGCGCTGGTGGTTGGTGAGGGCGTGAATCCTTATGAAGCCGGCGAGGTCTGGCACCTGCTGGATCAGCGGTTTGAATTACCGGTTACGCATCTGGAACTGAGCCAACTCGGTCGCGTCAGGCTCGATGCTTACAGTCACCTGGTGGTGGTCGATGGCCGGTATGACCAAATCCCTGAATCGATTGCCGCGGCCATGGCCGACTGGGTGCGGGCAGGGGGTATCCTGGTGGCGCAGCGCCGCGGCGCAAGCTGGGCTCTGGAATCAGGCAAGTTTGCGAGTGCCGAAGTCCAAAAGGAAGACTCCGAAACCAGGGAGAAATCCGACGCGCAAGGCGACCGCCCGCAACAGCGCGCCTATGCCGAACGCGATGACTGGGAGGCCAGTAAAGTGATTGGCGGTGCCATCTTCGAGTCCCGAATCGATACCTCGCACCCCCTCGGCTTTGGATTTCCGACGCAGACCGTGCCGGTATTTCACCGTGGCACTGACTGGGTCGAGGCTTCAAAAAATCCCTTCGAAAACGTTGCGATTTACACGGAAAAGCCGCTGCTCGCCGGCTTTGCTTCGCCCGACAACGTGGCCGCACTGGTCGCCAGTGTCGCCGTTCGCCAGTCGCGGGTGGGGCAGGGCAGCATCATCCTGTTTTCCGACATCCCGGCGTTTCGTGCTTTTTGGTTTGGGACCAGTCGCCTGTGGTTGAACGCGCTCTATTTCGGCAAGGTCGTCGAAGCCGTGAAGCCCTGATAAGAATCCCCTTCCCTGGGACTGCGGCGGGCTTTCTTCTGCTTGGCGAGCGCCTCGCGGATTTCTTTGCTGCGTGCCTCGAAACGCTCACGCTGGATTGGGGTAATGCGGGGCGTATACGAGGCGAGCTTCAGCTGGTCGAGGGCCAGCTGCAGTTCGCCATTGAGAATATGCACCTCGGACATGTAGTAATGGGCGTCAGCAGTGTTGCCCGAGGCGCTGGCCGCCATGGCCAGTAGTCTGACCTGTGTTGGATTAGGATCGATGTTGTTGAGCAGATCCAGCAACAGATCATGGGCCAGCTGCGGTTGCCCCACCTGCATCAGCGCCTGGGAGTAGCGCATCGTCACCGGCACGTTACGTGGAAAAAGTTCGTGGGCTTTCCTGAAGACCTTGAGGGCTTCTTCATCCTGGCGGGCCCAAAGCAGCGCCTGGGCCAGGCCAGTATGGTATTCGGTAACTTCCAGGTTGCGGTCACGCAGGGCCCTGAAGATCGTAATGGCTGGTTCGTAGTCGCCGCTTTGAGCATAAGCCAGAGCCAGACCGTAACGGATGGTTTCCGAGGCTTCGGCCTCTCGTCCACCTGCTTCCAATCGGAACTGCTCCAATGCCTTGGCGGGCGATTCTGCGCTGAGCACCACCAGTCGGGCGCGGGCCCGTTGATAACCGCGTTCATCCACGGAGGCAACAAAGGCTTTGTTGGCGGCCCGGTTGCGCGCTTCGCTGATACGCGCGGCGTTCACAGGGTGGGTACGTAGTATTTCCGGTACCCAGCTTGGCGACAACCGCGCCTTCTGCCCCATGAGCTCGAAAAAACTCACCATCCCATTCGGGTCGAAGCCCGCATTGGCCAGCAAGTCGATACCGATGCGGTCCGCCTCGTACTCATGCGCCCGGGTAAAATTAATACGCGATTGCAATGCTGCGCCCTGGCTGGCCAGCACACCCGCCTGGGCCGCCTGGGCACTGCCGGTGGCGGCCCCCACCAGCACCGCTGCCAGAGCCGCCGCTGCGGACACCAGGTTGGTTCGGCCGGCGGCTTCGATTTGCCGGGCAATGTGTTTCTGGGTGACATGGGCGATTTCGTGAGCGAGCACACCCCCCAACTCTGACTCGTTACGACTCGCAAGCACCAGGCCGATATTTACGCCAATGAAGCCGCCGGGCAGTGCGAATGCGTTGATGCCTTTATCCCGTACCACAAAAAAGTGAAAGGGCTGGTCCTCGCGACCGGAATGGCTGGCCAGGTTGTTACCGATTGCCTGGATATATTCATTGACTTCGGGGTCGTCCAGCACCATGTCGGAGTCTCTCAGGCCACGCATGATCAAGCGACCCAACTGGTATTCCTCGGTGGGCGAGATCACGGCACCTGCCGAACTGCCGATGTCCGGCAGATCGTCGACGCTGGCGACTGCCAGCATTGGCAGGCAGACCGAGAGCAAAAAAGAGCTGAATCGAATCATCGCAACTCTGAAATCAATGGACATGCCTTCAGACCGCCGGGAGTATCGGCGGTTCCCGCAGCCTGTCAGAGGATATCCGACGCATAATCCGCCAGCCGCGATCGCTCCCCGCGCATCAGCGTGATGTGACCGGAGTGCTGCCACTTCTTGAACCGGTGCACCACGTAGGTCAGCCCCGAGGTGGTTTCCGTGAGGTAAGGTGTATCGATTTGCGCAACGTTGCCCAGGCATATTACCTTGGTGCCGGGACCCGCGCGCGTGATGAGCGCTTTCATTTGCTTGGATGTCAGATTTTGTGCCTCATCAATAATAATGAATCGGTTCAAAAACGTGCGGCCGCGCATAAAGTTCAGAGATCTGATCTTGATGCGACTGCGTAGCAGATCATTGGTGGCAGCCCGGCCCCAATCGCCCCCTTCGTCACTGCGTGTCAGCACCTCCAGGTTGTCCATCAGCGCCCCCATCCAGGGCTCCATTTTTTCTTCTTCGGTGCCTGGTAAAAAACCGATATCTTCCCCCAGCGGCACCGTAACGCGGGTCATGATGATTTCCGCATAACGGTTTTCTTCCAGCGTCTGGGTCAGTCCGGCGGCAAGGCTCAGCAAGGTTTTTCCGGTGCCGGCGGCACCCACCATGGTCACCAGGTCGATTTGCGGGTCCATCAGAAGGTTCAGGGCAAA
>JBFIQI010000194.1:0-3599 GCA_041609715.1 Gammaproteobacteria bacterium
CAGACTGCTGTCAGGTGCAGTACCGAGCTGCTGCATCATTTTGCGCCAGTTTGCCGGACTGGCAAATGGCATCAGCCCTTCCAGCACCAGCATCAGCCCCAGGGCGGAAAGCAGATCGGTCCAATTCATGGCTCAGCAACCCCGGGCACACTGGCCAGCGCGAAGCCGGCGCTTCGCCCGGACTTAAGCGGCTGGATCATTTGCCGGCCTGGGAATTCAGGTATTTGAAAAATTCGCTATCCGGCTGCAAGACCAGCAAGTCACCGCTACCGATGGCCGACCGGTAAGCCTGCAGGCTGCGATGGAAGGCATAAAACTCCCGATTCCGATCATAGGCCAGCGCATAAATTTCCGCGGCTTGCGCATCGCCGTCACCCCGCAGGCGTTCCGCATCCCGGTACGCCTCGGCGAGCATAACAGTCCGCTCGCGATCGGCCTCGGCACGAATCTGCTCGGCCGCCTCGGCGCCCTCGGCTCGCAGCTGACTGGCAATTCGCTGACGCTCTTCGCGCATTCGGTCGTACACCGAACCGCTGACCTGCTGTGGCAGGTCGATACGCTTGACGCGCACATCAACCACGTTGATACCAAGTTCGGTGGCTGAATCGCGCGCACTGCGAATCATGTCATCCAGCAATACCGTGCGCTCCGCCGATACCACTTCGACGACGGTGCGCCGGGCAAACTCGGCACGGATACTGTCTTTTATGATTTCCAGCAGACGCTGCGAGGCAATGGACTCGCTGCCCGAAGTCGACAGGTAAAACTTGGCGGTATCCGTAATCTCCCATTTGACGAAGAAATCCACCTCGAGGTTTTTCTTCTCTACCGTCAGGAATCGTTCCGACGGGTTGTCCAGCGTCAGGATGCGGTCATCAAACTTGAGCACTTTATCGATAAAGGGCACCTTGAAATGCAGCCCCGGCTCGTAATCGCTCTGCAGGATCTCACCGAATCGACGCTTGATCACCAGCTCCCGTTCATCAACCGTGAAGAACGCCATGGATGCCGATGCCAGCAGCGCCAGCACAATAACAACAGGCATTAATTTGAAATCGTTCATCCCCGGTCCTCCCGGCTGCGCAGGTTACTGCGATCACGCGCACTGGTGGAAGAGCTCGGGCGGGTAGAACTGCTGGTGTTGTCGGCGGGCTGCCGATAATCGCGAACACTGGGTAACAATTTGCCCTGCTCCGTCAACTTGTCCAGCGGCAGGTACATCAGGCTGTTGCCCTCCGGCACATCCACGATCACCTTGTTGGAATCTTTCAGCACTTCCTCGATGGTTTGCAGGTAAAGCCGCTGCCGGGTTACCTGCGGCGCCTTCTCGTATTCGGCCAACAGCTTAAGGAAACGATCCGCTTCACCCTGGGCATCCGCCACAACCTGCTGCTTGTATGCTTCCGCTTCCTCGAGTCGGCGCACTGCCTGACCGCGGGCGCGGGGCAGGATATCGTTCGCATAGGCCTGGGCCTCCAGCCCGAAGCGCTCCTTGTCTTCGCGCGCCTTGATGGCATCTTCCACTGCCGCCTGGACCTGCTCCGGAGGCTGGGCATCGCGCACGTTTACCGAGGTCACCTCGATTCCTGTGCCGTACTGATCCAGAGTTTCCTGGATCAGAGCCCGCGTGCGTTGCGCAATCTGGGTACGACCTTCGCCAAGCACGAAGTCCATGCCGCTCTTGCCAACCACTTCGCGAATCGCGCTCTCGGAAACATCGTTGAGGGTCTGATCCGGATCCCGAACGTTGAAAAGATAAGAGTTGGCGTCCGCGGCGCGATACTGCACCGTCAGATCCACATCAACGATATTTTCGTCTGCCGTCAGCATCAGGCTCTTGTTAGGAAAGCTGCGGATCTTGGAGACATTGACCTTTTCCACCGACTCGATGGGCCAGGGAAGATGCCAGCGCAGACCCGGTGCAGTGGTTTCCGAGTATTTGCCAAACTGCAAGATCACGCCGCGTTCAGCTTCGTCAACCTTGTAGATGCCCGTCGCCAGCCATCCTACGAACAGCACACCCAATACCAGGCCGAGGCCCGCAAAATTGCCGCCGCTACCGCCGAATAATCCGCTCAGCTTGCGCTGCAAGTTGCGCACAACCTCGTCGAGATCGGGCGGGCCTTGCTCGCCGTTACTGCCTTTCCAGGGGTCCTGGCCTTTGCCGGGTTCGTTCCATGCCATGTTGATCGTGACCTGAGTTGCCAAATAAAGTGTTACAGCAAGTCGCCCGGGCTTCGGGGCGAACCCGCAAGTCTAGGGAGCCTGACCCCCAGGGGCAAGTTGGGCCAGCGCCAGGGCCTTCGGATCGAGGTCCGCCTGGCTGCATAGCTGGCGCAATTCGCTACTGCGCATTTCGAAATCCACTTCCCAGCCGCCATGTGCCCGGGGCCGCTCATTTCGGACCGCTCCGAGCGCAAAGAGTTGCGCCCGGACCCGTCCCTCGCACGGCTTCAATCGCAAAGTACCCCTCACGCGCTCACCGGCAACCCGCTCGCTCAGCGCGTCACCCAGCTGTTCCAGTCCAGCGCCGGTAAACGCGGAAATCCAGACTCGCGAAGGCAGGCCCTCCGCATCCCGGTCGACCCGGGCTTTATCGCCGGTCAAATCGATTTTGTTGAAAACTTCAATCTGCGGAATATCGCCTGCGCCGATTTCCCGCAGCACCTGGTTGACCTGCTCACGGCGCTCGTCGCGCCGCGGGTCAGCCGCATCGATGACATGGGCAAGAAGTCGGGCCTCCCGGGTTTCTTCCAGTGTCGATTTGAATGCCGCCACAAGGTCGTGGGGCAGGTCGTGCACGAATCCCACCGTATCTGCCAGCACCAACGGCGCACCGGAACCCGCATCAACTTTTCGCAGCGTCGGATCCAGGGTTGCGAACAGTTTGTCTACCGCGAGCACATCGGCCTTGGTCAGCGCATTGAATAAAGTCGATTTGCCGGCATTCGTGTAACCCACCAGGCACACCGTGGGCACCCCGCTGCGCAGGCGACGGCTGCGGCCCTGCGCGCGTTGCCGCTCGACCTTTTGCAGACGTGAACGCAGGGTGCGGATGCGCTGGCCCAGGAGCCGCCTGTCTGTTTCCAGCTGGGTTTCACCGGGTCCACGCAGACCAATACCGCCCTTTTGGCGTTCCAGGTGGGTCCAGCCCCTGACCAGACGGGTGGACAAGTGGCGCAACTGGGCAAGTTCTACTTGCAGTTTGCCTTCGTGGGAACGAGCGCGCTGGGCAAAGATATCCAGGATGAGGCCCGTACGGCCCATGACCCTGGCCTTGATCTCACGTTCGATGTTGCGTTCCTGGCTAGGTGACAGCTCGTGGTTGAATACCACCAGTTCGGCATGGGCGGTCTCCACCTGCTCCCGCAGTTCCTGAAGCTTGCCGGAGCCGATAAAAGATCTCGGATCCGGTCTGCGCCGCTGACCAGACAAGCGCGCCACGATCTCGGCGCCCGCCGATCGAGCCAGTTCTTCGAATTCCAGCTGTTCTTCGGCTTCGGCGGGTGCGCCGAAGCCGATATTTACCAGAACCGCTTTTTCGCCACTGCGTGGCCGCTCAAACAAAAATGTTTACTCCGGACCTGCGGTTGGGTCAA
>JBFIQI010000195.1:0-3550 GCA_041609715.1 Gammaproteobacteria bacterium
GCCGTCGTGCCGATCAAGACGATGGAATTGGCCAACGGGTACAAGGGGGCCTCACCGGTCATTACATCCAGTGCTGAAACATAAGGAAAACTGAAACTCGGACCGCGGTACGGACTCAGAACGCCGAGATCTTCATCCACCGGGATCTTGTAGTCGCCGATTTTGAGCGCCTCCAGATCCAGGTTGTCGCGTTTGCCTTCGGCACCTGAGTGGAAAACGAACTGGATGGGCGGATCGCCCAGCTTTTTGCGGGTCACGGCAAGTGACAGTGACTCGTAGAAGCCACCCTTGAAACGCCGCAAGATGGGTACCCGCCGGAATACGCCATCCACATCCAGTAGTTCGTTCTCGAAAAACCCGCCGGTGGCAGCGGCTCTTTGCAGCATCATGATATTACCGGTATAGCCACCCGGTTCATTGACGACGATATTGGTAGAGTCCTCGCTGGCGGGGATGGCCGGCGGCGGCAGCATGCCCAGCGCCCGAGCCTCCTGATCGATCAGATTGGATCGAAATACGAAACCCAGCACCGTGGGCCGATCACGCAGGCTCTCGGCAAACATTTCATCGCGCCTTAGCAGCGGCCGGATTCGGTCATACTCGGACTGAAATATCGCCTCTTCACCCAGCGGGCCGGTGGCGAGATCTTGCAGCAGGCGCAGGTCCTCGTTACGGCCGCGCTCGGGGAACACAATATCGAAGCCGACCACCGCAGCGCGATATTTGTCGAACAACTGGTCAACCAGTACGGCAAACTTGTCCCTGGGCCACGGCCAGCCCCCCTCCGCCTCCAGGCTGCGCTCATCGATATCGACTATGACCACCCGGTCATCGCTGGTTCGCGGCATGGACAGGATGACCCGGGTGTCGTAGGCCATATTCTCCAGTCGTTCGACCAGGGTCAGGGGCAGGTAGCCCAGGGCATGGGCAAGGAAGGGCAGCAGCAGCGCCAGGCTGATGACCACGCGAATGACGAGGCTTATGTTCAATCCACGTCCTTTTCTGGGTTCGGGGCTTTATATATCATGGTTAATGCGCAATCTAAAGGAATATGTCGAGGTCGCTGATTTAGCAAAATAATTGGCCCATACCCTTGAGCCTGGCCGGGCCCGCAACATATCATGCCCAGGTAGCGGGCAAAGCCTGCATTCTCGAATCCACAACCCGTACCGGAGGCCGCGCCGAAACTTCAGCATCATGGAGCTCAGCTCTCAATTAAAGGCCTTTGGGCAAATGACGCCCAGCCAGCATCTGGAATGGGCGTCAGCCCGTTTGCCACCCTGGGTGGCTCTCCTGCTGGTGCTGGTGCTTGCCTGGCTGCTGGCCGACCTGGTGTGGGCGCTGTGGCCGCGCGGTGAGCCGGACAGTTTGGCTGCCGCGGCGCCCACGGTCCAGACCGTTGCCGGTCAGGCCAAACGCTCTGTGGATACCGGCGCGCTCAAGCGCGCCAACCTGTTCGGCGCCTACCAGGCCACTGCTGCCCCGGTACAGGCCAGTGATGTGGTTGACGCACCGGAGACCCGACTGCGCCTGGTGTTGAAAGGCACAGTCGCTGACAACGAACAGTCGCGGGCCTTTGCCATCATCGGCGAAGGCAGTGGCGACGATGCTGTCTACTGGGTTGGCGACAGTATTCCCGGTAATGCGACCCTTTATTCGGTGCATCCCGACCGGGTCATCCTGCGTCGCGCGGGAAAGCTGGAAACCCTGACGCTGAAAACCCTGCTGGACAAAGCCAGCACCCAACGTCCACAGAGCAGTCCGCGAAGCGCCAGACGGCCGGAGAACTCTGCCAATATGCGTCAGCTCCGGGAGGAGTTACTGAACAATCCGGCACAGATTACGGATATTATTCGCCCGCAGCCGGTCTATGCCAACGGACAGCAGCTTGGCTACCGGGTGTACCCGGGCCGTGACCGACAGCGATTTGTCGCCCTGGGCCTGCGTCCGGGCGACCTGGTCACCGAGATAAACGGCAGCGCCCTGAACGACCCTTCTCAGGGGCAACAGTTACTGAAACAGATCACGGAGAGCGATGTGATCAACCTGACAATTCAACGCAGTGGTCAGACGCAGACCTTGACCCTGCGTCTCGACGAATAACCTGGCGGGAGAGGCAGACCCTTGAAAAAACGAGCTGAAATTTTGGCATCACCAGCCCAGGGCGAGTGCTGGTTCCAGCGCCTGGGTGTCGCGCTCCTGATTCTCACGCTGCTTTTTTATGCCGCGCGCCTCGGGGCCGCCGAAGAAGCCAGCATCACGCCCAACTTCAAGGATGCCGATATTCGCAGCGTCATCGAAGCGGTGGGCGAAGCAACTGGCAAGAGCTTCATCGTGGATCCACGTGTTCGCGGTGAGGTCACACTGACCTCCACCAATCCCATGACGCCGAGCGCATTTTACGAGACGTTTCTCTCGATCCTGCAGGTGCACGATTTTATCGCAGTGCCCGCCGGCCCGGTCATAAAGATCGTTCCCAGTAACAATCTACGGCAAATGCCAGGTAACGATTTACCGCGCCAGCTGCCAGGGGGCGAAGACGAGGTTGTTACGCATGTCCTGCAGATTCGAAACGTGGCGGCCGCCCAGCTGGTGCCGATCCTCAGGCCCCTGATACCCCAGTACGGCCACCTTGTCGCACATACGCCGTCGAATATGCTGATTATTTCTGACCGTGCGGCCAACGTATCGCGGCTCATGCGCATCATCGACCGTATCGACCAGGCGGGCGACGAAGAAATTGAGGTCATCCCCTTGCAGCACGCATCGGCAGGCGATCTGGTGCGCATTCTGACCACCCTCAACCAGGCCGCCAACGCGGCTGCCACCGGCGGTAGCCCCGTGAGCATCGTGTCTGACGATCGCACCAACAGCATTCTTATCAGTGGTGACCGTTCAGACCGGCTGCGCTTGAGAGCGCTGCTGGCGCACCTGGACACACCCTTGGAAGAAGGTGGCAATACCCAGGTGATTTACCTGCGATACGCCAACGCCGAGGAGCTTGCCACCAAGCTCAATGAACAGGCCAGCAGCGCCCAGCGCCAGCAGGGCTCCCAGCAAAGCGCTGGCCAGGCCAACACCACCATATGGGCTGATGCCCAAACCAACGCCCTGGTCATAACGGCACCGCCAAAAACCATGCGATCGCTGAAGGCCGTAATCGACAAACTGGATATCCGCCGCGCCCAGGTCCTGGTTGAAGCCGTCATCGTGGACGTAACCGAGGACAAGTCCAGCGAATTGGGCGTCACCTGGATCCTCGACGGTTCCGACACGGATGCGGGCGCCGGCGCCACCAGCTTTGACGGGCAGACGCGGCCCGGAGCGGCCCAGTTTGCAGCCGGCGTCTCCAGCGATGATCTTGCCAGTACTTTGGGGCAGATTCCCGACGGGCTGAGCTATGCCGTGGGTCGTTTCGAAAATACCGGTACCAACTGGGCGGCGCTGCTGCGCGCCCTGCGTGGTGACGCCAACACCAATATTCTCGGCACCCCTTCGATAGTGACCATGGACAACGAGGAAGCCGAAATCAATGTCGGCCAGGAAGTAC
>JBFIQI010000196.1:0-3516 GCA_041609715.1 Gammaproteobacteria bacterium
GTTGTGCTGGCCACCTCAAGTACCGCAATCAGCGCCATACGCAGCCAGATACCCGGCAGCATTCGTCTCATCGTTCAGATGACCATCATCGCATCACTGGTGATCGTGGTGGACCAGCTCTTGAAGGCCTTCGCGTTTGAAACCAGCAAGCAGCTTTCCGTGTTTGTGGGGCTGATCATCACCAACTGCATCATCCTCGGGCGCGCCGAGAGTTTTGCAATGAACAACCCGGTGGGCCCGAGCTTTCTGGACGGGCTTGGCAACGGGCTGGGCTACAGCCTGATCCTGATCCTGGTCGCGAGCACGCGCGAATTGTTTGGCGCAGGCACACTCATGGGCATCAGCGTGCTGCCCACCGTGGTTGACGGTGGCTGGTATGAACCCAACGGGATGATGCTGTTGCCGCCCAGCGCTTTCTTTGTCATCGGGCTGATTGTGTGGGCAATCCGCAGCTGGAAACCCAAGCAGGTAGAAAAGCCCGAGTTCCGGATCCACGAAGTGCATCGCACCGAGATACTGTGATGGCAGCCTACGTCGAATTATTCATCCAGGCGGCCTTTGTCGAGAATCTTGCGCTCTCGTTCTTCCTCGGCATGTGCACCTTCCTTGCGGTTTCCAAGCGGATCAGTACAGCATTTGGCCTGGGAGTTGCGGTGGTCGTCATCCAGACCATCACCGTGCCGGTCAATCACCTGATCTACCGCTACGTCCTCCAGGAGGGCGCGCTGGATTGGGCCGGCCTCGGCCACGTCGATCTCAGTTTTCTCGGGCTGGTGACCTACATTGGCGTGATCGCCGCCATCGTCCAGGTACTTGAGATGATTCTGGACCGGTATTTTCCGGCGCTCTTTCATGCCCTGGGCATATTCCTGCCACTGATTACGGTCAACTGCGCCATTCTGGGCGGGACCCTGTTCATGGTGGAAAGAAATTATTCGGCAGCAGAAAGCGTCGTTTATGGCCTTGGCAGCGGCTCAGGCTGGGCCCTGGCGATCATCGCGCTTGCGGGCATCCGCGAGAAGATGCGCTACAGCGACGTACCGGATGGTCTGCAGGGCCTCGGCATCACCTTCATCATCACGGGGCTGATGTCGCTGGGTTTCATGAGTTTTTCGGGCATCCAGCTCTGACGGTCAGATAATGGGTAACTGGACGGAAATCATTCTTGGCGTTGTGATCTTCACGGGTGTGGTCACTACCCTTTCGCTGCTGATCCTGCTGGCGAGGTCCAGGCTGGTGCCCAGCGGCCAGGTAAACATCGTCATCAACGACGAGCGCACCCTCGACGCACCGGTTGGCAACAAGCTGCTTGGCACCCTTTCTGAAGCCGGCCTGTTTCTGCCGTCGGGCTGCGGTGGCAAGGGCACCTGCGGGCAGTGCATCGTCCAGGTGCCTGACGGTGGCGGTGGCATTCTCCCCACTGAATCTTCACTGCTGAGCAAGAACGAGGTTGCGGCCAATTTCCGCCTTGCCTGCCAGGTTACCGTGCGGGAAAACATGAAGGTGCACGTGCCGGACGAGGTATTTGGCGTGCGCCAGTGGGCGTGCACCGTGCGCTCCAACCGGAACGTCGCAACCTATATCAAAGAACTGGTACTGGAACTGCCTGCCGGGGAAGAAATGGATTTTCGCGCCGGTGGTTACGTGCAGATAGACACCCCACCCTACCGTGCCAAATTTGCTGACTTCGACATTGACGAGAGATTCCGCCCGGAGTGGGACCGCTACCAGCTATGGCGTTACGAAGCCGGGACCGATAAGCCGACTTCCCGCGCCTATTCCATGGCCAATTATCCAGGCGAAAAAGGCGTCATCATTCTCAACATCCGGATTGCCACGCCACCTCCGCGCGCGTCGGATCGCGTTCCGCCCGGCATCGTATCCTCCTATGTTTTCAGCTTGCGTCCGGGCGATCCCGTGACAATCTCAGGTCCTTACGGGGAGTTCTTTGTACGCGATACCGCTAAGGAAATGATTTACATTGGTGGTGGCGCAGGTATGGCTCCGCTGCGTTCGCATATTTTCGATTTGCTCAAACGCCTGCACTCAAAGCGCAAGATCAGCTACTGGTATGGCGGTCGCAGTCTGCAGGAGTTGTTCTACACGGAAGACTTCGAAAAACTCGCTGCCGAGAACGACAACTTCACGTGGCACGTGGCACTTTCAGAACCTGCGCCGGAAGATAACTGGACCGGACCAAAGGGCTTTATCCACGACGTGGTCAGGCGCGAGTACCTCGCGAAACATCCTGCACCCGAAGACTGCGAATACTACCTGTGCGGCCCGCCACTTATGAATGCGGCGGTTCTGAAGATGCTGGACGATCTCGGCGTGGAACGCGAGAGCATCCTGTTCGATGATTTCGGAGGCTGACTGGCTGGCGCACAGCCGGACACTGATATGCAGCTACTCGCACTGAGCTTCCTCGTTTTCCTGATCGCCATGACCGGTATGGCTGCAGGTGTCATTGCCGGTCGCAGCGCGCTGCGCGGTTCCTGCGGTGGCATCAACCTGCCCGATGGCACCCGGATAGGTGGATGTGGCAACTGCACAAAGCGCAGCAAGCCCTGCCCACGCCGTCAGGCTGAAGGCATGCGCGCGGACCACGGAGAAAGATAATGCCAGACGTACAACTCGCCGCGCGTGACTTCATGTCCAGTTCGCTGGCGACATTTTCACCTGACACCGAGCTGATGGACGCAATCAGGCAGCTGGTCGAGCGCCAGATCTCGGGGGCGCCAGTCGTCGATGGTCAGGGTAACCTGGTGGGCATTTTGAGTGAACGCGATTGCATCGCGCAGGCGCTGACCGCCGGTTACTATGGTGAGGCGGGAGGGCGCGTATCGGAATTCATGACCAGGAATGTCGAGACAGTGAATGTTGACGACAGCCTCATGGATATCGCCAAACGCTTTATCAACGCAAGCTACCGTCGCTTCCCGGTTGTGGATGAGAATCGACTGGTGGGCCTGATCAGCCGCCGAGATGTCCTGCGCGCCATTCTGAGCGTCTCCTGACCCGGTTGACGGGCCGATCCCGGTCGGGCCGGGCCGCGGGCGCACCGGGTCGACCGATTGCCTGAGGGTTGTTCCGGCCGGCGGCCTCAGATTCCGGAGAAAAACTCCGCCACCACGGGCCGGAAGCGGTCCATATCCACCAGGAATGAATCATGACCATGGATGGAGGGCAGCTCCGAGAAATGTAGCGTGCCGACGCGGGGTTCGAGGTGGCTGGCAAGTTCGCGCTGCTGTTCCAGGGGGAACAGAAAATCACTTTCCACGCCTATCACCAGCGCCTTTTCCGACTCAATTCTGGAAAAAGCCACATCGAGACTGCCGCCATGATCCGCGGCATCAAACAGATCCATGGCCCGCGACAGGTACAGATAACAATTGGGATCGAATCCGCCCACGAACTTATTGGCATGTGCCTCGAGATAGGACTCAACCTCGAATTCGATACCAAACTGTTCACCTGCCCGTCGCTCCTCGGAGACGCGTTCGCGACCGAAACGCA
>JBFIQI010000197.1:0-3478 GCA_041609715.1 Gammaproteobacteria bacterium
ACATGAGCCGGGAGGCCGAGTGACCGCACCCTTGCGGGCCAGGCGTCCGGGACCTGTGCTCCGGCCGTCGTTACGCTTGCGCAACGGTGACAGTCCGGGTCAGGGCCGGCTTGTCAGCCAGTCCCTTTGGCCGTGACAGATGTTTATCCAGGAGCGGCCGTTGAGGGGTCAAAATCTGTTATCTTTGCGTCCGTACCAGTAATCGCCACCAGGAGTTTCGCCATGCCCGATAGAAGCAAAGTCAGTCGCCGTCAGTTCATCGGCGCGGCCATCGCAGCCGCGGCTTTCACACCGCTGGCGGGCCGCAGCCTTTTCAATGTGGCCCATGCCGGTGACCTGCCCAAGGTATCCGAGGCTGACCCAACCGCTGTGGCGCTGGGTTATGTGCACGATGCCACTCGCGTGGATACCGCCAAGTATCCCAAGCGTGCTGGCGAGGCCGGCGCTTCTCAGTTCTGCGACAATTGCAGCCTGTACCAGGCCGATGCCGGTGCAGAATGGGGCAAATGCTCTATTTTTCCGGGCAAACTGGTCAAGGGAGCCGGCTGGTGCAATGCCTGGGTGAAAGCCTGAGCCCCTCGCGCCGGCACGCAATCTTGCAACGGGCCTGCGGGCCCGTTTTTTGTCACGCACAGGGTGCCCACCGACGCGTGGGCAACGCGCCCCGGGGGCGGCTTGTGAATCTGGAGGGATTGTGATGCGACACTTGCTGATGTTGCTGCTTGCCGGATTGCTTTTGCCAGGCAACCGGATTGACGCTGGAGAATTTAACGCCGTAATGAATATCGGCGATTCCATGCCGCAATTTACGGGTCTGCCGGCCACCGACGGCTCCCTGTTGTCCTCCGAGGACATCGACGCCGAGGTGGTAGTCCTGGTCTCGCTCGCCAACCACTGCCCCTGGGTCCGCGGAATGGACCGTGATTTGATCGCCCTGGTGGACAGTCTCGCCGAGGTGGATGTTCGTGTGCTGGGCTTTGCCGTTAATCACCGGGAGGATGATCGTCTGCCGGCAATGGCGAAACACGCCCGACGCGTCGGCTACAATTTCGATTACGTATTTGACGAGAGCCAGGCACTGGGCCGCGCTCTTGGAGCCACCCGCACGCCGGAATATTTTGTATTTAACAGGGATCGAAAGCTGGTTTACATGGGCCTCCTGCACAATAGTCCCGCTCGCCAGACCCGCGAAGGCGAGATCCGGCATATCAATGGCGAACCCACCGAGTTTTACGTAGCAGACGCTGTGCGCGCGGTGTTGGCGGGCAAGCCTGTTGCCATCAGCGAAACCCGCGCCCACGGCTGTACCGTCGAATACGGATCTTGATGCGCTGGCATCTGCAGCTTGCAATTCCCTTGCTGGCCATCTGGTCTTCGGGTTGCATGGATGATTCGGTGGATGCAGGCCCTGACCCGGGCGAGGTTTCATTCGAGGCTGTCTCGTTCAGCGGCTGGCAGGAAAAGCTCGCCAGCTATCCGCCTGACATCGTAGTGGTGGATCTCTGGGCGAGCTGGTGCATCAGCTGCCTGGAGCGGTTCCCCCACATGGTGGAACTGTGGCGCAGCTACCGCGGCAACGGCGTGCGTTTCGTATCGCTAAACCTGGACGATCACCAGGATGCTGCGGCGCTGGCCGACGCGCGTCGCCTGCTGCAAGAGTTCGGTGCCGAATTTGAAAATTATTATATGGACGAGAATCTGATGCAGGCCTTCTCAAGACTGGACCTGATCGGGATTCCGGCGGTTGTGCTCTATGACCGTGATGGCCGCGAGGCGGTGCGGCTGACCGGGGACAATCCCAACCGCCAGTTCACCGATGCTGATGTCGAAGCGGCCATCCGCTCGCTGCTGGCAGGGCCCTGAGAGCGGAGCTCAATCTTTTTTCAGGTAGGCCTTCAGATCGAAGTCCTTGAGCGCGATCCTGTTGGCGGCCAGGTACTCGATGCGATTCGCTATTTTGAGCGCCGATGATTCGGCCTTGCGTCTGATAGCCCAGGGGCCGATCAGGGGCGGCACCCAGAAATCCGGCTCCATTTCCAGCTCATAGATTATTCGCGTGCCGGGCCCTTCGGCCGACAACTGCCAGCGGGTCCGATACCTGCGGAAATCGCTCTGCTGCGGAAGTGCTTCGGTTTCGAATCGAGCCGCGCTGATTACCCTGACCGTCTCGACTTTCTCCAGCTTACGACAAAAAAAAGCCACGCAACTATCGATACGGGTATAGGCGAGAGGTAAGTCCTGGTGAGAATCGGGCAGCCAGCGGGTGTGGGTAATCCCGCGGGTCAGGCGGTGAAACTCGTCATAATCCATGAGAATTGCGAACACGAATTCTGGCGGTGCCTGCAAGTAGGTCTCGGCCCGCACTTGGTAGTTTGCCTCCAGCTTCTCCATTTGCACCGAGCGGATCTCGGCTGCCGGGAGCAACGCCGGCAAGGCCAGCAAAGAGATCAAACTTACCCGCACCAGGGCTACTCTTCGTCCTGATCTGTACGGAAGCCCAGTGCATCCTTAACCGGCGTTACGGCGTAGAGGGTCAGAAAATTGAGGCCACTCAGCAGCAGCGCGATTTCGAATCGGCTCCAGGCGACGGCAAGGCCGATGGCGCCCGTATTCCAGAGGCTCGCGGCTGTGGCTGTGCCGATAACGGTTTCCTTGCTTTTCAAGATGGCGCCTCCGCCTATAAAGCCCATCCCGGTAATGACCGCCATCATGGCACGGGCCTCGGCACCTGTTTCGCTGAGCACCTGAATGCCCACCAGCATGTAGCCGCAGGATGCCATGGCAACCAGTGGGAATGTTCTCAACCCGGCGCTGCGGGCATGTTTTTCACGGTTGAAGGCAACTGGCAGGGCCAGCACATAGGCAATGGCGAGGTGGATCAGGTTGGACAGGATATCGGCCCACTGCAGTTCTGGCATGGTGCTGTTCCTTGGTTGAGACAGCGCCAATTGTACCTGCGGCCTGCAACTTGTTCAGCCCGGCCGGGCAGCGGTCATTCCTTCAATTTGATAAACAGCTGGCCGTCTTCCACCTGGATAAATTCGACACCATCGGAAAAAGCCTTCCAGAAACCCCGGTCGCTGCCAAACTGCTGCACCAGGTCGACATTCTTGAGATTTCCCAGCCAGGCGTTGGGTACTGGTACACCCATAATGCTGACGCCTTTCAGAATTACGATGGGGCGCCCGGCATTGAATGCCAGCTCCAGGCCAGTCGCAACTTTTACGGTTTTTCCGCCCATTACGGGGAAGTCCGGGTCCAGCGGGATCAGGAGCTTGGCGCTGGCCAGGTTGTCCGACAGGTCGATAGCCAGCCGGGTGGCAAGATTGGTATTGCGTGCGACAAGGGCGTTGAGTTCTTTCTCGCTGAAGCGAATTTCACGGCGCGCCGGGTCTTCACTGTAGGCCTCGGGTTCCAGGCTGTCGTCGCCCCCGCTTTGATGAGCGGCCGGCAAGCTTCTGTTGCCGGCGAGTCCTTC
>JBFIQI010000198.1:0-3439 GCA_041609715.1 Gammaproteobacteria bacterium
GCGACGCTGGTCCGGATCGTTGACATCGGTGGTGACCACGATCACCCTGATCTCATCGCCCAGCGAATCCGCAAGCGCTTGCAGTTCGCCGGTGGAGCGGGCGGCAAGCGCCAGGTTAATGCCTTGCGCGGCCATGGCACGCGCAATATACGGGCCGATGCCGTGCGAGGCGCCGGTCAGGATCGCATTCAGATTTTTGAAGTTTTTCACAGCGGTTCTCTTTGGTCGGAGACTTGAGCAGATATTTCTAAGGCTGGCCACAGCCGCCGCTGTACGGGATTGTACGGGAGCGAGATATGAAAAAAAGCACACAAACTGAGACCGATTTGTCGCATCTCAGTCCGGAGCAATATGAAGTTACGCAGAAAGGTGCCACCGAGCCGCCGTTTTCCGGCGTCTACGTCGACAACAAGGCGCCTGGCATGTATCGGTGCGTGGTATGCAGCTCGCCGCTGTTTTCATCACAGACGAAGTTTGATTCGGGGTCCGGCTGGCCGAGTTTCTGGGCCGCGATTGACAAGACCCGGGTCCGGACAAGGCTCGACACCAGCCACGGTATGCGCCGCGAGGAGGCATTGTGCGGAAACTGTGACGCGCACCTTGGCCATATTTTTCCCGATGGCCCGCAGCCAACCGGCGTGTGCTTTTGTGTCAACTCGGCAGCGCTGAATTTTGAGGAAGCCGGAACCGACGAGGGCGTCCCTGGTCCGGAGGCGGACCATGAGTGAACTTGTGCAGAGACTGAAGACAGAAACAACGCTGGCGTGGCCGATGGTTATGCTGCGCATCAGCACGGGCATCATGTTTGTCATCGCCGGCTATGGAAAAGCGGCCAGGGGCGCCGGGTTCGGCGACGCGCTGGCGGGCTTTCTTGGCGCGCAGAAAAACATGTTCGGGTTTTACCGGGTGTTTGTAGAGAGCGTGGTGATTCCCAATAAGGTGCTGTTCGGTTACCTGGTGGCCTGGGGGGAACTGCTGGGCGGGCTGGCGCTGATCATCGGGCTTTTCACGCGCTGGGCAGCATTGGCGTTCGTGCTCATGGTCGTAAATTTCTGGTTTGCGAAAGGCGCGGGATTCTGGGTGCCCAGCAATCATGACAGCCTGTATATTCTGATAGCATTGGCGCTCTATTTTTCGAATGCCGGGATGACGCTCGGACTGGATGGAATGCTGTCTCGCCGTAAAAGCTGAGGGTGCTGCAAGCATCAGGTGAAACACGGCGGAACATGCCGGCGTAAGAATGCCGCGGTTCCCGGCTGGAAGTGCAGGCAGGATCGATGAGGAAATTCAGATGACCCAGGATTCGAATGCCGCCGGCAGCGAGGTGCGCGTGCATCTTGAGGTAGACGCGCGCAAAGTAATCATGATTCTGCTGTTGGTCCTCGTCGGCACCGAGGTACTGCTTGTCCTGGCAGATGCCATTATCAACGTCGGGCGCCTGACCGAACTCGGGCCAATGCGTCGTTTCTTCAATATTACGCGCGAAGACGGCGTGGCGTCGTGGTTTGGTGTCACCCAGACCTGGATGCTGGGCCTGACCGCGGCCCTGCTGTACCTGGTTACGCGGGCACAAGGTGGTATGCGCTGGCAGCGCGCTGGCTGGGCCATACTGGCGCTGTTTTTCCTTTATATGGCGATGGACGATGGTGCCAAGTTTCACGAGCGCGTCGGTTCATCAGTAAAGGAATTGCTTGGGGGAGAAGACTCCGGCAGCGGCTCGCGCGCGGTCGGGTTTTTCCCGAGTTATACATGGCAGCTGGTGTTCCTTCCTGTTTTTGGCGCATTCGGCCTGTTCATGCTCTGGTTTCTCAACAAGGAACTCGCCAGCGCACGCGACAAGCTGCTGGTGGTTGCGGCCATCGGGCTCCTGGTACTTGCTGTCGTGGCAGATTTCTTTGAGGGCCTGGAAATCGATCATCCTCTGAATCTGCATGGCTGGATAAAAACCACCTGGAACCTTAGCACCTACCAGGTTCGGCACTATTCAAAATCGATAGAGGAGTTCATGGAAATGCTTTCCATGACAATTCTCTGGGTGGTTTTGCTCCGGCACCTGTTCAGGAGAGCAACGCTGCTGGAGCTGCATTTTTCCAACCCGCCGAGGTAGCTGGTCTGCGAGGTTACATGAGAGTTTCAATCATGGCTCGCTGGACCGGGTCGCTGCTGATCGGAATCGTAATTGTTTATGTCTTGTTGGTCCTCGGGCTGTATTTTTCAGGCTACCTCGACGACACGCCAACGCCGGGCAATAGCGCGCGAGCAATTGACTTGCTCGCTGAGATCGACAGGGTTCGTTTACAAGACGAACTGGGCCTCACGCGGCCACGTACGCGTGCGGTGCCACCCCCGCCGCCGGTTACTTTTTCGCGGCAGGTGTCCGGGTTTGTTCAACTGGAGGTTGAGGTGGGAGCAAGTGGCGACGTTGTAAATGCCAGGGTGGTGGGTGCGGTACCCAAAGGCTATTACGAAGAACAGGCACTGCAGGAGGTAAGGCTGCGGAGCTATGAACCCGCGCCCGCGGGCAGCTACCGTCAGACCGAGGTCGTGCCATTTACCGTTACTGTAGAAAGCGGGGACGCGCTGCCCGAAGGCTGAATCCAGCAGCCGCCGTCAGGTTCACCGGCTGGCCCCCCTCGCTCAGTCTATGCAAAAATCTGTCGCAGAAACTCGGGCATTTATTACGTATTGCCCCACTTGCCGCGCGAATAGGTGTTTATACCCAGCAGTCGCTGAGGGTTTTCCCCGCTTTTCACGCTCAGGCTGTCGACCCATACTGCTTCAGTCATGAAGATCATCAATGCAGGCACGACGCCCACCAAGGAGAGTCAGCGCCACCCACGCACGCGGCGCAAAAAAGGCCGCCTGCCTGGCGCCATTGCGGTGCAAGGCAATGACCAGACCCTGCGTCGCATGCTTGACTGTATCGATGATTACCGCGCCAGCAAATTGCAGCTGCCGGCGCTGGTGAATGAACTGGAGTTTCATCTCCAGTCGCTGATCCAGGCTGAGCACGGCTGGCAACAGGCTTTTTTTCGCCGCTGGCGCGACCTGGACCGTGAGCATGCGCAGCAGGTCAGTCGCGGGGACCTCGAAATTTCGACTGATTCGCTACTGAGAATCGAGGCAGCATTGACAGACCTTGGCCAACTGGTTGAGGACACCCTGGCAAATTGCAAGGGCCTTTCCGGCAAATAGCGCCGGGCCTCGCGCGCGGTTTCCTGCCCGCATCCTGGTCCCGTCCGCCCGCCATGGCCGCTGCTGCCAGTTACGGCCCTGCACCACCGGGCAGCGCGGGCGGCAAATCGCGTCTTCCCACGCGCCACAAGCTGTCAGAACGCAGCCCCGGTGTTGCCGCACAGCCGGGCCCGGGTAGTGCTTAAGATACCCAGACCGATTCACCCCATGCATGTGGTACGGCGCCGGAGGTTATGATGGTAGC
>JBFIQI010000199.1:0-3428 GCA_041609715.1 Gammaproteobacteria bacterium
CCGGGATCGCAGCGCAAAAAACGGCACGGCGCCGGGGTCGGCTCTGGCTCAGGTGTTTAGAGCTGTAATTTCGCTTACTTCAACAATGACTGAGGTAAGTCGGATCGTATCGAAGCTTGTCGATGTATGCGCGGATGTCGGCAGGTCGCTTAGCCTCGGCCAAACCCTGCTCCCATGCCAGCCGCGCCACCTCGGTGGCGATGTCCAGGGACACCTCGCCAATCTTGTTGAAAGGCGGGTAAGTGCGCCCGTGGGCAATGTCGTCTTCATCCACCAGGCTGGCCACGGTCTTGGCCGCCACGAAAAACATTTCCTCGGTGACATGTTTTGACTGGCTGGCGATTACGCCCAGGCCGACGCCCGGGAAAATATAGGCGTTATTGCCCTGCCCCGGAATGAAAGTCTGGTGCTGGTATTTCACCGGCGCGAACGGACTACCGCTTGCGAACACGGCGCGTCCCTGGGTGTAACGGTAGGCTTCTTCCGCCGTGCATTCCGCTTTTGAAGTGGGGTTGGACAGCGCAAACACGATTGGCCGCTCATTGATCTCGGCCATGGTCTCGAGAATCTCTTTGGAAAAAGAACCCGGTTGCCCGGAAGCGCCCATAATGGCGGTGGGTCGAACCGCTTTGACCGCCTCGTGAAAATCCGTCACCTCCGGGTGCTCATGAGCGTAGCGCTCCTTGTGGGGAGTCAGTCGCTCGCGACCGGCGACAATCAGGCCCCTGGAGTCCATAAACCAGCTGTGGCGGCGGGCTTCCTCCTTGCTGACGCCCTCCTCCATGATCAGCGCCGTCAGCATGTCACCGATGCCCATGGACGCCGCACCGGCACCGAGGAACAAGAAGCGCTGATCGCTCAGTTTCTGGCCGGTGATCTTCAATGATGACAATACGCCTGACATGGCCACGCTGCCGGTGCCCTGGATGTCATCGTTGAACACGCAGAACCGATCGCGGTATCTTTTCAGCAAAGGGAAAGCGTTTGGGTTAGCGAAATCTTCGAACTGGACGAGTACGCCGGGGTAGGCCTCGTTGGCGGCCACCATGAACTCCTCGACCATGTCGTCGTATTCCTGGCCGCGCAGCCGCGGTTTTTTATGGCCGAGGTAAAGTGGCGCATCCAGCAGTTCCTGGTTCTCCGTGCCCACGTCCAGCATCACCGGCAGACAGTGCTCCGGCGGCACTCCGGCACAGGCCGCATACAACTGCAATTTACCTACCGGGATACCCATTCCATTTGCTCCCAGGTCGCCGAGGCCCAGGATGCGCTCGCCGTCGGTAACCACGATGATTCGGATATCTTTATGCGGCCAGTTGCGAAATATCTCCTGCATGTGGCCGCGGTCCCGCGCCGAAATGTAGATGCCGTGGGGACGCCGGAATATATACCCGTATTGCTGGCAGGCCTGGCCGACCGTCGGCGTGTACAGGATGGGCAGCATTTCTTCCAGGTTGTCCATTACCACCTGGTAAAAAAGCTGTTCGCTGCGATCCAGAAGATCGTTCATCAATACATAACGATCCAGGTCGCTGCGGGCCCCGCGAAAATGCTGCAGGATGCGACCGGCCTGCTGCTCCGGGGTCAACACGCCCGGCGGCAGGAGACCCCTGAGCCCCAGGGCATCGCGCTCTGCCTTGGTGAAGGCCGTGCCCTTGTTGTGTTTCGGGTCGCGTAGCAGATCCATGCCCCGGGGCAGGGGGGCGGCCGCTCGCTGATTGCTGGGCTTGCTGGTGGCTCGTGACATTAAGACAAACTCCTGGCGTAAAAGACTACTTATCACTCGTGCTGCTTCTCGATTGTATCTCTTTGAAAATCATTGCGCTGTTCCACCCCCGCCCTGGCGCCTGGCCAACCGCAAGCCGCTGTGACCGCCCTGCAGTTGCAGCCAACGGGCTATCGCCGAGCCCGGGCAAACCTGTTCAATGCGTTGTTTTTATTTTGTTATTCCGTCCCAGCCTGGATTTGTAAGCGACTTGTAAGTCCCCTGAAAGCGGCTTGCAAGTGCCCGGGGTGCATGGTGAACCCCGGGCACACCACGGCGCGAGGCCATTGCCATGAAGGCAAGCGATACAGGAGCACAGTTTTTGTCAGCGGGGTATTTAAAACCGCCGGCATCCTTCCCGAGAAGATTTGCTCAATACATCCGCGAACGCTTTCCCCTGGGTGCCTACCTCCCACTGATACTTTTGTTCAGTCTTGCGGCCTGGTCATTTTCGGCCCTCGCCGGTGAGCGCCTGGCACTGCCGGGTGCGCTTCGTTTCCTGGCGGTAAGCGCGAGCGTACTGGGATTTTTCCTGCAGTTACGTATCGCTGACGAATTCAAAGACTTTGAAGAAGACTCGCGCTTTCGCCCGCACCGGGCCGTGCCTCGAGGGCTGGTGAGCCTCAACGAACTCAAGTGGGTTTCCCGTGGCGCAGGCCTGGTGCAATTCCTTGGCGCACTAATCGTTGACGAGCGCTTGCTGCTCCTGCTGCTGGCTGACTGGGGCTATATGGGTCTAATGAGCAAGGAGTTCTTCGTAAAGCGCTGGCTGCGCTCGCACTTGCTGATTTACCTGCTCAGCCACATGCTGATTATGCCGCTGATCGCCCTGTACGCCAGCGCATTCGAATGGCTGCCCGCTGATCAGCCCCCCGATACTTCCCTGCTGCTATTCCTGCTGGCGAGTTTCGTTGCCGGCCTGGTCATAGAAATCGGCCGCAAGCTGCGTGCACCCGGCGATGAGCGCGAAGGTATCGAAACTTACAGCGAGCTCTGGGGATTCCGGCGGGCGGCCCTCGCCTGGGCCTTAAGCTGCGCAGGGCTTGCCGGCCTGGTAGCGATTGCCGCTTACGCGGTCCTGGATTCAAACATTGCCGCCGTGCTTGCGCTGGGAATGTTGCTGCCGGTGGGCATCGCGGCATTTCGCTTCGCGGCGCAGGCAAGCGCCCGGCGAGCCCGGCATATCCAGCATGCCTCGGCAGCGGTAGTCGCCCTTGCCTACCTGGGACTGGGTCCCATTGCACTGGTCTTTTCCGTCGCGGCGGTGTCGGCATGAAACTAAGCGCGCAGCCCCACGAATGCATCGGCAATCCGCGCGCCGGCGGCAAGGCTGCACAACTCGCGCGCCTCTCGAGCCTGGGCGCCCCGGTGCCCGACTGGTTTCTCATCTGGCCAAATGCCGCTGAATTCATCATCGGATCTCAAAATAGCTCCGAGGGTTCGACGCATCACCTGCCCGACGAAATCAGGCAGCAGCTTGCCCGTATCGGTGGCCCCGGGCAGTCCTTCGCGGTGCGCTCTTCCGCAGGGGACGAGGACGGGGCGACCAACTCCTTTGCCGGCCAATATGCGAGTTGCCTGGAGGTCAGTACCCACGAATTGCTGCCCGCCATCGCCAGGGTGCTTGCCAGCGCCCATAGCCAGCGGGTGGAAACTTATCGCC
>JBFIQI010000200.1:0-3416 GCA_041609715.1 Gammaproteobacteria bacterium
GACGCCGGTAGATGGGTTCAGCGGAGCCACCGCCCTGGCCGACGCCGCTCGCGGCGGCGTCGAGGCGGTAACGGCCAGCGGACTGAGCTGGAGCCAGGCATTTGTCGGCCAGATGCAGGGTTCGATCGGGGAAACTTCGGCCTTGCTGTGCCTCGCCGGCGGTCTGTTCCTGATGGTCACCGGGATTGCCTCGTGGCGCATCGTGGTTGGCGTATTTGCCGGCATGACGGCCACCGCGCTGTTATTCAACATGATTGGTAGCGACACCAATCCCATGTTTGCTATGAGCTGGTACTGGCACCTGGCTCTGGGCGGGTTTGCTTTTGGCATGGTGTTCATGGCCACCGACCCGGTCAGCGCCTCAAATACCAATGCCGGGCGCTGGATATTCGGTGTCATGATCGGCGTACTGACAGTGTTGATCAGGGTGGTCAACCCGGCATTTCCCGAAGGCATCATGCTGGCCATCCTGTTCGCAAACATTATGGCACCATTAATTGATCACTTTGTGATCCTCGCCAACATGCGCCGGAGGGCTCAACGCAGTGTCTGAATCTCCTGGCAATAGAAACTTGCCAGCCGACAACCGCGGCTGGCTGGCGCGACTGCGGGCAATGCCGAAAGACAGCGTGCCGCGTACTCTGCTGGTAGCGGCGCTGGTAAGCCTGGCGTGCTCGATCCTGGTGGCTGCAGCTGCCGTTTCCCTGCGCCCTTTGCAGGAGCAGAACAAGCTGCTCAACAAGCAAAAGAACATCCTTTCGGTGGCCGGTTTGCTTGATGAAGAACGTTCCATCGAGGAAGCATTTGCGGATATCGACGTGCGCGTCGTGGACCTGCAGACCGGAGAATACGTCAGCGACATCGATGCCGCCCGCTTTGACCAGTACGAGGCGGTCAAAGACCCTCAGCTGGTGGTGGCCATAGCGGCCAGCGACGACGTTGCCGGTATTCGCCGCCGGGCGCGTTACGCCAGCGTTTACCTGGTCCGCAGCGAGGGCGAACTGGACAAGATTATCCTGCCCGTAAACGGGTATGGACTCTGGTCCACCATGTATGGGTTCGTGGCCGTGGAGCGAGATGCCAATACCGTGGCCGGCTTGCAGTTCTACCAGCATGCGGAGACACCGGGGCTGGGATCGGAAATTGACAATCCGAAATGGCTGCGAAAATGGCAGGGCAAGATAATTTTTGACCAGCAGGGAAATCCGCAGATCGAAGTTATCCGGGGCAAGGTCAGGGAAGAAGGTGACTGGAGCGGTGCGACCAGGACAGGCGAGGGACCGCAATACCAGATAGACGGTATCGCCGGAGCCACCCTGACCGGCAATGGCGTCACCAATATGATGCGTTACTGGTTCGGATCCGATGGCTTTGGCCCGTATCTGCGCAGAATCTGGGAGCAGGAGGATAAATCGTGAATCTAAGGCCGCGTGATGTGCTGCTGGACCCCATCTTCAACAACAATCCGTTGATGCTCCAGGTGCTCGGAATTTGCTCTGCGCTTGCGGTTACGACCTCGCTGTTGCCCTCGCTGCTGATGTGCGTTGCCCTGACCAGCGTGGCAGCCGTCGCCAACGCCGCCATAAGCTCGATTCGTCATCAGATCCCGCGCAACATTCGTATCATCGTGCAGATGGCCATTATTGCCTCGCTGGTTGTGGTCGTTGACGAGGTGCTGAAGGCGTATGCATTCGAAACCAGCAAACAATTGTCGGTTTTCGTGGGTTTGATCATCACCAATTGCATTGTGCTGGGCAGAGCAGAAACCTTCGCAATGCACAATGGAGTCGGCTGGAGCTTTCTGGATGGTCTTGGTAACGGTCTTGGCTACAGTTTTGTGCTGATCGTGGTCGCCGTGGTGCGCGAGCTTTTCGGAGCCGGCACCTTGATGGGTTTTACGATTCTGCCGCTGGTCTCCGAAGGCGGCTGGTACAACCCCAATGGCCTGATGCTGTTGCCCCCGGCGGCATTTTTCATTATCGGTTTGCTGATCTGGGTGATTCGCAGCTGGAAGCCCAAGCAGATCGAAGAGAATCAGTACCAGATTCATGAGGTTCATCGGACGGAGATCGTTTGATGGAGCATTACGTCAATCTGTTTGTAAAAGCGGTCTTCGTCGAGAACCTGGCGCTCGCCTTCTTTCTCGGCATGTGCACCTTTCTTGCGGTCTCGAAAAAAATTGAGACTGCATTGGGGTTGGGTGTCGCTGTGATCGTAGTGCAGACCATCACCGTCCCCGTCAACAACCTGGTTTACAACCTGTTGCTGAAGGAGGGGGCCCTGGCCTGGGCTGGTTTGCCCGAGGTGGATCTGAGTTTCCTTGGACTGGTCAGTTACATCGGCGTCATTGCTGCCATCGTGCAGATTCTCGAGATGGCGCTCGACAAGTATTTTCCACGTCTCTACAACGGTCTGGGTATTTTTCTGCCCCTGATCACCGTTAACTGCGCGATCCTTGGCGGTTCGCTGTTCATGGTGGAACGCGCGTACACCTTTACCGATAGCGTGGTTTACGGTCTGGGTAGCGGTTTCGGTTGGGCACTTGCGATTGCGGCGCTCGCAGGAATCCGCGAAAAACTGAAGTACAGCGACGTGCCCGCCGGACTCCAGGGACTGGGCATAACCTTCATTATTACCGGATTGATGTCGCTGGGATTCATGGCGTTTTCAGGAATTCAACTGTGATCCGGCGCAATAAGGAGTTGTCAGGTGCTTGAAATCTGGCTGGGTGTTGCCGCCTTTACCACCGTGATCCTGTTGCTGGTCACGGTGATTCTGCTTGCGCGTTCGCGCCTGGTATCCACCGGCACGGTGGATATCAACGTTAACAGCGAGAAGAACCTGGAAGTGCCAGCCGGCATCAAACTCCTGCCGGCTTTGTCTGAGAATGGCTTGTACCTGGCATCAGCCTGTGGCGGTCAGGGCACCTGCGGGCAGTGTCGTGTCAAGGTGTTTTCGGGCGGCGGCGCGATTTTGCCGACCGAGACGGGCTACATTACAAAACGCGAAGCCGCTCAGCACCAACGCCTGGCCTGCCAGGTAACCGTCAAACAGCCGATGTCGATCGAAGTGCCTGACGAGGTTTTCGGAGTCAGGCGATTCCGCTGTCAGGTGACGAGCAATCACAACGTTGCTACTTTTATCAAGGAGTTGGTGCTTGAGCTGCCCAGTGATGAGGAGTTTCACTACCGCGCGGGCGGCTACGTGCAAATTGAATGCCCGCCACATCAACTTAAATACAGCGACTTTGAAGTAGAACAGCCTTTCGCTGCCGAGTGGGACAGGCTGAATCTGTGGCATTACGAGTCGGTGGTTAAAGAGCCCTTGTCGCGCGCCTATTCCATGGCCAGCTATCCCGGCGACAAGGGCGTGATCATGCTGAACGTGCGTATTGCCCTGCCTCCGCCGGGTGCGGA
>JBFIQI010000201.1:0-3396 GCA_041609715.1 Gammaproteobacteria bacterium
TTCATCGACTCTACGACAAAACCCGCCCCATTGATGAAATTATTGAAATCTGCAATCTTGCCGAGCTGCTCAGTCGTGAGAACCGCAAGTTATCGGGCGGCCAGCGGCAGCGGCTGTTGCTCGCTCTGGCCCTGATCAATGATCCGGAAATCGTATTTCTTGATGAGCCCACTACCGGGCTGGACCCCCAGGCGCGCCGCAATTTCTGGGCACTGATCGAACGCATCAAGAGCGATAACAAGACTATCGTCCTGACCACCCATTACATGGAAGAAGCTTACCTGCTGTGCGACACCATACTGATCATGGATCACGGCCGCATCATTGCCCAGGGCTCCCCCTCGCAGCTGCTGGAAGACCATTTCAGTGACGTCATTCTCAGCCTGCCTGCTGGCGCATGGCGCAAAGAGCTGGATGCTGATTGCCCCTACCTGGTGCATCACCAGGACCAAACCGTGGATCTCTCCGCCAGCGACGTGGACGCTGCCATCGGCTGGTTACAGGCCCAGGGCATCCCATTGGCGGGACTGCGAATCCGCAGGCGGACTCTCGAGGATTTGTTTATTGACCTGACGGGCAAGGAGCTGCGCGCATGATTCGCCGCTTCCTGGCCGTCTTGCATGCCCGCAATATCGAATTTGTGCAGGACCGGTCAACCCTGGGCTGGAATGTAATCTTGCCCGTGGTACTGGTCTTTGGACTGGCGACCGTTTTCTCTTCTCCCTACCGGACGATGTACAAGGTAGGGGTTCTCAGTGATGCAGCAGAACTTGCCCAGGAGACCCACCCATTCCTGCGGCTCAAGTACATTGACTTTATCCAGGTGGAGGATCAGGACGCTGCAGTATTCAAGGTCGAGAGACACCAGTTGGACATGCTGCTGGATCTCCGCCCTGAGCCGCCGCTTTACTGGATCAATGACGAATCCCGGGCCGGATTTATGCTGGAGCGTCTGCTGGCAAGCGATGCGGAGCCAGCAGCCCAAAGGCAAATGGTCAGCGGCCTCGCCGTGCGGCGCATCGACTGGCTGGTGCCCGGCATTCTGGGCATGAACATGATGTTCAGCTGTCTGTTTGGCGTGGGTTATGTAGTAGTTCGCTACCGCAAAAATGGTTTCCTCAAACGCCTGCGCGCCACACCACTGAATGCGGTGGAATTCGCGGCTGCCCAAATCGTATCCCGCCTTTTACTCATTATGATGATCACGACGGTCGTCTTTCTGGGGACGGATTATTTCCTTAATTTCCGCATGGAAGGCAGTTATCTGGATCTCTTTCTGGTGGCTGTCCTCGGTGCATTTTCCATGGTGGCGCTGGGCTTCACCATAGCCGCTCGCCTCACCAGCGAAGAACTCGCGGGCGGCCTGCTGAACGTCGCCAGCTGGCCCATGATGATACTTTCCGGCGTATGGTTCTCACTGGAAGGCACCAACCCCCTGGTCCAGAAACTGGCGATGATTTTCCCGCTTACGCATATGCTGGATGCGGCGCGCGCCATCATGCTGGACGGAGCATCACTGCTGGGCGTCCTGCCGCAGTTGATCACCCTGGTATTAATGAGCGTTGCTTTGCTGGGACTTGGTGCCGCGATGTTCCGCTGGACACCTGACTAAGCGCTAGCCGGCTGCAGACTCTGCGTCTGGCGGTTCGTCTGCTTGCCCCAAGTCTGCACTGCGCCAGTCGCCGAACGGGAAAGGCTGCGCTTCGGTGACAAAACTGAGGTATTTCCAGATATCGAATATGTACTGCGACATGTCGGAGCCGAACGCCAGCAGCTTGCTATTGCGCTCCCCGCTCAGCAGGACGGTGAAAAACTGCACGATTACGACAGCCGCGAGAATCAGTTCCGCCAGCCCCATGATGACGACGAACACCAGCATATAAAAAAACCGCAGCCAGGTATTTCGGGATTTGACGTTCTTCTTGACGTCGTCGTCAATCAGCGGTTTTTGCTGTGTATCGTCCCGTGATGTGGAATCCTGCTCGTTCACAATTTCGCCCTCGATTTGCCCTCTCTCAGTATAGCCGTTCCATCAAAGCTCCCGTAAGGCCTGGGTTATGGGGATGCGGGCCGCGCGAACAGCAGGCAGCAGGCCGCCCAGCAGGCCCATGACGAGGGCGAAACCAATGCCAAGCTGCAACAAGGACGGCGTAACTGCAAAGCCGAAGCTGACCTGGCTGAAACTGTTCCAGTTCAGTGTGGCAACCTGGAAGCCATTGAAGATCAAATAAGCGAGAGCCGCCCCGATCACGCCCCCGACCAGCCCCAGCAACAGCGCCTCGAACAACACCGATACGATGACCGGAATTGCGCCGAAACCAAGCGCCCTTAAAGTGGCAATTTCGCGAATGCGCGAAGCAACCGCGTTGTACATGGTATTGACCGCCCCGAAAATAGCTCCCAGTCCCATGAGCGCGCCCACGAAAAATCCGATCGTGGTAACGAAAATGGACAAGAAGGCCGACTGCTCGGCATAAAACTCTCTTTCCGTCTTAACCGACACGTTGAGCCTGGGATCTGCAGTCAGCGCGTCTTTGAAATCCGAAAACGCTTCCGGCGACACCAGCCGGACACGCATGGTCGAGAAAAAATTGCCGCGTCTGTAACTGTCCTGCAGCACTCTCAGGTCACCCCAGATCTCTGACTCCGGCACGCCCCCATCCGCAGCCATGATTCCCACTACGGTCCATTCATTGACGCCCCATTTCAGGGTCCGCCCCAACTCCAGGCCCTCGAAGTTTGCCCGCGCGCCCTCGCCCACCACTATTTCGCGCAGTCCGGGGGTAAACATCCGTCCTGCCGTGATTTCGACATTACCGCGCGCCTCGAGGGCCACCTGCGTCACCCCGCGAAAAGGCACATTGGAGGCGGTGCCCGTGGATTTGCGCGCCACATCAACCACCACGAACAATTCGGGCGACACCAGCGGCTTGTCACTGGAGCGCGCAATACCCTGAGTCATTTCCACGGCCTGCTGCGCATCGCTGTTAAAACCACTGTCCATCTCGCCCGTTGCAGATGCCCGCAGCAATATCACCACCTCGGGCTGAGTCTTGTCTGTCATTGCTGCCCGGAACCCGGCAGCCACAGAAAGCAAACCGACTGTCACCATCACTACGCCAGCGATACCCACAATCGCTACCATTGAGGTCACCCAGCGCTCCGGTAAATTGGCGATGTTGACTTTGCTGACCGCCACCAACTGCCGGATATTGCTCGCCAGACTCATCAGATTACCCTCCTGAGTGCCTCGACACTCCTGATGCCCAGGGCCTGCCATGCGGGAATCGCACCGGCAGCAAATCCCATGAGGATAATAATGACGGCGCCGGTCACCAGGTCTGCAGGATCAATAAAAAACGTAGGCAGAAAGCCGTTGGTGGGATCGCCGCCAAA
>JBFIQI010000202.1:0-3392 GCA_041609715.1 Gammaproteobacteria bacterium
CGAAGACGATGAGCTCGGCCTGCTGCAGTCGCTTCAGCCAGCGGTCGAGCTGAGCCTGGGTGAGCACGAGTTCATAGTCGCCGCTGTCTTGTCCGGGTGTCCCCGGGGCGCCTTTTGGGCCGGTGTCTGCTTCGGGGCCGAGCTGTCGCAGCAGACTCCTCAGTTCCAGCTTCTGGTAAAGATCCCTCAGCCTTTCGACGTCCGGCTCACCCGGTGTCAGGAATCCGGGCTCTATGTCGAGTTCGAGATCACAGACGATGGTGGCGAGCTTCCGTGACAGCTCCAGCTGCTCCAGGTTTTCACGCAGGCTTTCGCCCACCTTGCCCTTGATCTCATCGGCCCGCGCCATAATCTCGTCGACGCTGCCAAACTGCCTGAGCCACTTCGCCGCGGTCTTGGGCCCGACCTTCGGAACACCGGGGATGTTGTCGGAGCTGTCCCCGACAAGCGCCAGGTAATCGATGATCTGTTCAGGCGCAACATCAAATTTCTGAATCACACCCTCGCGATCGAGCACCTGCCCGGTCATGGTGTTGACCAGGGTCACCCTGTCGTTGACAAGCTGCGCCATATCCTTGTCGCCGGTCGAGACAATGCAGTCCGCGCCTTCTGCGGCGGCGCGACTGACCAGCGTTCCGATCACGTCGTCGGCCTCTATGCCCTCGATTCTCAGCAGTGGCCAGCCTTGCGCCTCGACCGCGTCGAGCAGCGGCTGCACCTGGGTGCGCAGCTCATCCGGCATAGGCGGGCGATTGGCCTTGTAATCGGCAAACAGCTCGTCCCGGAAGGTCTTGCCCCTGGCGTCAAAGACGATGGCCACCTGGTCCGGCTCGTACTCTTTCATGAGCTTGTTGAGCATGTTCAACACGCCGTAAACGGCGCCGGTCGGCTGGCCGGCAGAGTTGGACAGTGGCGGCAGCGCGTGGAAGGCTCGGTACAGGTAAGAGGAGCCATCGACAAGCACGAAGGGTTTGCTCTTTGCCATGAGAATGCTGTGCGCAGCCCTAGTGCGGGGTTTTGCCGCTATCGTCTTTTTCTTCCTGCTCCGCGGGGACCTCAGGCACCTCCGACGCGCTGGGGGATTCCGTGGGAGGCGCAGCTTCCGGGAGATACAGCTGGCCTTTCTGGCCACATGCGGTGAGCGCAAGAAACGTCAGCAACAGCGAAATACGCAATGGGGGTCTCCGGTCTTGAGTTCAGGCGATTATATATGCGTATCGGTCGGCGAGCGCGGCCGGGCCGCCCTCGAATGGCCACGCGGCCGAGGCGGGGCCGCTTGCCGCCGACATGCAGCGCGTGTCTGCCATCAAGCCGGTATCGGCACGATCCGGTTTCGGAATCCCCTTATGGGGCGTCCGATGGGACAAGCGTAAACTGAACCGGCATTCAGACTCGCAGGGCCGCAGGCAAGCCATGTTGACGCTCAATCCGGATACCGTCTTAGCTATCATAGATCGGGCACACCAGATTCACGTGAAAGAGGCCGTGACTTTCCCGGAGCTGTCCCTGAGCCCCACGGAGGACTGGGCGCAGCAGATCCTGGCGGACCACGCGGACGATCCGGCGCGTCTGGCTCTACAGACAGAGATCGAGGACCTGGAGCCGGATCAGCAGGTGGAACTGGTCGCCCTGACCTGGCTGGGTCGCGGCGATTACGCGATAGAAGAGTGGGAAGACGTTATCGCACTGGCGAAGGAACGCTGGAACTCGCGCACGGCGGAGTACCTGATAGGTACGCCCATGCTGGCTGATTTCCTGGCCGAAGGCCTTGATCTGCACGGATATTCCCAGGCCTGAATGACACCGCGCGGCCGTGGCCGGTGGCCCCGGTCCCGGTCCCCCTCTTGCGCCCCATGGCCGGCCTGCGCAGAGGGGTGGCGCGGTAGGTAAAAGTCACAATTATCACGCTCATCCGGCTAATATATTATATAAATCTAATATACAATTGCTCGTCGAGAGGACTTGCTGAGGGTGCTGGCCGGATTTTTCGGCAGGGCGGCCCGGCGCAGCGAGACCAGAGGAAAAAAACATCATGAAGAGAATCGTAATACTGGGCGCCGGGACGGCCGGCACCATCATGGCCAACAGGCTGCGCAAAGCTTACCGGCGTCAGCTGGGCAGCGGCGAATTAAGCATCACGATTGTCGATCAGGATGACAAGCATCTCTATCAGCCGGGCCTCTTGTTTGTCCCATTCGGCCTGTATAAGCCCGAGGGGATCGTCAAAGCCCGACAGAACTTCCTGCCGGACGATGTGCACTATGTTCAGAAGAAGATTCTTCGGGTGTCCGTGGAGGAGGATAAGGTATACCTGGCTGGTGGCGAGGTGCTGGATTATCACGTATTGATCGTGGCAAGTGGTGCTCGCCTGACGCCAGAGGAAACAGAGGGTCTGACCGGCGACGGCTGGCGTGAGAAAGTCTTCGACTTCTACACGCTGGACGGCGCCTCCGCGCTGGCCAGGAAAATTGCAGGCTTTAACGGTGGCAAGCTGGTCCTGAATTTCGTAGACCTGCCGATCAAGTGTCCCGTCGCACCACTTGAGTTCGTGTTCCTGGCCGATTGGTACTTTACTCGCAAGGGAATCCGCGACCGAGTCGATATCAGTCTGGTTACACCATTGGACGGCGCCTTTACGCGGCCTATCGCATCACAGGCGTTCGGTTCTGCGCTCGAAAAGAAAGGCATCGAGCTGGTGACAGATTTTGCCACCGGGCAGGTTGATGGTGCCAGTGGCAAGCTAAAGTCGTGGGATGAACGCGAGGTTGAATTTGATCTGCTGGTCAGCGTGCCACTTCATGGTGGGGCAGAATTCATCGGCGATTCTCCCGGTCTGGGTGATGAACTCAATTTCATTCCAACCAATCAGGCGACGCTGCAGGCCAAGTGCAAAGAAAATGTCTTCGCAGTGGGTGACGCTACAAATGTGCCTACATCCAAGGCTGGCTCCGTGGCACATTTCGAGACGGAGGTTCTCACTGACAACATAGTACATTTCCTCGACGGAAAGCCGCTCGAGGAGAAATTCGATGGCCACACCAACTGCTTTATCGAGACGGGATTCAAGAAGGGCATGCTGATCGACTTCAATTACGAGATTGAACCGTTGCCTGGAAAATTTCCTGTGGCTGGAATTGGCCCGATGAAACTACTGTAAGAGACCAGGATAAACCATTGGGGCAAGCTGATGTTCAAATGGATCTACTGGAACATGCTGCTGCCCGGACGGGATCTGCCCATGATTACCACGCAGATGAGCATGAAGGGCAAGAAGTACCCGGACAAGATTGACAAGACGGCCACGGCGGCCTGACGGAGGATGAACAGACATGCCGACGATCAAATTTGAAGACAGAGACATCGAAGTCAACGATGAAGGTTTCATGACCGAC
>JBFIQI010000203.1:0-3370 GCA_041609715.1 Gammaproteobacteria bacterium
GACCGGGTGCCGCTGGAGACTTCGAGCCTGCTGGTGCTGATCGCACTGGTACTGGGCTTCGCGCTGTTCCCCTACGAGCACGACACGGGCACCCTTTCACCCGCCGAATTCTTTCAGGGCTTCGGCCACGAGGCACTCATCGCTATCTCGGCCCTGATGATTGTCGGCAAAGGGATAGAAACCACCGGCGCGCTGCGCCCGATGGCCCTGCTGATGGCCCGGCGCTGGTCAAAAATGCCACAACTTTCCTTGCTCACCGTGCTGGTGGGCACAGCTTTCCTGAGCGCGTTCCTGAATAACACGCCGATCGTGGTCATCCTGTTGCCGGTGCTCATCAGCGTCGCGATAAGGAATAACTTTTCGGCCTCTCGCATACTCATGCCCATGGGCTTTGCCACGCTGCTGGGCGGCATGGCCACCACCATCGGCACCTCTACCAACCTGCTGGTAGTCGCCATCGCTGCGGACCTGGGAATGCGCCGCCTGGACATGTTCGATTTTTCGATGCCGGTATTACTCGCCGGCAGCGCGGGCATCGCCTACCTGTGGCTGGTGGCGCCCCGCATGCTGCCGCCCCGGGATGCCCTGCTTTCAAAGACCTCGCTCAGAATCTTCGACGCGGTGCTGCATATCAAAGAGGGCGGCTATGCCGATGGCAAGACCTTCAGCGAGGTCCTCGCCCACACCCATGACAAGATGACGGTCAAGCGCATCGGACGCGGTGAAAACCTGTCGGTCACCCGCCTGCCGTCGGTGACCCTGCGGGCGGGCGACCGGCTGTATGTCAGTGACACCAGCGAGAACCTGACAGAATACGAACACCTGCTCGGCGCCAGCCTGCACAATGTACTGGACGAAGATAATCCGGTGTCGGAGGATCGCCCGCTGCAGCCGGGCCAGCAGCAGCTGGCAGAGGTGGTGGTCACCGGTGGTTCCATTCTCGAGAACTGGACGCTGAAAAAAGCCCGTTTCGCCGAGCGCTATCAGGCGCTGATCCTCGCGATTCACAGGGCCAAAAAGCCCATCATCGATAGTGCAGGGAGCGCTCTCGGAGACATGACGCTGCAGGCCGGCGACGTGCTGCTCATGCAGGCCAGCAAGGATCGCATCGAAGATATGAAGCGCAGCGGACGCATGCTGGTGCTTGATGGGACGGTCAGGCTACCACACACCAGCAAGGCCCCGGCTGCACTCGGCATTATGTTTGCGGTGGTCTTCTTTGCCGCAACGGGCATTCTGCCGATTTCTGTCAGCGCGCTGATGGGCGTCGGCCTGATGTTAGTGTCGCGTTGCCTGAGCTGGACGGACGCGGCCAGCTCACTCAGCATCCCGATCGTGATGATCATTGTGGTCAGCCTGGCACTCGGCAACGCCCTACTAATAACCGGCGGTATCGAATATGTCGCGCAGCTGTTCGTGGCGGCGACCGGTGGTCTACCGCCGCTGGTCATACTCAGTAGCCTGATCCTTCTGGCCTCGCTCATTACCAACGTGGTTTCGAATAACGCCGCGGCGGTCATCGGCACCCCCATGGCATTCAGCGTCGCCAACCAGCTGGGCGTGCACCCGGAGCCTTTTGTGCTGGCGGTCCTGTTCGGGACCAATATGAGCTATGCAACCCCCATCGGCTACAAGACCAACCTGCTGATCTTTGGCGCCGGCGGCTACAAGTTCACCGATTTCATCAGGGTCGGTGTGCCGCTGACCCTGATCATGTGGATCGCGTTCACGATCGTTCTGCCCATCTATTATCCACTGTAAGGCAACATTGCCGATGGCCCGCTTAAGCTCGCGCGGCGGCAGGACTCGTGCGAACTACGGTCTTGATATACTAGCGGGCGTATATCACTCTTTATCAGGATTACGAGGACTCTATACATGAAGCCACGCATGATCCGGATTGCTCCGATACTGCTTCTGGCGATGTTGGCGATTGCTACCGCCAGCGCGGTAACACCGTTGTCTGGAAGTGAATTTCGCCGCATGTGCAGCAGCTTTGCGGAGCAGCCTTACGGCACGACGGGGGTTCCATGCAGTGCCTATATACACGGCTTCCTGGGCGGCGCACACGCTTCGGGTGTTCGCCGGGACGCGCAACTCGGTGCAAACCAGAAGGAGCGCAGCGCGTTCATGGAACGCGCAACCCGCACTCGCCTGGGCAGACCGGTTGATCGCTATGGAGCCTACCATTCGGCGGGCTACTGTGTGCCGTCAGAAGAAACGCTGGCCAGCGTCATCGAGGCTGTGATTGACTATCTCGATGCAAAGCAGCCGACTGAAACAGAGACGGCTAATCAACTGGTTCTGGCTGCTCTGAACAAGCGTTATCCCTGCCCCGCGAAGTGAGATAGCGCTATGCATGGTTCGACCGTCGGGCTCGAGATGAGCATCATGTTGTTCGTGGCGCTGGGCGGTTACCTGATCGCGTCGCGGATACACCAGCCCTCGGTAGTGGGCCAGATCCTGCTGGGCGTCATCGTTGGCCCCAGTGTTCTGCACTGGCTTGAATATTCCACGTTTATCAGTAACGCAGCGCAGCTCGGCGCCACGATCCTGCTGTTTACGGTCGGCCTCGAATTCAAACTGAAAGAACTTGTCAGATGGCGATATCTGGCCATCGGGCTGGTGGGCGTGGTCGTGCCCTGGGTAGGAGGCTACTACCTGACGCTGGCCTTTGGTTTTACCGCGCCGAAGGCTGTCATCGTGGCCGTGGCGTTGACGGCAACAAGCATCGCCATTACCGCCGACACGCTGCGCGAACTGGGCAAGCTCGACTCGGAGGCCGCAAAGGCAATTATCGGTGCTGCTGTAATTGATGACATCCTGGCCCTGCTCGCCCTGGCCGCTGCTACGCAGCTAAGCACGGGCGAGATCGCCATTGCCGCGCTTGGAATTACTTTACTGAAGGCTATCGCCTTCCTGGTTGTCGGCATACTCGCCGGCATGAAAGTCGTTACGCGACTCGTTTATCTGCTTGACGAATCGGCATTGACAAAGCGTTACCCGGAGATCGTTTTTGTGTTCGCAATGACGATGGCCTTCCTCTATTCCATATTGGCAGAATACATGGGCCTGTCCGCAATCATCGGCGCCTTTGTAGCAGGCGTGGCGCTGGAAGGCGTCGACGTCAAACATGGCAGGAATTTCCATGAAGGAACCGATTTCCTGCGCATTGTATTCGGCGCGATATTTTTTGTTTCCCTGGGAATTCTCGCGGACGTCTCGGCCCTGACCCCGGATATCATGATTTTCTGCCTGGCCCTTACAGCCGTGGCAATTCTGACCAAGCTGATTGGATGCGGTCTTCCCGCCCGCCTGACGGGCATGAGCAGTCACGATTCTCTGGTTGTCGGTGTCGGCATGGTACCGC
>JBFIQI010000204.1:0-3309 GCA_041609715.1 Gammaproteobacteria bacterium
AGTCCGCGTCTTCGAGCAGGGTGCCCTGCCGGCGCTGGTATTTGATCACGCAGCAATTCTGCAAGACCATTTTTCGAAGCTCGTCACCCCATGAGATATCAGCCATTGATCACCTTCGGCGGTGTCTGTCAACCGCAGCAAAAAGCTTGCGGCATATGCGTATTTGAGGTGCTGGGCCTTGATAGTAGTATTGTGCGCTGCAGGGCCGGCTGCGGGCGCGCTTGTACAAGTTCATCTGACGTCTTGCCCCGGAGGGAGTATTGAGCGAAGAAGTGAAACGGGCGCTGGGTCCAAGCCCCGCAGAATTTTCTGGATCATCATGGCTGAGGGCAGGTAAACGCCTGTTCCACGCCACCCGGCCCAAGTTTTTCCCGGCATCGGTGTTACCCGTTGTGGCCGGCAGCGCCTGGGGCTATGCGGCGGGCGGCAGTTTCAATATGACGGTGTTCGCGCTGGCACTGGCGGCAACCGTGCTGGTGCATGGCGCAGCGAATGTCCTGAATGATGTCAGTGACGATATCGGCGGCAGCGATCGCCAAAACTCCAGTCGAATTTATCCGTACACCGGCGGATCGCGGTTCATACAGTCGAACATTCTGACGGTTCAGGAAATGACTCGCTGGGGAATCGTCTTGCTGGCAGCGGCGGTGCTCATTGGTTTTCTGTTGTTCTTGATGCGCGGACCCATGGTGCTGGTGTTCGGCCTGACCGGCACTTTGCTGGCAGTTTTGTACTCGTTTGGCCCGCGGCCGCTGAGCGGCCTGGGCGTGGGCGAGGCAGGCGTTGCAGCCGCTTTTGGATTATTGCCGGTCGCTGGCTCTGCCTGGCTGCAGAGCCAGCAGCTGGACTTTTACACCGTGGTTTTCTCCATCCCGATAAGCATGTGGGTGGCCGCGATATTGCTGATCAACGAGGTCCCCGATCGCGTTGCTGACGAGGCAGTAGGGAAACGCACGCTGCCGGTGCGTTTGGGTCTGGACTCGACTCGCAGTATCTATCTTGGCATGCACTTTGTCGCCATGGCCGCGATTGTCTGGCTGGTGGTGGCCGGACAGCTGACGCCATGGGCATTGCTGTCCATCGGACTGCTGTTGCTTGCCATTCCAGCGGCGAGCGGGATCACCGGGCCATCGGCAGGACCGCAAAAACTTCGTCAGGGTATCGAAGCCACGCTGGGCATCCATACGCTGGGTGGAATAGGGCTGACTATTTTCGCTGTCATGAGCACAATTTAATCGTTCGGTCCGGGGGCCGGTTGTTTGCCCGCGAGCGGATGGAGACCGGGTTTCCTCACAAGGAATTTCACGACGGCTGGATATGACTGCAAAGCATTTTACAATTCGAAAAGGGCTTGATGTGCCCCTGGTCGGCGCTCCTGAGCAGCGCATCTCCGATGCCCCTTCGGTAAGTCGTGTGGGTTTGCTGGGGCGCGACTACCAGGGCTTGAAGCCGCGATTGCTGGTAGCGGAGGGGGATCGCGTTGCTCTCGGCCAGCCGCTGATCGAAATCAAGAATGTCCCGGGGGTCAGTATTTGCTCTCCGGGTGCCGGTGAGGTGGAAGCCATAAATCGAGGTGCCCGCAGGGTGCTTCAGTCGCTGGTCATTCGCTTGCAAGGCCAGGAGGCCGTGCGCTTCAGGAGCTATCCGGAAAGTGCTCTGGCCGCAATCGAGCCTGCTGACGTCGTTGCCAATCTCCTCGACTCGGGTCTGTGGCTTGCGTTCAGGACCCGGCCTTACAGCAAGGTGCCGGTGCCGGACTCCACACCGAATTCGATATTCGTCACCGCTATAGATACCAATCCGCTGGCGCCAGATCCCCATGCGGTTATCAACAAAAGCAAACAGGCGTTCGCACATGGCCTGATCCTGCTGGCGCGCCTGACGCAGGGCAAGGTATTCGTGTGTACCAGGCCTGGTTACGCACCCCCCGGCCTGGATGGCGCCAGCATCGACCATGTGACTTTTGCGGGTCCGCACCCCGCCGGTCTGGCGGGTACCCATATTCACCTGCTCGATCCGGTCAGTGCTGCCAAAACGGTCTGGCATATCGGTTACCAGGATGTCATAGCCATCGGGCAATTGTTTCAGACAGGTGAGTTGCCAACTGAGCGGGTGATCGCTATCGCAGGACCACGGGTCAAAAAGCCGCGTCTGCTGCGAACCCGTTTGGGCGCGAGCACGGATGAGTTGACGATGGACGAATTGTCACCTGGTGACTGCCGGGTGATTTACGGTTCCGTCTTGGCGGGCCACAGGGCAGCTGGCTGGGCCAGTTACCTGGGCCGCTTTCATAACCAGTTGAGTGTGCTGAAGGAGGGTGGCGAGCGCCGGCTTTTTGGCTGGCTGGCGCCCGGTACCGAGGCCTATTCTTCGACGCGGGCCTACTTGTCGGCATTATTCAGGACTCGCAAGTTCGAGATGTCCACGTTGAGGAACGGCAGCCCGAGAGCCATGGTGCCCATAGGTAATTTCGAGTCGGTCATGCCGCTGGATATTCTGCCGGCGCCGCTTCTCAAGTCACTGCTGGTCATGGATACGGACAAAGCCCAGGCGCTGGGTTGCCTGGAACTGGACGAAGAGGACCTGGCGCTGTGCTCTTTTGTTTGCAACGGCAAGTATGAGTACGGATCTTTCCTGAGAGAAAACCTCAAAGAGATAGAGAGGTCTGGCTGATGCGCCCCCTACGTAAATTCCTGGATCAGCTGCATCCGCATTTCGCCCGCGGCGGGCGCTACGAGAAATTTGGTGCCCTCTACGAAATGGTGGACACCCTGTTATACACGCCCGATGACGTGACTCGTAATGCGCCCCACATACGCGATGCTATCGATCTCAAGCGCGTCATGATCCTGGTTGTGTTCGCGGCGACGCCGGCCGCACTGTTTGGAGCCTGGAATGTGGGCTTCCAGGCCAACACTGCCATGGCCAACCTGGCCATCGAGACGGCGCCAGGCTGGCGAGGCGCATTCCTGTCCATGAGCGGTCTCGGTTACGACCCCGGCAGCATCTTCGCCTGCACAATTCACGGCTTGCTGTATTTTCTGCCCCTCTACATCGTGACACTGGCGGCGGGCGGCCTGTGGGAAGTATTGTTTGCTGGCGTGCGTAATCACGAAATCAATGAAGGGTTTTTGGTCACCTCGTTCCTTTATGCACTGATTCTGCCGGCCACAACGCCTCTGTGGCAGGCGGCACTGGGCATTACATTCGGTGTTGTCATCGGTAAGGAAATTTTCGGCGGCACCGGCAAAAACTTTCTCAACCCGGCACTGACCGGGCGTGCCTTTTTGTACTTCGCCTATCCGGTGG
>JBFIQI010000205.1:0-3263 GCA_041609715.1 Gammaproteobacteria bacterium
GCCACCCGGTGCAGCCTTTCGTTGTGTTCGAGTATCCGGCGAATCGCAAGCTCTTGCTGCGCCTTCTCTTCCTTCGCAACCAGCTCCGGGTCCAGCTCCACTCGCTTGGTTGTCGGCGCTGCACAAGCCGACAGCGCAATACCCAGAATCAGCAATAGCAACCCGTTTCTGACAGTTGAGACCTGCATAACCCTCTCCCCATAGATTCTCATGCGCGCATCGGCACAGCGGCAACGCAGCCGCCAGCCCCTTTGGTTTTCGCACGCGCCGGAACGGCCAACACCTCACAAATTTTAGCTGCCGGCCGGGTATTTGCCATAGGTTAATCCCGTAGCAGGCCCGGCCCCAGGTGCCTGGACGCGCATGCCGCCCCGGGCTGGCCCTAGGCCCGCCCGCCCCCGTCCCGGGGCAAAGCATCGCGCTGCTGGAATATGCCGGCATTCCGACCAATAATGAGACACACACAACCGGGACAAGCCAATGACAAAATACAAACTGACCTACTTTGATATCGACGGTGGCCGGGGCGAGCCGATCCGTATCGCATTTCACCAGTCCGGAATCGCGTTTGAGGATCACCGGATTTCGTTTCCCGAATTTATGGAAATGCGCGGCAGCACGCGTTTCAGCGCCCTGCCCGAACTCGAGATTGACGGGGTCGCAGTTTCGCAGTCGAATGCAATCTGCCGCTACGTCGGCAAGCTGGCTAAGCTGTATCCCGCGGACGCGCTGCAGGCGCTGTACTGCGATGAAGCCCTGGGGGCCGCTGAGGACGCGCTGCATGCGATCGTGCCGACCATGGGCCTGGAGGGCGATGAACTTCGCAGTGCACGCGAGAAACTTGCCGAAGGCAAACTGACTATCTATCTGAAAGGGCTTGGCGGCCTGTTGGCGCGCGGCGGCGATTATTTTGCCGACAACCGGCTGACCATGGCCGATCTGAAGGTCTTCCTGCTGACGCGCTGGTTAGGCTCGGGCGTCCTCGATCACTTTCCAACGGACCTCGTCCAGCGCGTGGCGCCGAACCTGATCGCGCACCAGAAACGCGTGGAAAAAGATCCGGTGGTGACCGCTTACTACGCCTCGCGCAAGTAAGGGACAAGAACCCGGGCCAGCCTGCCCTTGCTTAACGTTACCGCGGTAACGCCATGCCCCCGACGGCCTGCTTCGCATCAAGACGATGCGAGGCAGGCGTCTTGTCTCACCATGAATAGGCTTCGGGGGCCTCGCCACCCGGACCGGGGAAAATCTCGTCCAGCTTGTTCAGGGTTTCCCCATCGAGCTCAATGGCGGCGGCCCGCACGGCGCTTTCCAGCTGCGCCACGGTTCGCGGCCCGATAATCGGAGCGGTGACCACCGGGTTGTGCAGCAGCCAGGCGATCGCCACCTCGCCGGGCGGGTGGCCGATTTGCCTGCACAGGGCCTCGTATTTTTCCAGCTGGCCGCGCTTTTCCTCCACGCGCTTCTGAAACTCGGCGTCTTTGCGGCGCCCTGCATCGTGCTTCTCCAGCGCACCGCCCAGCAGGCCGCCGCCCAGCGGGCTCCAGGGAATCAGCCCGAGGCCATAATGGCGACAGGCCGGGACCACTTCCAGTTCGATGGTCCGGTTATCCAGGTGATAGGTACTCTGCTCGCTCACCAGGCCCATCAGTCCGCGCCTGGACGCCTCCTGGCAGGCCGTGGCGATATCCCAGCCGGCGAAATTACTCGAGCCCACGTACACCACCTTGCCCTGCTTCACCAGCGTATCGAAACTCTGCCAGGTTTCATCCCAGGGACAGTCACGGTCAATATGGTGCATCTGGTAAAGATCGATACAGTCGGTCTGAAGCCGTTTCAGGCTGCCTTCGCAGTGCTTGCGGATTTTGTAAGCGCTCAGGCACCGCCCATCACTGTTCACCTCACGAAGATTGGCTTTGCGTTCAACCGGGTTATACACCTTGGTTGCCAGGAAAACCGCGTCGCGACGCCCACCGCCCTGCGCCAGCCAGCGCCCGATGATTTCCTCGGTGAGCCCGTGTTCCACCGACCAGCCATAGACATCGGCCGTATCAAAAAAGTTGATGCCGAGCTCCAGCGCGCGGTCCATGATGGCGAAGCTGTCTTTTTCCGAAGTGTGCCAGCCAAAATTCATGGTGCCCAGGCAAATATTGCTGACCAACACGCCGTGTTTTCCAAGCCTTCTGTTGCTTATAGACATCCTGTTACCCTTTGTAAGCGGTATTCTGACAATGCGCAAAGCATATTAAACCAGCCTTCTCCAAAAAGGGGTCAGAGTACATTTTATTCTCGAAAAGTAACAAAAAGGGGTCAGAGTACATGTTATTCTCGAAAAAATGGGCAGAGCATATTTGCGAAAATGTACTCTGACCCCTTTTTCTGGCCCCTTTTTCGATACAATTTGTTACTACTTGTGAACCGATAATCTCTGGATTTCTCATGCTGTTATTTATTACTGCCGTCGGCGTCGTCCTGGTCGTTTCATTTATCTGCTCGATATTTGAGTCGGTCCTGCTTTCCCTCACCCGCCCTCAGATCGAGGTGCTGGTGCAGCGCAAGAAGCGGGCCGGCGCCCTGCTGTCACGCTTCAAGGACAACATGGACGTGCCGATCGCCGCCATCCTGATCCTTAACACGGCCGCCCACACGATAGGTGCCGCGGTAGCGGGCGCAAGCTACGAAAACGTGTTTGATGCCAGCACCTTGTGGCTGTTCTCTATCATTTTTACCCTGGCGGTGCTCTTTTTTACCGAGATCATCCCCAAGACCCTGGGCGTTACCTACGCGCAGAAACTGGCCGCTCCGGTGGCGCACGGCATCCGTTGGCTCACCACCGTGCTGCGGCCGATGGTCATGCTGAGCGAAAAGGTATCCCGGTCGCTGCGTCGCGACGTGGAAATACCCGTCACCACCGCCGAGGAAATCCGCCTGCTGGCCATGCTCGGCAAAAGCCAGGGTGCCGTGGGCCTGACCACGGCCAGCATGATCGTCGGCGCCACCCAGCTCAAACACATGCAGGCGCATGACGTGATGCTGCCCCGCGAGGAGATCAGGTTCCTGTCAGGCGAGATGGATCGCGACGAGGCGATGGCACTGGTCCGCGAAGCCGGGCACAGCCGGTTTCCTTTTTCACCCACCCGGGACCTGAAAGACGTATCCGGAATCGTGCTGGCCAGGAATTTGCTCTACTGGCTGCTCCAGAACGAACAGCAGGAGGTGGATTGGAAGGCGGTGACAAAGGAGCCCCTGATCGTGCCCCCCAA
>JBFIQI010000206.1:0-3253 GCA_041609715.1 Gammaproteobacteria bacterium
CGTAGACCGGTGGCTTTGCGTCCCCGCCTTTCGACGGGTATGCCCATATTCTTGGTAACAAGCGCGATCAGGTCTGTCAAGCAAAACAGACTGACTAAGGATGCCAAACGCTGGCGCACTCAGGTGTGAACTTTTGCACTCAGGGAACCCTGACCATCGCAATTTCAAAACAAGGGGTTCTGTTGCTGCTCCGGAAAATTCGCTGGCAAAAACTTCTTCAGCTACTAAACTTCAGGGACAGGTAAAAGGACTTTTCGCGCGCCAGGGGGCTGGAAGTGCATATTTCCAAAAATAAAAAAGGCGCGGCACAGCGCCAAAACGTAAGCTTTTTGCCGGCAACGGGCGGTACTACCGCACCAGAAGATGACAACGTTGTCGGAGTCAAACCAGATGGCGATACCGAGGAACGTTCGGCGGGCGCAGAGTTGGTCGCACGCATCGGACCTTTTCGCCTGCATGACATTGTGATTGATCCGCGGGCCAGCAAACTGATTCGCACTGACGGCAGCGAAACCCACCTCGAACGCCGCCCATTACAAGTCTTGCTGGCGCTGGCCGCCGCCAACGGCAAGCCGGTATCCCGAGAAAGTTTGCGTCGCGCTGTCTGGCACCGCGGCCTTGATTGCGACAGCGCACTGACTCACGCCATCAGCCGCATTCGCCACGAACTCGGTGATTACGCTTCGCCTCATCGCTACATTGAAACGATCCCCCGGTTTGGCTACCAATTGACGGCTACCGTCGAGCCAGCTGCGACGGCCCGCAGCAGCGTGGCAGAGAACAAGTCGCCCCAAACTGCTTCCATGATCCGAATTGCCTGGAGGGAACTGATGCGAAGACGCGTCTTTCAGGTGGCCGTGACCTACGGCGCAGTCAGCTGGATTGTTGTGCAGACTGCTGACATGGCGTTTGATTATCTGAAGTTCCCCGACTGGACGCTGTCTTTCCTGGCGCTCCTGGCGATTCTCGGCTTGCCTCTGGCCCTGGTGCTGGCCTGGACCGTCCAGAAAACCGAGCATGGGCTGGTCATCGAGGCACCCATCAGCATAGAACCTCGCAGGAGCGCGACCCGGCTGATTCTCTACACGGTGGTGACCGTTTTCCTGACAGCAGCGTCCATGCTGGCCTACTTCTGGGCCACCGGCGACGTTGCGCTGGGCGGACAAAGCAACGACTTGCTGGCGCCGCTGAAATCGCTCACACCCAGACTCTGAGGGAAACAGGCCCGGTCGGTCGCTGCCGAATCTGTGCAGCACGGGTATCGGCGCAATCGATCAATTGCCTCAGTAATATGTGATAATCGCTGGCGACACGATGACGCAATGCACCAAAATGGTGCAGCCCCATGAAAATCACCAACCCCCAAACATCTTTGCGGGCGCTACGCACTTTTTGTGCTGCGGCCCGACACACCAGCTTCAAGGTGGCGGCCGAAGAGTTATTCGTCACTGCGTCCGCGGTGAGTCACCAGGTCAAGAGCCTCGAGGAAGAGCTGGGAATCGAGCTCTTCGATCGCACCAACCGCGGTCTGGTACTCACCGAAGCCGGCAAAGTGCTGTTCGACGACGTCAACCCCCTGATACTGGAACTCGATCGCGTGACTTCGCGGTTTCGCAAGCGCATCAAGCGCCAGACCTTGCGGATTTCCGTGCAGCCATTTTTTGCCGCCGAACTGTTTGTGCCGCGGCTGGCGGAGTTCACCAGGCTGCATCCCGAAATCGACATGCAGATTGATACCAGCGACGAGCGCTCCGAGAGTCACCCGGCCGGCGTTGACGTCTCGATCCGTGTTTTTCGCAGCGCCCCATCGGATCTCAAAGCCGATGCTTTTTTTCCGTTGCGGCTGGTCCCTGCGTGTACCGCCGGCCTCAAAAAGAAAATCAGCACCGGCAAAAAAAACAAATTACTGCCTTTCCCGATGATTGTGCACAATCGGCGCACTGGCCAGTGGCAGCGCTGGTCAGAATCATCGGGTATCGAATTGCCCGAGCCCTCCAGTATCGTGCAGCTAAATTCCACCGTAGCGGTGGTCCGGGCCGCCGAGCAGGGACTCGGCGTCGCTGTCGTACCCATGCCTTTGAGCCAGGACTACTTCGACTCGGGGAGGCTGGTGCGCCTGTTTGATCATGAAGCGCCAACGCCTGAGCGCTATTATTTTGTCTGTTCTGGGGATGCCGCCGCCAAACCGCAAGTCCGGGCACTGCGCGCCTGGGTGCTCAAAACCTTTTCCCAGCTGGCATGAATTTTTTTCACTCGCCAGCTTAGATTTTTTCGTTTGTCGTTGGCACGCAGGATCTTTAAAACAGAGCTGCAGCCGCAGTTTGCGCGCTGCATTTAGGCCGTCGCAGCCTGTTAATCATTTAACCCCCCTGGCTGCGACTCTACTTGGCGGGCGTTACGGCTGGACCGAAACGCCCGCTTTTTTATCCGGGACGCCAACCCACTACTGTTTACCAGGGAATCTCGCTGCCATCCCAGGCAAAAAAGCGCCCGCTGTCTTTCATTTCTACGCCTGCCAGTACGTCGAGTAGCTGGCGAACCGCCCGTTGCCTGCTGAATAGCCTGCCCTCCGGCACATTGGCCTGGAACGGGCGCGACAGGTCCGTGTCAACGGTACCGGGATGCAGGGCCACCACCGTGACTTTGCGGGCACCCCGGCCCAGCTCCACTGCCAGGGTCCTGGTAAGCATATTCTGGGCAGCCTTTGACATGCGATATGCATACCAGCCCCCCAAGCGGTTATCGGTGATACTGCCGACCCGCGCGGACAGGTTGGCGACGACCGCCTGGTCTGACTTCTGCAGTAGCCCGAGAAAATGCTTGATAACCAATGCCGGCCCCACTGCATTGACGGCGAAACTCTTGTGCAGCGATCCGGGCTCGATTTGGGAAATCCTGCGTTCCGGTGCCATGACCTCACCCTCGTGCAACACCCCGGCGCAGTTGATCAGCAGGTCAATATGGGTCACATGCTTGCCGGCATCGCGCGCCGCCAAACGAATACTGGCCTCGTCCTCCACATCCAGGGTAAGAACGCGCAGGCGCTGGTCCTGCTGTTGCAGACCTGCCAGTCCAGCGGCGGTCTTTGGGTCGCGGCAGGTGGCCAGCAGCTTTGCCACCTCGCCCCGGGCCAGCAGCTGGCGCACGAACTCCAGCCCGATACCGCGGCTGGCGCCCTGCACAAGAATGGTTCGGGGTGTGTCTTGCATGCTTTTTGATCCTGTAGAGGTATTGTCGCCTTTAACCGAGAGGC
>JBFIQI010000207.1:0-3222 GCA_041609715.1 Gammaproteobacteria bacterium
AGCGATTGCGGCAGGCGGGTGTGCCGGCAAGGCTCTCTTATGATGCCGCCTGTATCCTGCGGCCCGGCGAACTGGGTCGATTTGCCGCCCGGGCGCGCTATGCCCAAATCGGCGTCGAGGCCGAACAGGCAGCAGTCATTTCCTTGCGCAGTTTCGACAAGATGTATCCCGTCGATAATCAGGATTTCCTGCACAGGATTGTGCGGCTGTGTCAGCTGTTCACACAAAGTGGCCTGACGCCCGTTGTGCTGATGCAGTCTGATGCCTCGGGTTCTGACAATGACCGCGCGATGCTAAAGGAGCTTATGCAGCGAGTGCCCACGGTGCGCTATATCGACCCGTTCGCACTGGCCCTGTATGAAAACCCCTGGGAAACTGCCATTGGCGTATTGCAATTCGCGCGTGTCGCTGTTGCAGTGCGCTATCACACCGGGGTTTTCCGGGCACTTGGCGGAAGAGCCGCTTACAACCTTTTTTACTCCAACAAGGGCGCGGACCTGGTGTCGAGGCTGGGCATGCCCGGCAGCAGCATCGAGAACTTCGACCCCGATCGGGACTTCGCGGCGATTCTCGCCAGCTCTGAGCAAGCATTCGACATCGCCACCGTGCGTTCTCAGCTGAAGCAGGACTTCGAGCATGCCTGGAGCGCACCGCGAACCAGGAGGGCGGCATGAAAACCGGATCTCAGACCGCCAGGCCACCGCGTGTCTCCGTTGTCATGCCCGCGTATAACGCCGCCGGGACCCTCTGCTTTGCCGTTAACAGCGTACGTGCGCAAACCCTTGGAGATTGGGAGCTGCTGATCATTGATGATGGCTCCGACGACGCCAGCGCCGAAATTGCCCGCGCCTATTGTGCAGCAGATCGGCGCATCCGCTTATTGAGCGGCCAACGCCGGGGCGTATCCAGCGCCCGCAACCTTGGCATCGGCGCAAGCCGCGCTCCCATTGTGGCCTTCCTCGATGCGGATGATGGCTGGCACCCTGACAAGCTGGCATCCCATCTGCGACACCTGCAACAGCGGCCTTCGGTCGGGGTCAGCTTTTCCCAGGCCGCTATTCTCGACGAGCGGGGCCGGCCTGCGGGGCAGTGCAGCCGTGGCCGCACCCGGGGCGTGAAGACCGCCCATCTGCTGTATTCAAATCCCACCACAACCACGTCGACGCTGGTGGTGCGCCGAAAACTGTTCAACTTGGTGGGGCTGTTTAACCCGGGTATGAGCTTCGCTGAAGACCTGGAATGGCTGATACGCGCGAGCCTGGCGCGCGGCCATTGTCTTGAAGGCCTGGACCAGCCACTGACCTGGTATCGCACCAGCAGCCAGGGACTGTCTGCCCAGCTTGACCAGATGCAGGCAGGCTGGGAACAACTCATCCATGAAGTCAGGACTTACGCGCCCAAACTCGTTGAAAGGCACTACCATAACGCTCGCGCAGAACATCTCTATTATCTCGCCCGCCGAGCCCTGCGCCTGCCTGACCAGGCGCATCGTGCGGCACAGTTCCTGCGTGCCGCGATGGCTGCAGACCCGCGGCTTTTAATGCGCAAACCGCTCAATGTGCTGGCCGTCTTCGCGCTTTCGCACATTCGTAATGCGCGCCGCGAACCGCAGAGTCCAAACCCGGAATTGAGGAGAATATGATGCCTTTAGTTTCCGTCATCATGCCCGTTTACAATGTGGAAGCTTATGTGGCCGACGCCGTGCGATCCGTGTTGGCGCAGACCTTGAAAGATTTTGAATTGATCATCGTCGACGACTCCGGTCAGGATCGCAGTATGGCAATTTGCGAAGCCTTCTGGGATGAACGCATTCGCATCGCCCGACAGCAGAACCGGGGGCTGGCCGGGGCTCGTAACACGGGCATCCGCTACGCACGCGGTAAGTATCTTGCATTTTTGGATGCGGATGACCTCTGGCATCCAGAAAAGCTCGCCCGTCAGGTTGCCCACCTTGAAAGCAGGCCTGGGGTCGGCGTCAGCTACTGTCCCTCCCTGTTCATAGACGACGGCGGCAAGGCATTGGGTTACCTGCAAAATCCAAAGCTTTGCAATATATCGTCCAGTGACGTGTTGTTGCGCAATCCCATTGGCAATGGGTCAGTGCCTGTCATTCGCCGCGAAGTGTTCAAACAGATCCAGTTCGTCGATCTCCAGGCTGGACGCAGCTGGACCCAGTACTTCGACGAGCGCCTGCGCCAATCGGAAGATATCGAGTGCTGGACCCGAATTGCGCTCAAGACCGGATGGGAGTTCGAGGGTATCTCCGAACCGCTGACCAGTTACCGCGTCAATAATGCCGGCCTGTCAGCCAACATAGAACAGCAACTTGCGAGCTGGGAGCGCTTTGTGAACAACACCCGCATGTATGCACCTGAATTCGTCGCCCGCTGGGAACGCCTGGCGCGGGCCTTCCAGCTGCGTTATCTGGCGCGCCGTGCGATACGCTCCGGCGAGCCGGCCATCGCCCTGCGTCTTGTCACCGATGCCTTGCGCACAAGCCCTGCTCTGTTGCTGCGGGAACCCGGCCGCAGCCTGGCAACCCTCGCTTCGGTTGTCGCCCAGTTGCTGCTGCCAACTGGCCATTTTGTCCGCATCATGGACGGGGCGATGCGCCTGGCCGGCAAATGGCAGCGGCGCCCTGGAATCCGGCGCCGCAGCGGCGGCTTACTGCCTGCGAAAGCCCAGTAGCGTGGCGCGCCGCTGATCCGCACGCAGAACTTCGATGCGATAGCCGTTCCAGGTAATTACATCGCCCTTGACCGGAATCTGCTCCAGCTCCTCTGTTACCAGCCCGCCGATGGTGGACGGCTCGATGTCAGGGTCCCAGGGAATTTCGAGCCTTGCACAAAGTTTGCGCAGATCAACCTGAGCCCGCACGATCAGGGTGCCATCGTCCAGTTCCTGGAAGTCAGCCCGCGGCAAATCACTCTCGTCAAATATGTCGCCAACGATTTCTTCCAGCACGTCCTCCAGAGTCACCAGGCCCTCCACGCTGCCGTACTCGTCAACGATAATGGCAAGGTGCCGGCGTGAATCTTGAAATGTTCGCAGCATCTGCAGGATCGGAGCGCTGGACGGGATCATCAAGGGCTCACGCCGCAACGCATCCCAGTCTATCTGCGCGTCATCATGCTGGAGCAGCCAGTAAAGCAGGTCCTTGGCAAGCACCACCCCGGATACGTCTCTCAGATCGCGAGTCGGAGAAAAAGGAAAGCGGCTATG
>JBFIQI010000208.1:0-3219 GCA_041609715.1 Gammaproteobacteria bacterium
AACCGCGAGGCCTCTGCCTTACTGTCCCCCGCTATCTCCGACCAGGCTCTGCACTTCCTGCAGCGTGGTCTTGTAGCTTAAGTAATCAACCGTCAGCAGACGACGCTTATGCTCGTCTTCGTAGACCAGTGCCGGCATGCTGGTGATGTGCAGGCTGCGAGCAAAGGCAATCTGCTTTTGTAACTCCGCCTCCGTTACCGCCGACTGCAAATGTTCATCGAAGATCTTTTTGTCGAGACCGATTTGCCGGGCCAGCTGCCGCAAGGTCTTTATGTCCGAAGGATTCCTGGCTTCCAGGTAATAGGCATGCTGAATCGCCAGGATCATCTCTTCCTCACGCCCCTGGTTGGCTGCCGCGATTACCGCCCGGCAGGCCGGGTAGGTAGATCTGCGTGGTTGGCACTTTTTCCAGAAGTCGTAATTAAACCGGGTACCCAGCAGGCGTTCTATCCGGCGCCAATGGCCGATAATGGCGTTGCGCTGCAGGCTGGACATGGGCTCGTCGGAATCCGGCGCCAGGCCCGCCAGCATATTCACTCTGGTCAGCTGGGCGGGCAGGCGCGCAAACAATTCCTGCGCCGTCGGCCGGAAACCCCAGCACCAGCTGCACATTGGATCATGAAAATAAATTAGCCTGGCCACCGGTCTCTATATTAGCCCGAGCGCCGAATTCGCACTCGCGTATCGCCCTTGGCCATATCGCTGCACACCCCAAATGCTGAGTATCATGATTTTCAATACGCACATGTCACATTGCGGGCCCCGATTTTAGCTTTAATAATCAGTGTGGAAAAAAGCGAATGGACAAAGCGTCACCCATCCTCCTGCCGTGGCAGACGGCACCGGAGCATGGGGACGATCGCTGTGGAGGCCCACCATGAAGATGCTCAGTACCCTGCTCGCAGTATTCCTGCTGGTTTATGCCCAGGCGGCAACGGCAAGCAGCTGCCCGACCGAAAACCTTATAACCAACCCCGCCGAATTTGACTGGACCGATAACGGCGATCATTTCAGCGGCGTTATGGAAATTGGTGAAGCAAGCTTTACCATCGGCAGCGATACCATCACCACGCGTGCCTACAAACAGGCGGGAGGGAGCTTCAGTATTCCGGGCCCCACCATGAAACTGGTGCCAGGACAAAAGTATGTCCTGCGTTTTCATAACACCCTGCCGTACGCGCCCCTGAGTACAGAGCACAACGTCTTCAAGGACCCCAACGTCAGTAATATCCATACCCATGGGCTGCATATTTCCGGCGAGACCCCGGGGGATGATGTCACACGGTCCTTCGAAGGCGGTCGCGGCGGAGATTTTGTCTATGATATCCCCCTCGATCACATGGGTGGCACTTACTGGTACCACGCCCACCATCATGGCTCCACCTTCCTGCAAGTCTCCGGTGGCGCCTTCGGCCTGATCATCGTCGACGACAGTCTCGACCAGATCCCGGCCAACGTGGCGGCCATGGAAGAAAAGCACCTGGTATTCGGGTTTCTCGATCCCGATGTGGCCGGTACCGGCGGCGACACCCTGATCGAGGGCACGCTGAGTCCCACCTGGACTGTCAATGGCCGCGTCAACGGCAATCTTTGCCTGCCCGAAAATACCTGGCAGCACTGGCGGATGCTGGTGGCCGATCGCGATGCGCGTGAAAAAACCATCACCGTGGGTGCCAACTGCGAGGTGGCGCTGATGGCTCGCGACGGCGTCTGGCGCACCACCGTTCCCAAGGCCCTGCCCACCAATAGTGTGACGCTGACGGGTGCGTCACGCGCCGATCTGGCGGTGCGCTGTTCGGGAGACTCCACCATCAGCGTGGATAACCAGGTTGTGGCGAGTATCTATGCGGACGCCGGTCTGCCGGATAATCCAGCAGCCCATCCTTATGCAGTGAATGGGATTTCTACCTGGGATTCCTTCCGCCCCGCGTATTTGCGCGATCTGCGCAATGCCACGCCCGGCAACTTCGAGACCGTGAGTATGGGTGCACGCACCATCAATGGCGATAAATTTGACAAGTTCGTGCCGAGCTTCGTGCTGAACGCGGATGCTGTGCAGGAGTGGACCGTCAAAGGCGCGCGCCAGCATCCCTTCCACCTGCACATCTATCACATGCAGATGGTGAACGACTGCAACAATTATGAAGGCGGGGAGTATTACGACGTCATCGCCACCAATTGCGATGTGCGCTTTGATCTCAACGCCCAGACGGCCAAGGTCTACGAGGGACGCACCATCATGCATTGCCATATCCTCGCCCATGAAGATCAGGGCGCCATGACCTGGGCTGATGTGGTGGGCGGTATCGATCCACCAACATTCCCGACCGGCCATGGGTATTCAACTCACTATGTACTCGCGAGCCCCGGGGATCCGCCTGCGGCCCCCGGCAATCTTGCGGCCAGCACCGTTTCCAGCAGCCAGATCGATCTCGCCTGGACCGACAACGCCAGCGATGAAGAGGCTTTCGATATCGAGCGCTCTTCAGACGGCAGCAATTTCGGTTTCCTGGCCACCGTGGGTGCGAATGTCGCAGCTTACTCAGATATGGGTTTGCCTGCCGCCACCACTTATCACTACAGGGTGTACGCCCGCAACGCCAACGGCAATTCCGGGTTTTCCAATGTTGCCAGCGCCACCACCGAGAACGACGGCGGCGGCTCACCCCAGGTGACATCCATCACCCTGTCTACGGTCAACCAGGGCAAGGGTTTCAAATCCGGGCGGGCCGTAGTGGTGATCAACGACGGCCAGGGCAATCCACTTGCAGGGGCGACCGTGACCGGCGACTTTTCCGGCACCTTTGACGAGCCCGGCAAGTCCGGAACTACCGGCGAGAATGGCACCGTGGTTTTTGAAACGAACGAGACGGCCAAAGGCGCGATCTCGCTGACATTCTGTGTCACGGCCATTGGCGCCACGGATTTAGCCCCGCCGGTGTGTAATTCTTCGTAGCGGCGCGAATCTGCGTGACCGGCTGGCGATCGGGAGACCGCCCTCTTTGGCGGTGGTACATTATTGCGTACCGCTCAAGGCCGGTCCGCGACGCGCTGCTCCGCAAAGAGCGTGCCGCATCATCCAGCGCTTAAGGAGAAACTCCGACCATGCTTTTGAATCCCAGGCGACACGCCCGTGAATACCCGGACGAGGCCTCCGCGCAGATCATGCGCAAAACCATCGAGTTCTTCGAATCCAAGGGAAAAAAGCGCATCAAAGAC
>JBFIQI010000209.1:0-3137 GCA_041609715.1 Gammaproteobacteria bacterium
CGCCGATCTCGCCGCCGGCGTCACGCCAGCGCGCGAAGACATCGTGGTCGTACCCCAAACCATTGCAGAACTCAGCCCGGTCGCCGGCATTCTGACCGGTGGCGAAGGCAACCTCCTGTCTCATTTGCAGTTGCTGGCGCGCAATCTTGGCATCCCTAATGTGGCAGTCAGTGCGGCACTGTTCGCAGACATTGAAAAGCTGGCTGGTAAAGAGGTGGTGCTGGCGGTCGACAGTGCCGGCTCGGTCATCCTCGAACCGACCGAGCGCCTCAGTGAGTCGGTGCTTGCAAGCCTCAGCGAGAGTCGCGGGGTTTTCGAAGCCGGCAGTCTCGAAGTGCCCGAACCGGTGCTGGAATTCACCAGCCCGATCCCCCTCAAGCATCTGGATCGCTCGCTGTCCGGCCGCACTGTTGGTCCGAAGGCCGCCAACCTCGGCGAGCTTGCACGCATGTTCCCCGGGCGCGTGGCGCCTGCCGTGGCGCTACCATTTGGCCTGTTCAACGAGCATATGAAACTGGCCACGCCATCCCTGCGGGAACGCCTGGCGAACACGTACCGCGCACGCGAGGATGGTGAACTGGACCAAAACGGACTGCATCGGGAACTGGAGGCGATCCGAGCCGAGATCCTGGCGCTTACCCTGACCCCGCAGGCGCGTGAGGAAATACTGGCAGCGATGCGCTTGGAATTTGGTGAAGACGACAGTTACGGCGTTTTTATCCGCAGCGACACCAACGTCGAAGACCTGCCAGGTTTCTCGGGCGCAGGCCTCAACGAAACTTTGCCGCATATCGTCGGCCGCGACCGCCAGCTGGCCGGGATTCCGCAGGTTTGGGCATCGGTACTGAGTCCACGCTCCATCGCATGGCGTGCCAATCTGATGAAGAACCCTGAGCGAATTTACGCCTCGGTTTTATTGATGAAAAGCGTGCCGGCCGACAAGTCGGGGGTGCTGGTGAGCAGCGACCTGGTGAGCTACGGTCCGGGAATCACGGTTTCCACCGCCTGGGGCGTGGGCGGTGCGGTGGCAGGCGAAGCTGCCGAAACGCTGGTGTTGCTTGCCGATGGTGAAGAACGCCTGATCAGCGAGAGCAAGACGCCCTTCCGGCGCAATCTCGCCAACCATGGCGGTGTTGTCTGGGAGCCAGCGTACGCCGGCCCGGTCCTGACCGAAGACGAAAAACGTCAGTTGCGGGCGCTGGTGGCGGAAGTCGCTCGCAAGTACGATCCGGTGCTGGACAGCGAGCAACGTCCCATGCCGTGGGATATAGAATTCGGATTCATTAAGGGAGAATTAACCTTGTTCCAGATTCGACCTTTGGTGGAAAAAGGTTACCGGCGTGCGGCCCGTTTCACGCGCCTGCTGGCCGGAGCAACCCCGACGGTGACCGCGGGCCTGTTGGCACTCGACGAGGCTGCCCGACTGCCATGACGACTGCGCGTGAAATGAAGCACGGGCGCGCCCTGCTATCCGGTTTGGCGCTGGGCGCTTTGCTCGCCGCGTCGGTCCCGGTGCATCCCTACCCTCTGGACGGCGAAGCAGACAGCGGCATCCGTCGCCTGCAGGGCTACGCCAACGCCCAACAACGTCTCCAGAGTCCGAAGCTGCCGCCCGGCGCCCTGCTGAACGCCGCCGATATCGGTCTAAATCTACTGGACAATAAGGATGCCCGCTTCGATGCCCGGGCGCCTGACGCGGACCTGCAGCGCGGCCTGGATCAGCTGCTCAAGAATCGCAATCCAAGCTACTCCATTGCGGTTATCGATATCACCAATCCTCAGGACATTCGCTGGGCAGGGGTACGCCCGGATGTGAAGCAGAACCCGGGCAGCGTGGGCAAGATCTTGTGCATGCTGGCCTTGTTCGACAGCCTGGCGCGTGCCTTCCCGGATCCGGACGATCGCGCTCGCATACTCCGGGAAACGGTGGTCAGCGCCGGCGACTGGCTATCGGGAGAAATCCACGATGTCCCGCGATTCGATCCGGTATCAGGCCGCAACAGTTTCGGCGTCATTAAACCTCATGAGGAATTTCGCCTGGCGGAATGGGTGGATCACATGATATCGCCATCCGCCAATGGCGCCGGCTCGGTAGTCTGGCGCGAGGCCATGTTAATCCGGCATTTTGGCGATCGCTATCCAGTTAGCCGCGCAGAAAGTGAGGCCTTTCTTGCAGACACGCCCAAGCCGGCTCTGACGGCGCTGGCACAAACTGTCATCACGGACCCCCTGACCGACGCCGGGCTCAATACCGAGGCGCTGCGCCAGGGCAGCTTCTGGACCTCGGTGTCCAAGAAAAAGGTGCCGGGCGGTGGTTCTTATGCCAGCCCCCGGGAACTCGCGCGCTTTCTTTTTAGACTTGAACAGGGCCGCTTGATAGATGAATGGTCCAGCCTGCAAATGAAAAAGTACCTGTACATCACCAAACGTCGCTACCGCTATGTTTACGCACCGGAGCTCAGCAACGCCGCGGCTTATTTCAAGAGCGGGTCTCTGTATCAATGCCAGCCCGAGGAGGGATTTGTTTGCCGCAAGTACCACGGCAATGTGCGCAACATGATGAACTCCATCGCCATCATAGAATCGCCAGCGGGCGCCGAAAGCCAGAGACGTTATATCGTCGCCCTGATGTCCAATGTGCTTAAACAGAATTCCGCCTGGGATCACTCGCGAATTGCAGCGGCCATCGACAAGCTGATTGCCACCGGCCAGGCACAGTTACAGGAACGCGGTTCCGAGAAGGACATGGCAGAATCCGGTCAGAGCTGAACCGCCATCAGCGATTCGCCGGACTGGCCACCACCTCGGTCCAAACGCGAAAAAAATTGCCGCCCATGACTTTTCCTACGGTCTCGTCGCTGTGGCCCCGGCGCAGCAGCTCTTGGGCGATGGCCCTGAACTCGGCTTCGCGGGTAAAGCCTGCGCTGTAGCGGGATACGCCACGCAGATCCGAACCGATGCCCACATGATCGGCGCCGGCAATGTTGATGACATGCTCGATGAAATCCGCCATGCGTGCCACCGATTCGATATAACGGCCATGGGGCCAGATTCCGACCACGCCACCGGCGGCCGCGATGGCGCGCACTTCCTCATCGCTGAGGGCGCGGTCTTGCTCCAGCAGCGCGCGCAGGCCG
>JBFIQI010000210.1:0-3121 GCA_041609715.1 Gammaproteobacteria bacterium
CACCATTGAATTTAACCACGCTGGTGGAAAGGCCGCGGGGTATGGGCACTTCCTCGCCGCGGGTCACCACCGCTGCAAGACTGCCCTTGGCCAGATCCGCCGCAAACAGGCCGTTGTCGAAACTCAGGGTATAGCGATCGCAACCAGCTTCCATGGCGGTGCACAGCGTAAATCCGGGGTTGCCGATCACGGGAACCGTTGCGGGCGTGGCCACGATGGCATCCACCAGGGCCTGGGCAGACATGAAGGACTCCAGGCGTGATTCCTGGTTGCCCGCCATGCGCAATTCGAGGCGGCTGGTGCGCAGTGCCGCTACACTGACCAGGGTGATGACCAGCAGCAGCATCAGAGATACAAACAAGGCGGCGCCCTGTTGCCGGTTCCTGCCAATTGCTCGTTGCATAATCATGCTCCCAGGTCTCGGAGGTTCTTGACATTACGCAGCAGCACCGTGGTGCTGTAGACGCGTCGGTAAAAGTTGTCAGCAGGCTTGTAGGCCGGCTTGTTACTGATCTGGAAAGTCTTCTCGTTGGTGTAGTGCTGATCGGGCTCGATGCTGCGCGCCAGCAGATACACCTTGACGGACAGTACCTGGCCAATCTGGGCAGCCGTTGGTGACGTTACGTACCGGTCTGCCGAGCCATTGCCACTGGTATCGATGCCGAACTCTATCTGCATGTCCTCGATGCCAGGGGCCAGGCATTCGTCAGCCACCGTGGGCACGGCTCCGGTGGTGTCCAGCTGCTTGCGACACAGAGTGGGTACCTGGTCGCCGGGCGTTTGAAAGTAGTTACGCACGTAGTAGATAGCCGGGGTATATTCCCAGTGGTCAAAGGGTGCCGGTATCGGTGCAGCCGGTGGCGAATCTTCCGGGTGCTTGAGCAGCAGTCCGACTACGCCGTTTGATTTCAGGTATATCGAGTTATTCGCCAGCGGCACGGTGGTGCTGCCAGCGGTGCGTTTGATGCCCACCAAATCGCTACCCGCAGCAACTTCGCCGGCGTTGACGCAACTGAACTGCGCGCTGGCGGTGGCGCCCGTGGCATTGTCCACCTGGGCGAGATAGCTGGAGAAATCGTAGATCCAGTCCGGCGTCCCGGCAGGTCCACAGTCGGTGCCCAGCGCGAGACTTCCATCCTGCGTGGCCAGCCCGGCGTCGATCAACTCACCAAAAAAACTGGTCATGGCCAGGTCCCTGGCCATTTCATTCAGTGCAAAGCGAGCATCTTCCTGCATGCGTGCAATACGTTCGTTTTGCTTGAAGCTGGCCCGGTTCTGGGTAAACAGGGACACCATTGCCAGCATGAGCACCAGGCCTACCAGCATGGCGATCATGAGTTCAATCATGGAGATGCCGGTCTGTTTCGTGTAAGCGCTGTTATTCATTGGGTTCGCTCAGTCAACGTTGATAAAGGTGGAAATCGTCATGACGCGACGGTATTCGTTGTTGCTGCCATACAATCCGCTGCCGGTGCCACAGGCCACCGCCAGGTTGCTGGGTACTTCGCTGATGCCGCGCCACACGATGGTGACGGTATAGAGACCGCTGGATCCGTCAGCCGGACCCGTAATACACGCCGTGGCTTCGGCCAGGCCGCCGGTATTGCCGTTGTCCTTGACTTCCAGCGCACCATTGAGAGACTGCTGCCATTCCCACTGATCGCGGCTGGCCAGTTCCTGTGGTGTGCAGCTGGCGGCCTTGCAGTCATTCAGTGGTGCGGCCATGACGTTGGCCACGCCCAAGGCAGCGCCGGGGGCAGCAAGATAGCCATCCAGCGCGCCGGAGTTGGCGCGCATGCGCTCGAAAACATCAAAGGCCAGCTGCGAGGCAGTGGTGCGCTGTACCGCGTCGAAATTGGCGCGCTTGGCCACTGTCTGCAGTGATGCCGTGCCGAGAATCCCGACAGCGAAAACAATGACGCTCACGAGGACTTCGATCAGGCTGAAGCCGCCCTGGGCACGACTGGCATTTATCGGCCGGCAAGTTTTATTGTGAATCAACATGAGGGGGTATCTCCGTTCATGTCATATGAAGAGGCCCGCGGCCGCCCGCTGGCTTCCACGATTATGGTTTTGGCATGGCTGGCGCCGCGCGGGTCGCAGAAGGTGAACTGCCCGGTGTTTTCGCGGGGGGTGTTGACCATGGCCCGGCCATTCGGTCGATAGGTTATGAAATTGGCAAAGTCGGCACTGGAAGCCGTCAAATCCCTGGCCGGTCCGTTGGCTTTGAGCACCGGCTCGTCGGCATCCAGGCTGCCGTCGTTGTCGCTGTCCCGGTAAACCAGCCAGCCGTCGCTCCAGACCGCAGCGGCATCGCAGGCCTGTCCGTTGCTGCTGGTACAGACTGTAACGCGCACGTTTTTGGTAATGGCTTCACTGCGAGCGAGGCTCAGCCCCGTTATCAGCTCGTTTACGGCGGCGGTCTGATTGTTGCTCCGGACCAGCCCCTGGTAGCTGGGTATTCCAATGCTGATGAGGATGGTGCCAATGGCCAGCGTAGCCAGCAGCTCGGCCAGGGTCATGCCACTTTGTCGGTTCATAGCTTGGTTCGCTCCACGATTCATGGCGTCGAGATTACGGATCTTCGACGCGCCGATGCGTGAACAAGCTCACAGATTTCATAACCAGAACATCTATAAGTTATTGAAAAATCTAATTTTCTGATGGGCGGTTCATTAGTCTGGATTAACGGAATTTTCCATAAGGCAAAATTGCCCATGCGACCCCAGGAAATTTCAGAGGCCTGGTGAGGGCGACATTGCCAACGGCGTATGGTCGCAACCGGCAATTCCGGGTCGGGACCCGACAGTCACGGGACTGTGGCCTGGTCTGCGGTCGTTGGTGAACTGGGCTCAGCTGCGCGGGTAACTGCCGCGGCGTGAAAATCCTGCCTGCGCTACAATACGGCGAGTCTGGACGGGGCCTTCGAATGAAAATAATTCTTGCGAATCCTCGCGGGTTTTGCGCGGGCGTAGACCGAGCAATTGAAATCGTTGAGCGGGCGCTCGAGCTGTTCGGTGCGCCCGTTTATGTGCGCCATGAAGTCGTGCATAACAAGTTTGTCGTGGACGGACTGCGTGACAAGGGTGCGGTATTCGTCGAGGAGCTGGACGAGGTACCC
>JBFIQI010000211.1:0-3093 GCA_041609715.1 Gammaproteobacteria bacterium
CAACGTTTCCCGCACAGATTCACGATTGCAAAGCTGCCGTGCGCTGGTTGCGCGGCAACGCCAAGAAATTCGGGTATGACGCCAGTCGAATTGCCGCGACGGGAACTTCTGCTGGTGGCCAGTTGGCGGGGCGGCAGGCCAGGGCTCTTGCTGATCGTCGCGGTCGCCCTGACCGCAACCTGGTGTGGCCTCGCAGCTTTGGCTTCGACGACCACCGGGATTTCCCGCGCCGCCGTTTTGGTGGCGGAAAACCTCCGTAATGGCAGCTGGCTGGTATTTCTTACTGTTATTTTGTCGATCGCGAACAATTCTGCGTTGCGCCGCCAGGCGCTGCGTATCGTGCATGTCCTGTGGTTGCTGCCGCTATCCGTGGCATTGGTCAAGGCAACCGGGTGGTCGTTGTGGCCGCTGCACCTGGTGGGTGGCAAGACAGTACTTCTGGGCCAGTTGGTGGTGGCCCTTGCCGGGCTTGTTCTGATCGAACAGATTTACAGAAATACTGCGCCGGAGAGCAAGTGGAAAGTCAAATACCTGTGTCTGGGTATCGGTGCCTTGTTTGCTTATGATTTATTGCTGTACGCCCATGCTTATCTTTTTGTATCCATAAACGCCAGCATCTGGGACGCCCGGGGACTGGTGAATGCCATGACCGTGCCGCTACTGGCCATTGCCGCGCGTCGCAACCCGGTTTGGTCGCTGGACATTTTCGTATCCCGACAGGCGGTATTTTTCGGCGGCAGCCTGATCGCCGTTGGTATTTACCTGGTGGCCATGGCAGGGGGCGGTTACTACATCCGGGCTTTTGGTGGAACCTGGGCGACCTTTGGTCAAATTGTGTTTTTGTGTGCTGCCATCCTGGGCTTGGTGATCGTTGCCATGTCGGGGGAGGTACGCCGCCGCTTGAAAGTGTTTGTCAGCAAACACTTTTACCGAAATAAATATGACTACCGTGAAGAGTGGCTGCGATTGAATGAAACCCTGGCCAGCGAGTCAGGCAGCGAGACTCTATACGAGCGCGTCATTCAGGCCATGGCCCAGATCCTGGAAAGTCCCGGGGGGTATTTGTTGCGCTTGCGGGGCAATAACTTCGTAGTCACACATACCTGGAAGATGTCAATACCGGCAGAAGTGGAGCAACCGGTTGCAAGTGATTTTTGCAAGGCCCTGGAAGCGGACGCCTGGGTTGTGGATTCTTTGCAGGCGACGCCGCTGCCGCAGGCGGCAGGCGAGTTGCCAGCCTGGATTCAGAATCTGTCCTTTCCAGTGCTGGTTATTCCCCTTATTGCCGGAATTCATTTGCATGGAATTCTGGTATTGCGTCGTCCGCCGGAACCCTTTGCCCTCAGCTATGAAGACATCGATCTGTTGAGGACAGTGGGCCGCCAGCTGGCTAATTTTCTGGCTCAGCATGAACTGGATCGCCAGCTCGCAGAAAGTCGTCAGTTCGAAGCCTATAATCGACTGACGAGTTTTCTGATGCACGATTTAAAGAACCTGATCGCTCAGCAATCAATGGTGGTGAGGAACGCCGCCAAGCACAAGAGTAATCCCGAATTCATCGATGACGCCATCGACACCATTGATAATTCGACCCAGAGAATGCAGCGCTTATTGCAGCAGCTCAAGGCGGGCGCATTGAAAGAATCTTCTGCGTCGGTGGACCTGGCAAAGATAATCAAGGAGGTGGTGAGCGACTGGTCGGGACGCTGTGAACTTGTGATGAATGTAGAGGCCGAAGACTGCTGGGTTGGCGCTGGCGCCGAGAGGTTGGCGATGGTGCTTCGGCATATTATCAAGAATGCCGAGGATGCCAGCGAAGCCCATCAGCAGATACGGGTGGAGCTGCGCGCCGAGGCCGGCCGGGCTGAAGTTCTGGTGGTTGATCGGGGGCGCGGAATGGACCGGGAATTTATCCGGGATCGCCTGTTCCGGCCCTTTGACAGCACCAAGGGCAGCCAGGGGATGGGAATCGGCGCTTACCAGGTGCGGGAATTTGCCCGCGAGCTGGGCGGCGATGTAAGCGTGGTGAGCGAGCCGAACCAGGGCACCACATTCAGCCTTGCATTGCCAATCATCGAGAAAAGCGGCTAGGCTAAACGCGACAACGATTCAGGAGTATGCATTGGCGGAAGACAAACAGAAGTTGCTGATCGTCGAAGATGACCCAGGGATGCAGAAGCAACTGCGTTGGTGCTTTGAGCAATATGAGGTGGAAATTGCCGCCGACCGGGAAGAGGCTTTGGTCGCGCTGCGGCGTCATGAGCCCTCGGTTGTGCTCCAGGATCTGGGTCTGCCGCCCGATGCCGAGGGGGTCAGCGAGGGTCTTGCGGCACTGCAGGAAATCCTCAAATTGGCACCCAATACCAAGGTCATTGTGGTTACCGGCAACGATGACCACGAAAACGCGGTAAAAGCGGTGGCGATGGGCGCCTATGACTTTTACTCCAAACCGGTCGACGTGGATATTCTGAATCTCCTCGTTACGCGAGCCTTCCAGATGTTTGACCTGGAAGCCGAAAACCGCAGATTGCAGGAACAAGTCGGCTCGGCACCCCTGCGGGGCATAATCGCAAACTCCGACACCATGTTACGTGTTTGTCGGTTGATCGAGAAAGTGGCGCCGACATCGGCTTCTACCTTATTGCTGGGGGAGAGCGGCACGGGAAAAGAGATGCTGGCGCGCGCCTTGCATGATCTCAGCCCTCGCAAGGAGGGTCGTTTTGTTGCCATTAATTGCGCCGCAATCCCCGAGAACCTGCTGGAAAGCGAGCTTTTTGGATACGAAAAGGGTGCATTTACCGGGGCGACCAAACAGACGCCGGGCAAGTTCGAGCTGGCTGACGGCGGCACGCTGTTCCTCGACGAGATCGGCGACATGCCCCTGGCATTGCAGGTAAAGCTGCTGCGCTTTTTGCAAGAACGCGTTATCGAGCGCCTCGGCGGCCGCCAGGAGATTCCCGTCGATGTTCGCGTGGTATTCGCAACCAACAAAGATTTACAGGCGCTCATGAAAGACGGCGAATTCCGCGAAGATCTTTACTACCGTGTCAGCGAGGTAGTGGTGGATATCCCGCCGCTCAGAGATCGGGGCAG
>JBFIQI010000212.1:0-3080 GCA_041609715.1 Gammaproteobacteria bacterium
GAACGCGATCTTGTCCAGGGCCATCTTCATCTGCTGGTTGATGGTGGCCCGCTCGTCGCGCTGGAAGTCGCTGACCAGGCCAACGCCCTGCAGGTACTCGGGCGTCATCGCCAGCGTAATGGTGTCGCCGATGGCTTCATGAAAGCCATCGTGGGCTCCGTTCTTGAACAGCGGCGGCTGATCTTTCTGGGCCAGGAAGTAATAAATATGACCCAGCTCATGATAGATGGTTGTGAGGTCATTCTCGTTGGGTGTAATACACATCTTGATACGCACATCATCCTGTCCGTCCATCGGCCAGGCGCTGGCATGACACACGACGTCGCGATCGCGCGGCTTGGTCAGCATGGAGCGCTCCCAAAAGCTGTCCGGCAGTTCCGGCAGGCTGAGCGAAGTGAAGAACTCCTCGGAAAGCTCCACCATCCGCCGCGCATCATACTGCTGCGCCTCCAGCGCCCCGGTCACATCCAGGTTGCCAACGCCCGCATAGGGTTCAACCAGATCGTAAATATTGCTCCAGCCCTGCGACCACATGTTGCCCAGCAGATGCGCCGGGATGGGCTCGCCGGCAGGCACCCTGTCTGTGCCATAAGTTTCGGCCAGCTGATCCCGTACAAAGCAGTGCAGCTCCTCGTACAGCGGTTTTACCTGCTGCCACAAGCGCTCTGCTTCTGCCTCAAATTCTTCGGCACTCATATCATACGCAGAGCGCCATAACGCACCGGCATCAGCAAATCCAAGCTCGCGCGCGCCTTCATTTATAAGCTCCACGAAACGCTGGTAATCGTTGCGCATGGGCGGCGAAATCGTGCGCCAGCCAGCCCACGCGTCCAGCAATTCATCATAGTCCCGCGAGTTGGCCATGATGCCGATAAGATCGACTTCGCTGAGACACGATTCTTCGCCATCGGGACAATATTTACCTTTGCCGTAGATGGACTCCATACGCGCCGCGATGTTGGCGAGTTCTTCACGTTTATCAGCGTCATCGGGTGCGGGCAGTGAACTGCCCAGCTTGATCAATTTAAGTGCCCGCGCCGTGGCGCCCTGCAATTCCAGGCCGTCGAAGCGCTTCGACTGGCCAATTACGCGGCTGTTAAAGGCCAGGACCTCGGCGTTACCCTCAGCCGCCAGCGCCTCGGTATCCGGCGTGATGTAAGTGGCTTTTACCCACTCGAGCTTGGCTTGTCGCTGGTTGAGTTCAAGCGCCTCCGCATTGACGCTGGCGATGAATTCATCGGCGGCAGCCGGGCTTGCGGCGCTGCCGGCGGCTGGTTCCGTGCCGGCGTCGGAACTGACTTCAACGGAACATGCCGTCACTGCAAACAGCAGCAATGAAAAGTGCAACATCCTCAACATGGAAAAATCTCCTCCGAATACGGGCGCGCGCCCGACTGACTGCCCGGCCTGCGTGCCCGGTCTTGATATCCAGACGGCGGCCCGCAGGCCGCCGTCGAAATTCTCAGTTCACGCATGATGCTAGTGGACGTCGTGCATGCCCTTGCGCAGCAGCGGCGATATCACCAGCATGAAAAGGCCCACGCCAACGCCGAGCCACATCAGGAACGTGAACAATTCTGTATAGCTGGCCAGCGCCGCGACGACATCCGTGGCTTCACCGCCGGTGGTTTCAATGGAGGCGATTTTTGCGATCTGCGTGGCCAGGGTTTCTGACAGTGCCGTGGCCAGGAACCAGGTGCCCATGCTGACGCCCACCACCCGGGGTATCGACAACTTGGTAACCGCCGACAGGCCAACCGGCGAGAGGCACAGTTCTCCGGTAGTGTGCAGCAGGTAGGCGAGCACCAGCCAGATAGCGGCGACTTTACCCGCCTCGTCCGGGAATTGGGCGCCCAGCACCAGCGCGCCGAAGCCCAGTCCGGCCTGAATGATACCCAGCGCGAATTTAACCGGCGTCGAAGGCTCCAGGTTATGGCGCGCCAGCCAGATCCACAGGGTGGCAAAGGGAATCGCCAGCAGCATAATGAAGCCTGCATTCAGGGAGCCGAACTGCGAGGCGGTAAAGGTGAAGCCACCAACTTCGCGATCGACCACCCGATCCGCGTACAGCGTCATGCTGGCTGCGGATTGCTCAAACAGCGCCCAGAACACGATGGTCGATAGGATCAGCACCATCAGCACTACCGTCTGGCCGTATTCATTTGAGTTGTGGCGCATAAACCCGTAAGTAACAAATGCCACCAGCCCCAACAGCATGAAACCCAGCCAGACATCGTCATTGGCGAAGACGAGATGAAATTGCGCGGCTGCCTCCAGACCGTAGTTGTAGCCGCTAACCAGCGCCCAGGTCAGACCGAGGATAACGGTAATTCCTGCCAGGGCATTGGCCGTCGAGTCTTTGAACGAGCCCAGCTGATTCATCATGGCAAACAGGATCAGGCCCACAATCACCACGATCAACATGCTGTTCTGCGCCGCGTGAACCACATGCACGCTTTGCACCAGCCACCAGATCAGCGCCAGTGACGCGATACCGCCCAGGTAAATGGCCCATTCCTTGTTAATGGGACCCAGCGCCTTCTGTTTGAGGCGCTCGGGGTCGGAGGGTTCGGCATGGCCGTAGAGATATTTCTGGCCCCACAGGAACGTAATGAGTCCGATGATCATGCCGATACCGGCGGCACCGAATCCATACTTCCAGCCATAAGTCTCGCCCAGCCAGCCACACAGCAAGGTGGCAGTGAACGAGCCGATGTTGATACCCATATAGAAAATGGTGAATCCGGAATCACGACGGGGGTCATGCTTTTCGTACAGCCGCCCGACGATAGTGGAGATGTTGGGTTTCAAGAATCCAACCCCGGCTACGATGAGCGCCAGCGCCAGGTAGAAAACATTGAGCGCTGCAGTGTCACGGATGGTGATGTCATTTACCAGCACCGTACCAGCTGCCAGTACCGTGCCGTTGGCCAGCGCCAGGCTTTCAGACAGGGTGGTGCCGGCCGCATAAAATACCGCCTGGTGGCCTTCTACTGCCATCAGAATGTGGCCGAGAGAAAGCAGTATTCCGCCAAAAACCACGGCTTTGCGGAATCCCAGGTAACGGTCCGCCAGCAGCC
>JBFIQI010000213.1:0-3046 GCA_041609715.1 Gammaproteobacteria bacterium
GCCGTTGCTTGGTTGACAAAACCGGTCGCAGCCTCCCGACATGCATAGCGGCGAATTCAATCGGCCCATCAACCTTGCACTAGGCGGCTCGCTTGCCGTGCATGCCCTGCTCGGCCTCGGTCTGCTGCTATGGCTGGCCGGAATTTTGCAGCCGTCGGTCAATGAACGCATGCTGGTGTTGACCTTGCAGGCCGCTCAGCGCGACGACGCCGTGGCCATAGCCACCGCCGCCACTGCGCCGACCGCGCGTGCCAGTCAGCGACAGGCGGCGCAAAGTCCCGATCAGGCGGGTCTCAAAAACCGCCGGGTCACGAGACTAGATCCAACGCCACCGCCGGTTCGGCCACTGGCAACAGAAATCCGAACGCCACCCGAACCGCAAAAAGCTGCAGAGACCGCACGGTCCTCGAACCCCATGCCGACGGTAACCGCCACCAGTGACCCGCCGTCTGACGCCGAAAGCCCGGTTGCGGCCGAGGCGGCGATCGAGACTGTCATCACGACAGTGGCCGCTGCCTGGGCCAAAGCAGTGCCCGAGACAATCACTAACCATCCGCTGGAGGCCAAAGCCCCTATTGAAGTCCGGCAGAGGCGCATGCTGGGCAAACGCATTCGGCACTGGGAACAGAACCTGCATAAGCTATTCGCACAAGGCTCAGTCCAGCGCTGGTCGCACAAAGGCCAGGCATTCGAGGCCAGGTTTGAACGCTTCCCCGCGCGTGGCGATACAGATCTCGAGACTGTTTCGGTCGAAGTAATCACAGAAAAAGATGGCAAGTTACTGCGCACCGAGATGCAAATGAAAATGCTGGCATTTTCCCACTTTGCCCAATTTGTGCATCGCTGGGATCCGGCGGTGCAGGTACATGACGATACGTTTGACGGTCGCTTCCATTCGAACTCGAAATTCACGCTCGCATGGGATCGTCATGCGCAACCCCGATTTCTGGGCAAGGTCACTACCGCCTCCCGTCATATCAGCTACGGCGATACCCGTGGCCAGCGGCGCCACAACGAGATTTTTCAAGGCGGCCTCGAGACCGGTGTCCGCAGCATTCCGCTGGCACGTCGATACTCGCCTCCGACTGTTACCAATAGCGAAGTCTCTCAACAGATCATCCGAATTGGCGCCGACAGCAGGCTGACCTTCTATGCGGACGGGAGCATGCGGCAGCAAAGCGCTGATGGAAGTCAGTTGCGTCACCATCAGCTGTCTGGCGATACCGTGTACTTACTGGCCGATCCTGGCGTCACGCTGCGAGTCAGCGGCAAGGTAAGCGGGAGAATTCTGGTTTATTCGCCCGAGCGGATAGTGATCGAAAACGACATTACCTACACCCACGATATGGGAGCCGGAACATCCAACCAGACTTTCCTCGGCCTGGTTGCCGGCAAGAACGTGGAAATTGCCGAACCCCAGGTAACGGGACCGGGTCCCCTTTATATCCACGCCTCTATTTATGCAAAGCGCGAATTCAAAGTGCGCAAATTTCGCCACCCGGAAAATTCCGTGCTTTACATCTACGGAAGCGTGACGGCCGGCACCATCTCCGCCACCGAACCGCGTTATGCCACGCACATAGAATTTGACAAAAGGCTGGAATTAAGCCGACCACCCGGGTTTCCCGTGACCGACCGCTACGAGCTGGCCGCATGGGATCACCAATGGTCCCCAGTCACTTCCGGTATCCATAAAGATTCAGCTTCGCCGGCAACCTCTCAATAACCGTATTCACTTTGTCCGGGCTGGCACAATGCCGCCAAGGCCACGGAATTCTCCACTTGCAGGACGAGAGTTTCCCCAGATATTGCCGCAACCCGGCTGATCATCGTGGACCCGATGAGCGCCAGGCAGTTCGTCGAGTTCTTGAGCTGCGTTCTTTTTACATAATGTAAATGGTCCAGCCGCAACCTGTCCGGTTGCATGCCTTCATGGCGGAAATCCGTATCTTCCACAATTGTCGTATATGAGCCCGTCTGCTATTCGTGTGGGTTAACCAGAATGCGAGTCGCTGTAAAACCCATACCGGCGATGCTCGCATAATAATAATGTTCAGAAGGCCCAAGTCATGAATACTCCATCGACGCCCATCAGATACGCGATTTTCTCGCTGTTTTCGTCATTGATTATGGCTGCTCCGGCAGCCGCGTACGACACTTACAGTAGTAGCACTAATGCCAACTGCTCTGGTTGCCATGGTGACTTCAATTCCGGCAGCTACATATCGCTGCATGATGGCGCACCGTGGGGAATGGACCTGATGTCGGGTCATCTCTCGTTCACGGCAGGCGACTGCGATGCCTGTCACCAATCCGGGCCCAAGGGCGTCGTCTCGCTCAATAACTCTGCCAGCGCCTTGCGACCCAAAGGCTGTGTTGGCTGCCATGGCCGTGACGAAGACGCGGTGGGTGCGGGCGCCGGGCAGCAAATCGGTGATGGCTTGCGCGCTCACCATGCCTGGGCCGGAGTTACCCTTTGCGCGGTTTGCCATCAGGGGGACGCCACGCCTGTGGGCGAGCAGGTGCTGCCATTTAATTATGACCCCAACCGGGGCAATATCCCTGCACTGACCGATGCCTGTGCCGACGGCAAATATGGTCCGGATGGATTGGATAATGACGGAGACGGCTTTACGGACGGTGCTGATTCCGATTGCCAGGGAAATCTCCCGCCTACTGCCAATGCCAACGGCCCCTATACCGGCGAAGTGGGCGTGCCGGTCTTGTTCGATGGCAGTGCTTCGAGTGATCCCGACGAGCCGAACTCTGCTCTGATCTTTCTCTGGGACTTTGGCGACTCGAGTGCCCCTGGTACGGGTGAATCGCCCTCCCATGCCTATTCCAGTCAGGGCACCTATACGGTGCAACTGACTGTGACTGACTCAGAAGGCCTGAGTGATATCGACAGCACCACGGCGGCGATTTCGGCGGCGCCCAACAAGCCGCCGGTAGCCAATGGTGATGGATACGCCACGGATGAAGACACGACCCTGAACGTGGCGGCGCCCGGCGTGCTGGGCAATGACACGGATGCCGACGGTGATCC
>JBFIQI010000214.1:0-3022 GCA_041609715.1 Gammaproteobacteria bacterium
CGATGAAACAACTGCAGCACCTGCCTGACATTGAGCTTGTCCTGCAATTCGGTACTTTGAAACTGGATGCCGGCAACCTGGCGAAAATGGGCATCAAGTGGCGCGCCCTGGTACAGGATTTGCCCTGCGGTAGGCGGCAGGATGCCTTCCATCATCTCCACCGTGGTGGTTTTACCCGCGCCATTGGGGCCCAGCATGCCGAAACATTCGCCCTGCTGCACCGAAAAACTGACGCCGGCCACGGCTTCGACGCCCGGGTAGCGTTTAATCAGGTTACGGGCCTCGATGATGCTCAATGCATTTCCGTGAATACGAGAAGATCGGAGGCACTATCCATTTGCAGCATTTGAGTCTCGAGATAGCCTGTCGTTGACTCAGGCATTGTAACCGCAGGGCGTCGCGAGCATGGAGAAATCTACCTTGATTGTCGGCCAGGCCGATGCCAATGAAAACCCGCTTCCAGGCAATAGCGCTGTTATCGACGCCACAGTTGGAATATGATGCGCTGCGACAAGCAAATCGGTGAGCCTGCTGCCCGCGTGACCTCTTTTTATCCACATTTGTTTGAGCCGCTGGACCTGGGTTTTTTAACCTTGCCCAACCGGGTCTTGATGGGCTCCATGCATACCGGCATGGAGGACAGAGCCAGGGATTTCCCGGCGCTGGCCGAATATTTTGCCGAGCGCGCCCGAGGTGGCGTGGGTCTGATCGTGACCGGGGGCATTGCTCCGAACCGGGCCGGCTGGGTGGCGCCGTTTGCGGGCAAATTGGCGCGGCGTGGAGAGGTTCCGCGCCACCAATTGATTACGCGGGCGGTGCATGACGCGGGTGGGCGTATCTGCATGCAGATTCTGCACGCCGGGCGCTACGGCTATCATCCCCTGGCGGTGGCGCCTTCGCGCGTCAAGTCTCCCATCAGCCCATTCACACCCTGGGCGCTCAGTGGCCGCGGCGTCAAAAAACAAATTCGTGACTTTGTGCGCTGCGCGCAGTTGGCCCGGGAAGCGGGCTACGACGGCGTGGAAATCATGGGGTCCGAGGGCTACCTGATTAACCAGTTTCTAGTGACCCACACCAATAAACGCACCGATGGGTGGGGCGGGAGCTTCGAGAACCGCATGCGTTTTCCCGTGGAGATCGTAAGACAAACACGCGCTGCGCTTGGCCGGGATTTTATTATCATCTTTCGTCTCTCGATGCTGGATCTGATCGAGCGCGGCAGCACGGCGGACGAGATCACGCTGCTGGCCCAGGCCGTCGAAGCAGCGGGAGCCAACATAATCAATACCGGGATCGGCTGGCACGAGGCGCGGATTCCAACCATAGCGACCATGGTGCCGAGAGCGGCCTTTACATGGGTGACCCGGAATTTTCGCGACTCTGTCAGCATTCCGCTGGTTACGACCAATCGCATTAACACGCCGGAAGTTGCTGAAACCATACTGGCGCAGGGCGATGCCGATATGGTCTCCATGGCGCGCCCGTTTCTTGCGGACCCGGATTTCATGCGCAAAGCCAAGGCCGGGCGAGCCGACGAGATCAATACCTGCATCGCTTGCAACCAGGCCTGTCTTGACCATGCCTTCGTCGGCCAGCGGGCCAGTTGCCTGGTCAACCCGCGGGCCGGTTTTGAAACGCAGCTCAATTATCGACCCGTTTCCCAGGTCCGGCGCGTGGCGGTGGTGGGCGCCGGGCCCGCGGGGCTTGCCTGCGCCACGATTGCTGCCGGGCGCGGGCACCGGGTCACGCTGATGGAAGCTTCGAAGGCCATTGGCGGCCAGTTCAATATCGCCAGGAAGATCCCGGGTAAAGAAGAGTTCTCGGAAACGCTGCGGTATTTCGGACGCCAAATTGAATTGAGTGAAGTTGAGCTGCGGCTGAACACCCGGGCAACAGCCGCTGATTTGCTGCAGGGCGGCTATGACGCGATCGTCATCGCCACCGGGGTCAAGCCGCGGATTCCCGAAATTGAGGGCATCGAGCATCCCATGGTCCTTTCATACCTGGAGGTACTGCGTGATGATGCGCCTGTCGGCAGGCGCGTGGCCCTGATTGGTGCCGGTGGCATAGGCTTCGATGCCGCCGAGTTTCTAAGTCATGAAGGTCCTTTGCCCAGTCTCGACAAGGCCCTGTTCGCAGCGGAGTGGGGCATCGACATGCGGTTCGAACAGCGCGGGGCGGTCAAGGATCCGGCGACCCCGGCAGCGGCCAGAGAGATTTTTCTGCTCCAGCGCAAACAGAGCAAGCCCGGGGCAAATCTTGGCAAGACCACAGGCTGGATTCATCGCCTGAGCTTAAGGCACCGGGGCGTGAAGACGCTGTCCGGCGTGGTTTACAATCGCATTGATGATGATGGCCTGCATATCGAAATCGCTGGCCAGGCGCGGATACTGGCGGTGGACAACGTTGTGATCTGTGCCGGCCAGTTGCCATTGCGGCAGCTTGCCGATGAATTGCAGGACAGGCACGAGGCCGTACACCTGATCGGCGGTGCCGATCGTGCCGTGGAACTGGACGCCAAACGGGCGATAAAACAGGGTGCGAAACTGGCGGCCCGATTATAGGCAGGAGAGAAACATGAGTAAGCTGCAACGGTTGATTTTCGGGATGATGGTGTCCCTGCTGCTTGCGGGGTGCGGAGATGGCAGTGTCAATGACACTATTCGCATCAAGAGCGGCACCAGCAGCGAAGGCAGCGCCAACAGTGTGAATGGCAATATCATCGTGGAGACGGGTGCCGTCGTGGAAGGTGACGTCAGAACCGTCAATGGCATGGTGGATATAGACGAACAGGCTCAGACCGGGAACGTGAAAACGGTCAATGGCGCAATCCGGCTGGGGTCCGGTGCTGAGACCGGCAACCTGGACTCGGTCAACGGCAGCGTGCGTATCAAAAATGGTGGTAAAACCGGCGGCATTCGCCTCGTAAATGGCACACTGCTTGCAGCCCAGGGCTCGCGGATCAATGGCGATGCCTACCTGGTGAATGGATCGGCCGAACTGATCGGCACCCGGATAAGCG
>JBFIQI010000215.1:0-2984 GCA_041609715.1 Gammaproteobacteria bacterium
CACCAAAGAAAGTCATTGTTGATCTGCTGCCCCAATGCTTGATTCAGATAATGGGGCAAGCGGAAAACATTGTCGAGCGGCCAACTCAGTTCCAGTGTCCGCTTTGGGTCGTCAGCGGACCATTCAAGCAACAATCGCCCAATAAAGGCTTTCGAGGCTATGACCAGCGGTCACAGCTCCATGACTTGGTGCGTAATCCCAGCGTCGACCAGGCAGCGACGATGGGAAAAGCCTGGCCGGGAAGGAACATTCAAACTGCGGCAGCAGTCTGGCTCTTCTTTTGAGTGACCTCGAGATAATTGATAATGCCGCGTGCCGCCTCGCGGCCCTCGAATACGGCGGTTACCACCAGATCGGCACCGCGCACCATGTCGCCGCCGGCGAACACTTTGGGGTTGGCAGTCTGAAATGGCAGGCGCGCGTCGCGCGTCACCCGCACTTTGCCATCCGGCTGGCACTCAATGCCATGCTCGGCAAACCACGGCGCCGGACTCGGCCGAAACCCAAAAGCAATCAGCACCGTGTCGACGGGCACGATTTCTTCGGTATCGGGAATGACCTCGGTCAGTGAGCGGCCGCGCGCATCCGGCGGCCCCAGGCGCGTGCGCATGAGTTTGACCGCTTCCACGTGATCTTTGCCGATGATCTCCACGGGCTGGCGCTCGAACAGAAAGTCCACGCCCTCGTCGCGGCTCGACTCGTAGTCGCGTCGCGAGCCGGGCAGGCTGGCTTCATCCCGGCGATAAGTGCAGGTGACCTTGTTGGCGCCCTGGCGAATGGCAGTGCGATTGCAGTCCATGGCGGTGTCGCCGCCGCCCAGCACGATCACGTTCTTACCGTAGAGATCCAGGAAACCGCGTGGGTCCGGCTCCAGGCCAAGTTCCTGGTTAATGTTGCTGATGAGGTAGGGCAGCGCCATGTGTACGCCTGGCAGTGATTCTCCGCCAAAGCCGCCGCGCACCGATTTGTAGGCCCCCATGCCCAGGAATACTGCGTCGAACTCTCCCAGCAATGTATCGAAGTGGATATGCTTGCCGACTTCCGTGTTCAGTCGAAATTCGACCCCCATGCCAGCCAGCAGCTCGTGGCGCTTTTCCACCACGGATTTTTCCAGCTTGAAGGGCGGAATGCCAAAGGTCAGCAGGCCGCCAATCAGGGGATAGCGGTCGAAAACCACGGGCTTGACTCCGTTTCTGGCGAGGATATCGGCCGCGGCCAGTCCTGCGGGTCCGGCACCGACGATGGCAACGCGATTCCCGGTGGGCTGCACGTGGGAGATATCGGGTTTCCAGCCCAGCCGCAGCGCCTCGTCGGTAATGTATTTTTCGATGGCGCCAATGGAGACGGCGCCCAGCCCGTCGTTCAACGTGCAGGCGCCTTCGCACAGCCGGTCCTGGGGGCAGATTCGCCCGCAGATTTCCGGCAGCGAGTTGGTCTGGTGCGAAAGCTCCGCGGCCCGGAAGATATTGCCTTCTTCAATAAGCTTGAGCCATTGCGGGATGTAATTGTGCACCGGGCATTTCCATTCGCAGAAGGGAATGCCACAGGCGATACAGCGCCCGGCCTGCTCGGCGGCTTTCTCGGCGGTGTACTGGGCATATATTTCCCGAAATTCCCTGATGCGCTTTTCGACCGGATATTTCTCCGGGTCCTGTCGCGGAATTTCCAGAAATTGCAGGGGATCTTTGGCCATTCAGGCAGCACCTCGCAGAGATTCAATCAGGCTGTCGATATCGGCGGCCTTGGGTTTCACCAGCCAGAACAGGCCGCGGTAGGTCCGGTAGTCATCCAGCAGCTTCTGGCCCCAGGTGCTGCCGGTCTTGTCCACGTGCCGGGAAATCAGGCTATGCAGGTGTCGCAGCTGGGCTTCGGTGCCCTCCAAAGTCAGGCGGTGGATGTCGATCAGCTCGTGGTTGTGGCGATCAAAAAAAGTGCGGTCGGTGTCCAGCACGTAAGCGAAGCCCCCGGTCATGCCGGCACCAAAATTAAGCCCCGCGCGTCCCAGCACCACCACCACGCCACCGGTCATGTACTCACAGCAATGGTCGCCCGCGCCTTCAACCACGGCGATGGCGCCCGAATTACGCACCGCGAAGCGTTCACCGGCGCAGCCCGCGGCGTACAGTTCGCCCCCGGTTGCGCCGTACAAGCAGGTATTACCCATGATCACCGTGTCGCGCGGTACAAACACCGCGTCGTCCGGCGGACGCAGCACAATTTCGCCCCCCGCCATGCCTTTGCCAACGTAATCGTTGGCATCGCCGGTCAGATGCAGCTGGAGTCCGGCGGCGTTCCAGGCGCCCAGTGACTGGCCCGCCGAACCACGCAGGCGCACGGTGATCGGTGCGTCCTGCATGCCGTAATTGCCGTGCCGTCGGGCGATTTCTCCGGATAATCTCGCGCCCACCGCACGATCGGAATTGCGCACAGCATAGGCGAAGCGCCCGCCAGTCTGATTCTTGATCGCCGGCAGCATGTCCCTCAGCATCTGCTCGGCAAGGGGGCCCTTGTCAAAAGGTACATTGCGCGGTTCGGTGCAGCGGCGCGGCAATTTTTCGTCCAGACCCTGTTCCGAGAGCAGGGGTTTCAGGTCCAGGCGAGCCTGGCGTTTGGTCTGGCCCGGCAGGATTTCCAGGTACTCCACTGCGCCGATCAGCTCGTCCATGGTGCGTACCCCAAGCAATGCCATCCACTCGCGAACCTCCTCCGTGAGAAAACGAAAATATCGCTCGACCATTTCTGGCAGGCCGATGAAGTGCGGCTTGCGCAATACCTTGTTCTGGGTCGCAACACCCGTGGCGCAATTATTGAGATGGCAGATACGCAGGTATTTGCATCCCATTGCGATCATCGGTGCGGTGCCAAAGCCAAAGCTCTCGGCCCCGAGGATGGCCGCCTTGACGACATCAAGCCCGGTCTTCAGTCCACCATCTGTCTGTAGGCGTACTTTCTCGCGCAAGTTATTGGCGCGTAAAGTCTGGTGA
>JBFIQI010000216.1:0-2955 GCA_041609715.1 Gammaproteobacteria bacterium
CAGGGAGTCACCAGCATGGCTTTAATCGATTTTCTGTTCCGATGGGGACATGTGTTGTTCGGCATCACGTGGATCGGGCTGCTTTATTACTTTAATTTTGTGCAGGGCGAGTATTTCAAAGAGGCGGAGGCCGGTGCCAAGGCTGACGCCACGAAGAAACTGGCCCCGCGCGCCCTGTGGTGGTTTCGCTGGGGCGCAATGTTCACGTTCCTGACAGGCGTATACCTGCTTTACGTATTGGGCAGTGGTGCCAACCAGTACATCCTGCTGGGTGCGCTCATGGGCATCTTCATGTTCCTGAACGTGTGGCTGATTATCTGGCCGGCGCAGAAGATCGTGACGGGCATCAGTGAGGGCGATGCCGGAAAAGCCGGCCCGAAAGCACTGCTGGCCTCGCGCACCAATACGCTGTTTTCAGGACCGATGCTGTTCGGAATGCTGGCGTCGAAGCACGGCGGTTTCAGCGCCGGTGGTTTTCAATCGGCGAGTTTCAGCGATTTGGGTTTCGTTATCCCGCTGGTTCTGATCCTGGCGCTGGAGGGCAACGCTGTCTTTGGCAAGACGGGTCCGATGACCAGCGTGGCCGGCGTGATCCACAGCAGCCTCGCGCTCACGCTGGTAATTTTTGGCCTCGTGGCGTACCTGTAGGCGGATTGCCAAACTGCTGACGGCCTGGCCCTCATTAAAGGGTAACGGAAGCGGTTGGAACAGGTAGTCGTCAAGGCCCGTCTCGTGCAAATGGGGCGGGCCTGTTGCTGACGGGTGCGAGCGGGAACAGTGTCTGTATACCTTGCCAGAAGGACATCGCCGAAGTTGAACCGAAGATTGCTGGACGTGGTTTCGAGAGGCGAGGCGTGAGCCAGGGATTCAAAGAACGTCGTGCGGCGTTTCGGGTGGCGATCCGGCCGGGCAGTGGTCTGCAGGCGGCATTCGTGGTGGACGGCGAAATTTACCAGGCCACAGCCAGCAATCTGAGCGCAAACGGGATTTTTTTCCGGCCGGTTGAGCAACGCGCGGCACCCAGGCTGTCAGTCGCCGATAGCGTGGACGTGGAAGTCAAGTATGAAGGCCTGGATCTCAGGCTGCGTGGTGTCGTTTGCTATCGCCGTGATGGCGGCTATGGCATACATTTCCCGCGCCAGGACAGTGACGGTTATCTGAACCCGCGCGAACAGCTGGGGCGCATCGCCGATGCGTTGCAGCGCCGGTCAGTTGCGCTACCGGGTGCGGCGTTCAAGCTGCCAGGTGGCAGCCCTTAAATTCCCGGCTCGTTGGTCTGCCGGGCGGCAAGGTCTTTACCGTAGAAAAACAGCAGCGCGTCATCGATCACCGTGCGCCAGTGCCCCCAGCCATGACCATCAGGGCGCTCGACATAGAGCAGGTCGACCCCAATGTCACGCAGGTGCGCGGCGGCCTCCGCCGTTGGTCGCATGAAGTCTTTTTCATACTGGCCCACATTCAGGAACACCTGTTGAGGGACGCTGTCAGCGCTCATCAGGCCCTCGAATATGAAATGACCGGGATGGTAATGATAGGCGGGGCTTTGAATCGCCAGCTTGCCGAACTCATCACCATGCCAGATTCCCATATAGGTGGAAAATAATCCGCCCAGTGAAGTGCCGAGGATCGCGCGGTCCGTGCCGGCATGACTCACAGGATAGTTTGCTTCTATGACGGGCATCAGCTCGTCCACGATGAATGCGCAGAAATCGCAGTTTCCGGGGCTTTCGGGAACCAGTTCCCTGCCGCGCCGGTTCGCGGTCTGGTCAAGACTCCACTGGCTGATGAACACGGCAACTACGGGTTCAAGCCTGTCCCGCGCGTAGAGGTTGTCCATCACGGTGAGCATCGCACCCCAGTCATCCCGGTAGTAGTCTGGTCCATCGGTGACGTAGATGCTTGGCAAGTCAGTTGCACCTGCCTGCAGCCCGTGCGGGGTATACACGCGGTATGTCACGGCGTAGCCCAGGCGCTCGCTGAGCAGCACCTGATCGTCACTCAGTGTGCCGCGCGGGATCTTGTCATGCCTGACGGCGATTTCAGAAGGCTTCCAGTCCGGCATGCGGGCTTCGGAATTGGCGCCCGATCCGCCTGCCTGTCTGTGGGGGTTCAAGGGGTCAAACAACCAGGTGTTGCTATCAACCACGATCTTGTAGTCGAGCCGTGAGCCTGGCAGTAACTGCAGCGACTTGCGCCAGATGTTCGTCTGCCCGATGCGTTCGCCGCGGGCGTCCCAGCCTGGACTCCAGCTCGAGAAGTCACCCCGCCATTCCACAGATTCACCGTCTCCGCGATACAGAAACACCGCGGTCTGACCAAAAACCAGCGGCATTGTCCCGGCCGCCACCACCCGGTTCCAGAATGCTTCGATGTTTGCGCCACGGGCTACGGCATCCAGCTGTGTTTCAAGTTCGCCCAGCGATGTGAAATGCGCAGCAGGCGTTGCGTGCACGGTGAGAAGTGGCAGCATGCAAAATAGTGCAACAGCCGACAGGACGCGCCAATGGCGGGGTGAGGAGAAGGTCTTGTGAGGATACCGGGCCATGCTGGCGCCGGCGCACGGCAAGTTCCGGCTCAGGACAACCAAGCGGGTAGCCCTGGCCCCCCGCAGGAGTCTGTTGCTTGTCTCGAAAAACATGTACCGCCTCTTTGCCAGGCTGTCCGGGCGCGACCCTCACCAGCAGGCACATTGCAAAATCTGACCCGGCAAAGCAAGGACTTGCTGGTCCCGGCGCGTGCATGAGTGTGCCATTCGGAGCTCCGCAGCGCTGATATACTGTAATAAAGGACGCGCCGCTGCCCATGACAGTTGCGCAGGGATTAATGCGGCAGGTTCAGAGGCTTGCCGAGGAGAATTCATCCATGAAAGTCATCCTGGTACCTGTGGCCGATCGACCCGAATGCAAAGTCGCCTTACAACAGGCTTTCCGGATAGCCGCTGACCTGGGCGCGCAA
>JBFIQI010000217.1:0-2909 GCA_041609715.1 Gammaproteobacteria bacterium
CACGCGCCCGACGACCAGCCAGGGAACCGTTGCGTGGGAAACCCGCAGGAAGCCCGCTGAGTAGAGCAGCAGAGACAGTATCACCCAGAGTGCGTACGATGCCGCCGCCATCAGGAAGCGGCGCATCCTGATGGCCTGCCTGCGGTCTGTCTTCCTGAGGTCTGTCAAGCTTCTTGCTCCCACGGATGACCGGCTGGTCTTCCAGCAGTCCCGATGGATTGAGCATGAACGCTTTGAGGTGCCGCGTAAGTGACATGAGTCGCAAATCCGTCCCGTGCCTCGGCAGATCGTCCTGGAAGCGATTGTGATCCACGTCACACTCCCGCCATCCGGACCGTGATGCCAGTCCGGCGAATTCCCGCAATACACTGAGAATTAAGCGAAAAGTTGAACCAGGTCACACATTTGTACGCGGATTTTGCGCAGGATTATGACTAATCACACCAGCAAGCCCGGAGTTGGCAAAGTGGAAGCCGAAAATTTTGACCCGACAAGCACGGTCATTCTGAACCCGGAAGAACTACGCATGGGCATGTATGTGTCGTACCTGGATCGTCCCTGGGCGGACACGTCGTTTCCTTTCAAAGGTTTCAGGATCGAGAGCGAGAAGGACCTCCAGCAGCTGCGGGAGACCTGCGAGTACGTGTTCGTGGATCCGCAGCGCGGCGACCAGAAAGACGGCTATCAGGAATATTTCGAGAAGAAGGCCCGCACTGCCAGGTTCAAGCGTCCGGTCGAGGTGGAGCTGGAAGAGAAAGAGTACAAGGACGCGCACCCGACCGAAAACGAGTTCCGGGCTGCCAAGGCAGCCCACTCGGAATTTCGAAAAGCGGTAATAAATACTTATGAAATGGCGCGCACGGGGAGCCTGCACGACCTGTCTTTACTAAAGTCTGCGCGCGGGCCCCTGCTGAACAGCGTGGAACGCATGCCGGATGCGATGCTCTATCTGGTGCGCACCCAGGCAGGCGGAGATTACCTGTATGGGCACGCGGTGGCCTGCGCGGTGCTGGGAGCAGCCATGGGCCGGCATATGCGTTTCCCGCGTGGCATGCTGGAAACGCTGGCGCTGGGCGGCGCGCTCCTGGACATTGGCAAGACGCGTACACCCAAAGAGCTTCTGAACAGGCCGAGCGCCCTGGCATTGACCTCGGGCGAACTGCACCAGCTTCGCCGTCACGTCGAATACAGCCTGGAGATTATTTCGAACGCCGATCCGGAGAACAGCCAGCTTCTGGAGCTGGTGGCCGCTCATCACGAGCGCCACAACGGATCGGGATACCCGCGTGGCCTGGCAGGCAATAGCATTCCCATGCTCGGACGCATTGCCGCGATCGTGGACATGTTCGACGCCATGATCAGCGAGAGAAGCTACGGGCGCAGAGCGACTGCCTACGAGGCTATGCGTTACCTCAAGTCTCAGCGGGACATCGACTTCGATGGCGCCCTGGTTAACGAGTTCGCGCTTGCATTCGGATACTATCCGACCGGTTCCCTGGTGGAGCTTGCCACGGGTGAGGTGGGCTTTGTAATTCAGCAGAATCGCGACGCACAGATTCAGCCGCGCGTGTATATCGTCATGGATTCAAAAGGCAACCGGCCGCAGGAGTTTCGTACCGTCGATCTCTCTGCACAGCAAGAAGGCGGAATGATCAAGAAGTGCCTGAAGGCCGGTAGCTACGGAATCGATTTCTGATTGCCTCCGCTTTGCGATGCCAATCTGATCAGCCCAGGATGCCCTCGCGCCCATAAAGCCTGGCCGCCACCGTTGCGAGCACCGCACCAAGCGTCAACGTGCTGAGCGCCGAGATTGCGGTGTGCAGGAGATTCAGGGGCGCCCCCTTCATGAGTTCCGTGATCAGCAGATGCTGGCTCAGGCTGGGCACAAGCATCAGGGGTGCCGATGGCTGCAGCCCGTAGATTCCCGCAAAGACGATGGGCAGGGTCGGGACAAGCAGCACAAATGACAAGTAGCTCTGCGCCTCTTTGTAGCTGCGCGTAAAGCTGGCAACCAGCGTCAGAAGTCCGGCCCCGAAAACCACAAAAGGGAGCACGATCAGAAAAGCCTTTCCGACCACCGCCGGCCCGAAATTTGCGCTCATGCCGACTTCTTCGAGGGGGATGTAGGAAATGCTCAGGGAAAAGGCCGCGAGCACCATCAGCAGGGACAGCACCATGAAGGCGCCGGTTGCGGCCAGTTTTCCACCCAGCAGCTGTGCCCGGGAAACGGGCAAGGTCAGCAGGGGCTCCAGTGAACCGCGGTCACGTTCTCCCGCCGTTGAATCGATGGCCAGGTACAGGCCGCCCATCAGCGTGGCAAAGAACAGGAAATAGGTGACCATGCCCAATATCAGGATCGAGCGTGCGCTGGGCGTGGAAACATCCGATTCCCTGACCAGTATCGGGACCGCAATCATCGGATTGATGCCGCGTGCCTGCAAACGCAGGAGCGCGAGTTTCTGCTTGTAACTCTCTATCATGGCCATGGCCCTGGCCAGGTCTTTTCCTGCCTCCCGGTCCGCTTTGTCGGTGACCAGCTGGATCACTGCAGGGTGGCCGTCTGCCAGCGCCTCACCAAAATCACCAGGTATCACCATGACCAGCTGTTCGTCGCGATTGCGTACCAGTTCCTTCGCCGGCTTCGCCGAAGTCAGACGCCGGGGCTCCACGTTATTCTGCTCAAGGTGAATGAGCAGGTTCGGGGCATGCTGCGCACCTATTACCGCGAGGCTGAGCGGCTGTTCCGAATCAGAAATGGCAAGCTTGAGCGTCATGCTCATCACAATTGCGAAAAAGATCGGCCCGAAAAGCGGCCCGAAAAACAGCGCAGACATCAGGGTCCGCCTGTCACGCAGATTGTCGATGACCTCCTTCCTGAAGACTACCAGCAGGCCATTGTGCGTCATTCA
>JBFIQI010000218.1:0-2905 GCA_041609715.1 Gammaproteobacteria bacterium
ACCGTTGAACGCATCATCGGTTACAAACGCGGTACCGGTGGTTCTTCGGGCGTGTCATTCCTGCGCAAGGCGCTGGACATCAAATTGTTTCCGGAACTGTTTTCGGTGCGTACCGAACTCGGAAACTGATGCCGCTTAATTCCCGCTCAGCGGGCCGATCTTCTGCGCCCGATCCAGCAGGTTCGACAGCGCACGCTCCAGGTGTTGTCGATCTTCGCCACTCAGGCCGTCGAGCAACTTAGCCTCGTAGGCCCTGGCCATCGGCGCCACCTGGCCAAGCAGGTCCCGCCCGCGGGCAGACAGTTCCAGCACAGAACGCCGCCGGTCGTCGCTGGCGACTGCGTGATTGACATAGTCCGCAGCGCGCAGCCGTCCCACGGCCCGGCTTACCGCAACCTTGTCCATGGCCGTTTTTTCCGCGACTTCCCGGGCCGAGATGCCTGGAAAGCGACCCAGCACCGCAATAATGCGCCATTCCGCGACCGTCAGGCCAAAGCGGCTGGCATAGGCGCCTGCGATCGCTGAGCTGATGGTGTTCGACAGCACGGAAAGCCTGTAGGGCAGGAAGTCTTCGAGGATTAATGGCGCAGTGCGGGCGGTGCTCATGCGGTTCACCAGGCTTGCATTTGTTTCAATTGTAACTATAATTGTTGCAATTGCAACTATTCAGCTTGCCCCATTCCGCCGGCCCGGGCCAACGGGCTATCCGGGCGACACAAACGGAGAGCAGACATGACGGATGTATTCGAAAATCCGATGGGCACCGATGGCTTTGAGTTCGTGGAATTTGCCGCGCCCGACAGATCCTTGCTGGACGCCCTGTTCACCAGCTTCGGTTTTATTGCCGTGGCCAGGCACCGGCTGCGGGACATCACCCTTTACCGGCAGGGCGGGATCAACTTCCTGGTCAATGCCGAGCCGGGCAGTTTTGCCGCAGACTTTGCGAAACTGCACGGCCCATGTGCCTGCGGATTCGGGATGCGCGTTAAAGACGCGCGGTACGCTCAATCGCGCGCCGTCGAGCGCGGGGCGGTCGCTTTTTCACAGAAGGTGGATTCGGTGGCGGTGAGCACGCCGATGATCGAGGGGATCGGGGGCAGCATCCTGTATCTCGTGGACAAGTACGGCGATCAGAGTATCTACGACGAGGATTTCGATTTCTTCGAAGGCGTCGACCGTAACCCACGCGGTCTGGGCCTGACCTATATCGATCATCTGACCCACAACGTGTTCCAGGGCAACATGGAGCAGTGGGCAGATTTTTACGAACGCCTGTTCAATTTTCGCGAAATTCGCTATTTCGACATCAAGGGCGCGCAGACCGGCCTGGTGTCCAAGGCAATGACCAGCCCCGATGGCAAGGTGCGCATCCCGATCAACGAGTCAGCGGATGACAAGTCGCAGATTGCGGAATACCTGGATGAATACAAGGGCGAGGGCATCCAGCACATTGCCCTGTTTACCGACGATATTTACGAGACCGTTGAGGGCCTGCGCGGCAACGGCGTGGAATTCCTGGATGTCCCGGATGCCTACTACGAGATGGTGGACGAGCGGCTGCCCGGGCATGGCGAGGACCTGGCACGCATGGGCGAGAACCGGATCTTGATAGACGGTGATCCGGAAACCAAAAAACGTCTGCTGCTGCAGATTTTTACCCAGACAAACATCGGGCCGATTTTTTTCGAAATCATCCAACGCAAGGGCAATGAGGGCTTCGGCGAAGGTAATTTTCAGGCACTTTTCGAGTCCATCGAACGCGACCAGCAGCGTCGCGGCGTCATCTGAGCAGGCGGGCAACTGATATGAAAAACTGGATAGCGTTTCCGCGTGTCGAAGGCCTTTCTTCCCGTCAGGCGCATGCTGACATGCCGGAAGGGACTTACGAGCGTGAGCTGGGCAAGGAAGGTTTTTTCGGGCCCGCCAGCCACATGTACCATGCGCGTCCGCCGACGGGCTGGACGTCCTTCGAGGGCCCGCTGAAGCCAAGGGCCTTCGATACCAACAAGTTTGAGCCGGCCGGATCCTCGCCCTGGGATGCGCGCATGCTGCTCAGGAACCGGCACGTGCAAATGCGCTTCTGGAAGTTTTCCAGGTCCATGGATCAGCTGGTACGCAACAGTGACGGTGACGAACTGCTGTTCATCCACGAAGGCGCCGGTGATCTTTTCTGCGACTATGGGCACCTGCAAATCCGGGTTGGTGATTATGTCATGCTGCCCCGCGGCACAATGTGGCGCATCGAAATCCAGGCGCCCATGCAGGTGTTGCTTATCGAGGCCACCAACGACAGCTATCGGCTGCCGGACAAGGGGCTGCTGGGCCCGCACGCCATCTTTGATCCGGCCATGCTGGATGTGCCGGCGATTGACGACGCGTTTCGCGCCCAGCAGGACGAACAGGAGTGGACGGTGGTGGTCAAGCGGCTGGACCAGCTGACGCGCATCACGTTTCCTTACAATCCCCTGGACGCGGTGGGCTGGCATGGCGACCTGCTGCCCGTGCGCATCAACTGGCGCGACATCCGGCCCCTGATGAGTCACCGCTATCACCTGCCACCTTCGGCGCATACCACCTTTGTGGCCGGCCGCTTCGTGGTCTGCACCTTCGTGCCGCGCCCTTTTGAAACCGATGAAGGAGCGCTCAAGGTACCGTTCTTCCACAACAACGACGACTTTGACGAAGTGATTTTCTATCACGCCGGCGAGTTCTTCTCGCGAGACAACATTCACCCGGGCATGATTTCGCTGCACCCTTGCGGCTTCACCCATGGCCCGCACCCCAAGGCCTTGCAGAACATGCTCAAGACCCAGGCTCCGGGAACGGAGGAAGTGGCCGTAATGCTGGACACGCGGGACCCGCTGGAGATCGCCGACGACGCCCGCCAGGTGGAATGGACAGGTTA
>JBFIQI010000219.1:0-2904 GCA_041609715.1 Gammaproteobacteria bacterium
CACGAGTTACATGCGCGAACTCATGAACGGCGTTGGCCTGATGACCGATCAGACGCCGGATCTTACCTTCGGCCTGGGCGACGCCTCCGAGGTCGAGTCGGTCAATGCCACCTGGCCTGACGGCACCGTGCTCACTCTCGAGAACCCGCCTGTCGATACGGTGCTGCGGATGCGGCGCCGCTGACCTGCCGCGCCGTGCGCGCCCGCTCTCCCGATCAGTAGCGCCAGGTAAACAATGACGGCGAGACGCCCCGCGCCTTCTTGTGGCGGCGCTCCATCCAGCCGGCCCGTTCCCTGCTGCGCGAGCGCTGGCTGGGCTGGGCATTCAGGCGGTTGGTCTGGGTGGTTTCTTTGAGTCTCATTGGCTACTTCCTTGAGCTAAATTGCTAATAGATTTTTTCACAAAAAGGATTGTAATAGACCTGTAACTGAATGAAAATCGATATAATTTCATATCTATCTGTGAAAAAAAATCATATGACGAACAAGCTGCCGATAAAAGCGCTGCGTACATTCGATGTCGCTGCTCGCCACACCAGCCTGACCGAGGCTGCCGAAGTATTGAACGTGACCCATGGGGCGGTCAGCCGCCAGGTTCAGCAGCTCGAGGACTATCTGGGCCGCTCACTTTTCAGGCGCCTGCCGCGCGGTGTCGAGCTGACGCCGGACGGGCGCAAGTTCGCGCTTCGCATCCGTGGTGCATTCAACGAAATAAGCCAGGCCGTGGAAGGGATCCGGGTCACCGATGAGGATCATGGAAAGCTGACCATCAGCACATTGCCCGGGCTGGCGTCGCGCTGGCTGTTTCCTCGCCTGCCTGGTTTTCAGAAGCGCTATCCCGAATATAAGGTGCAGGTCAGCATCAAGGCGCGCCTGGTGGATTTTCAATCGGAGGGCATCGATCTCGCCATTCGCTATGGCGGTGGAGACTGGGAGAATGTTTTCACGCAGCGCCTGTTTGGGGAGGAGATGTTCCCCGTTTGCGCGCCATCATTGGTCGCGGGTCCCGATGGACTGAAAGAACCCGGCGACCTTGTGCGCTTTCCACTCCTGCACCATAACAGCGAACGCTACTGGGCAACCTGGCTGAAGCAGGCCGGCATGAAAGATGTGGCCGGGCACCAGGGCCAGACGATTGATGACATCAACGTGCTCCTGCAGGCCTGTATCGCAGGACAGGGTGTGGCCCTGGGCCTGCAGCCGCTGGTGCAGGCGGACCTCGAGGCCGGCCGCCTGGTCCGGCCGTTCAGCTTCGTGCTGCCCAGTGACGTGGCCTTCTATGCGGTGTGCCCGAAGGGCGCGAACAAGACGCCAAAGATCAAGGCGATGATCGACTGGCTGGTCGAGGAAGCGGACGCAACGAGAACCGCGCGGTGATCTTGCATTTGCTTCCCCGGGCGCACTAAGGTTGCGAATATCGAGATTCCGGGGAAGAAGATGCTGGCTTATATCAGGGTCTGTGCGCTGCTTCTTGCGGGAGCGCTCATCGCATTGCAGGCGCAGGCTGCGCCGGTGCCGAAAGTCACATCGATCGATGCGCCGGAAAACATCCTGTTCATAGGTAACAGCTTCACCTACTACAATAACGGGCTGCACAACTACCTGCGGCAGCTGATAAACGCCGCGGACAAGTCAGGCGATGGTGCCGGCGTGCTGAAGCTGATGACGATATCGGGCGCCAGATTATCCGAGCATGCATCGGCGCTCAGGGCAATTCTCAAGAGCGAGGACTGGGACGTCGTGGTCCTTCAGGGTTATAGCCTGGAGGCCGTGAACAAAGGCATGCTCAAGAATTTCCGCAATGCATCCCGTGCGTTCCACAAGGAGATCACCAAGGCGGGTGCCGACACCGTCTTCTTCATGACCTGGGCCTACACGGATCGGCCGGAAATGACGGCGCCCCTGGATACCAGCTACACGATCATGGGAAATTTCGTGGATTCCCTGGTGGTGCCGGTTGGCCTGGCGTTCGAGCAGGCGCGCCAGCAGCACCCTGACATCTCTCTGATCATGAAGGACAGGAAGCATCCGACGCTGGCCGGCACTTATCTTGCCGCCTGCGTTTTCTACGCGGCCCTGTTCCAGCAGTCCCCCGCGGAACTCGACTATCGGCCGCCCCGCTTAAGAGAAGCCACTGCGGAAGCGCTGCGGGAGGTGGCCTGGGAGGCGACCCGGAGCTACTACACGCGGCAGGCAGGCACGTAGCACGGCAACCGCGACCGTTCCAAGCCCGGGAAAGGCCGCCTTTTGACTAAATAGCGGTCGCATCCGATCCGATTCTGCTGATTCGGGAATAGCCAGGATGAAAAAAGAAAAGTCCGCTCCCGAGCACCACGAGCACGTCGTGCTGGGCATGCTGGCAGGTCTGGGCGCATTCTTCATGTTCACGGTCATGAACCTGTTTGCAAAATTGCTGAGCGAGAATCACTCGGTGATCGAGATCGCCTTTTATCGCAACCTCATCGCCAGCCTGCCGTTCCTGCTGCTTGTATTCGCCTTCGGTCGACGCGACATCCTCATAGTGCGCAGTAAGCCGGCGGCGGTCGGTATAAGAGCGCTGCTCGGTTCCGCGAGCCTGATCACGACCTTCGCCGCCTTTTCCCTGATGCCCATGGCAGACACGACCGCTTTTCTTTTCACGTCATCGCTGTTTATTCCGATACTGGGCCTGCTGTTTCTCGGTGAGAGCGTCGGGCCTTATCGCTGGTCGGCGGTGGTCATCGGGTTGATCGGTGTCGTCATCATGCTGCGCCCGACGGGAGAGGTGCACACGCTTGGCGTCATGGTGGCGCTGTGTGCGGCGCTAATGCATGCCATTCTGCAGGTCATCCTGCGCTACCTGGGCCGCTACGAAAGCCCCGAAACCGTGACCTTTTATTTCCTGGTCATAGGAACGCTGGTCAC
>JBFIQI010000220.1:0-2817 GCA_041609715.1 Gammaproteobacteria bacterium
CCAAGGCGAGTCACAAGAAAATTCTGGACAAGGCGAAAGGCTATTACGGCGCACGACGCAAGGTATACAGGGTCGCCAAGCAGGCTGTCATCAAAGCCGGGCAGTATGCCTATCGTGACCGGCGCCAACGCAAGCGCCAGTTCCGCGCCCTGTGGATAACTCGTATCAATGCGGCAGCGCGTATGAACGGTCTCTCATATTCGCGACTGATGAACGGTCTCAAGCGAGCGGAAATTGAAATTGACCGGAAGGTACTGGCAGATATTGCCGTGCACGATCCGGAGGGTTTCAAGGCCATCGCCGAGACTGCCAAGGCCAGCCTGTCCTGACAGGACTCTGCGTGCCACTCAGGCACGTCGAAACACCGAGGGAAAAGGCCGCTGGTCTTTTCCCTTTTTTGATGCAACAGGCGCGGAACAGAATGACAAATGCAGCAACAGAAAAAGTGCTCGATGAGGCCCTGGCCCGGGTTGAGGAAGCTACCGGGCTTGCAGAACTCGACGAGGTTAGGGTTGCTTACCTCGGCAAGAAGGGGGCCCTCACTGCATTGCTCAAGTCGCTGGGCAAGCTGAGCCCGGAGGAGCGCCCCCGGGCGGGTCAGAAAATCAATGCGGCCAAGCAGGCGCTCGCAGAGGCCGTCGAGGCAAGGAAAGCCGCTCTGCAGAAAGACCTGCTGGAGTCCCGTCTGGCCTCTGAGACCCTGGATGTTTCTTTGCCCGGACGCGGCTACGGTGCCGGCAGCCTGCATCCGGTCACCCGCACCATGGAACTCATCGAAGACTTGTTCATGGAAGCCGGATTTGCGGTGGCTGAGGGACCGGAGATCGAGGACGAGTTTCATAACTTCGAGGCGCTCAATATTCCGGCTCATCACCCGGCTCGCGCTATGCACGATACATTTTATCTGCCAGGGCAGCGCCTGCTGCGCACTCATACATCGCCGGTTCAGATTCGCAGCATGATGCGGGATGGGTTGCCGCTACGAATCATCGCGCCCGGGCGTGTCTACCGCTGCGACTCAGACCAGACACACACACCCATGTTTCACCAGGTGGAAGGACTGCTGGTGGATCGCGATGTCAGCTTCGCCAATTTGAAGTCCGTGCTGCACGACTTCCTTTCAGCGTTTTTTCAAAAAGACGTTCGGGTTCGCTTCCGGCCCTCGTACTTTCCCTTTACGGAGCCCTCAGCGGAGGTGGACGTAGACGCTGGCAATGGCTGGCTGGAGATTCTGGGTTGCGGGATGGTGCATCCGGCAGTCTTTCGGCACGTGGGCATCGATCCGGATGAGTACACGGGGTACGCATTTGGCATGGGCGTGGAGCGACTCGCCATGTTGCGATACGGAGTTCGTGATATTCGCACCTTTTTTGAAAACGACCTGCGCTTTCTGCGGCAGTTCAATTAGGGCGGCGGTATGAAGATCAGTGAAGCATGGTTGTGCCGCTGGCTCGGACTGGAAGCAGATACCGAGAGCCTGGCTGCCCAACTGACCCGCGTCGGCCTGGAGGTAGATTCCATCACACCCGCGGCGGCGAAGTTCTCGGATGTCGTAGTGGGCGAACTCAAGGATGTCCGTGAGCATCCCGATGCGGACAAGCTGAGGGTTTGTACTGTGGAAGTTGCCGAGGGCAAAACGCTGCAAATTGTCTGTGGTGCCAGCAACGTCTATGCGGGCATGCACGCGCCGGTGGCGATGGTGGGCGCATGCCTGCCGGGTAACCTGAAAATCAAGCGGACAAAACTACGCGGCGTCGAATCCAAAGGCATGCTCTGCTCGGCAAGGGAACTTGGCCTGAGTGAAGATCACGAGGGTATTATGGATTTGCTGGGCGCCGGCAGCCCGGGGGCCGATCTGCGCGACTTGTTGCGGTTGGACGACTCGATAATCGATGTAGATCTGACCCCCAATCGGGGCGACTGCCTTGGCATGGAGGGCATCGCGCGCGAGGTGGCAGCTGCATTTCAACAGGACTTCAGTACTCTCGAAGTGGCACCGGTGGCGGCCAGCTCCGAGGAAACCTTCGAGGTCGAGATTCTTTCGCCGCGGAGTTGCCCGCGCTATACGGGACGCGTAATTCGAAACGTCGATGGGGCGGCTGTGACTCCTCTTTGGATGCGCGAGCGGCTGCGCCGGGGCGGGATACGTCCCATACATGTGTTGGTTGACATTACCAATTACGTAATGCTCGAACTTGGCCAGCCCATGCATGTCTTTGACCTCTCTCAGCTCGACTCGGGTATCAGGGTGCGGGCAGCGTCGCCTGGCGAGCGGCTGGTACTGCTGGATGGTCAGGAAGTTGAATTGACCGAAGCTGTTACCGTTATCGCAGATCATGCGCGGCCCCTGGCTATCGCTGGTGTCATGGGCGGGGAGGGCTCCGGGGTGCGTGCCAAGACGCGTGACGTGTTCCTGGAGAGCGCCTATTTCGATCCACAATCCCTCGCCGGGGTTGCGCGCTCTTTTGGTCTGCACACTGATGCTTCGCACCGCTTTGAACGGGGCGTGGATCCCGAATTGCAGTTGCGGGCTATTGAACGCGCAACCGCGCTGGTACTGAAAATCGCCGGCGGTGAACCCGGACCCACCACTGTTACCGAATCCCGCGAGCACCTGCCCGAGCGCAGTAAGGTGATGCTCAGGCGACAGTATCTCAAGCGCCTGCTGGGCACCGAGATTCCCGACAACACCGTGACCGAGATATTCCAGAGACTGGGCATGCCGGTTGAGAGTGTGGACGCGGGCTGGCAAGTGACAGCACCAAGCCACCGGTTTGATATCGAGATCGAAGCCGATCTGGTGGAGGAGGTGGCCCG
>JBFIQI010000221.1:0-2727 GCA_041609715.1 Gammaproteobacteria bacterium
AAATATTTGCCAACTGGCCGCACCGCGATGTGCGTATCATCGTGGTCACCGACGGCGAGCGCATTCTGGGCCTCGGTGACCTGGGCGCGAACGGCATGGGTATTCCCGTGGGCAAACTGCAGTTGTACACGGCCTGTGCGGCGGTTCCACCCGAGCAATGTCTGCCCGTGATGCTGGATGTAGGTACCGAGAACCAGGAGCTTCTTGATGCGCCATTTTATCTCGGGCATAAGAAGCCCCGGCTGCGCGGTCAGGATTACGATGACATGGTCGAGAGCTTCATGCAGGCGGCAAACGAAGCGTTCCCGGGAGTTCTGATCCAGTTCGAGGATTTCGCAAATCCCAATGCTTTCCCGTTGCTGAAGAAATACCGCGATCGATTCTGTGTTTTCAACGACGACATCCAGGGCACGGGCAGCGTTGCGATGTCCGGTATCCTGTCTTCGCTGAGAATCTCAGGCGGCAAACTGAGTGATCAGAAGTTCCTGTTCCTCGGCGCCGGGGCGGCCTCTATGGGCATTGGCGACATGCTGACGGCGCTGATGGTTGAGGAAGGCATGGACAAGGCCGAGGCGCGCCGGCATTGCTGGTTTATGGATACCACCGGGTTGATCGTAGCAGGCAGGGAGCGTCTGAACGACCACAAGGCGCGTTATGCGCACCGCCATGAGCAGATCACGGATTTTCACGAGGCCGTCAAGGCATTGAAGCCCACCGCCATCATGGGGGCCTCCGGTCAGCCGGGCTCTTTTTCCAAAGAAATTCTCAGGTCCATGGCAAAGTTCAACGAACGGCCGATCATATTTGCCCTTTCAAATCCCACCTCCAAAGCCGAATGCACGGCGGAGGAGGCATACAAGTACACATCAGGACGTGCGGTGTTCGCCAGCGGCAGTCCGTTCAACCCTGTCAAGTACAAGGGCAGGACATACATCCCGGGGCAGGGCAATAACGCATATATTTTTCCAGGCGTCGGGCTTGGCGTCATGGCAAGCCGGTCGCGGCACGTGACCGAGGACATGTTTTTCGTGGCTGCCAAGACGGTGGCAAGTAAAGTGGACGAGGATGACATTGCGCATGGGCGCACCTACCCGCCCCTGGACAAGATTGGCGAAGTGTCGCTGGATATCGCTGTCGCGGTGGCGGAACTGGCGTGGGAAACGGGTCTTGCACAGGCGAAGCGCCCGAAAAATATTCGCCGCCACATCGAGGCCATGCGCTACGACCCCACTTACCATACCTATGTGTAGGGTCGGGGGGCCCGGCTTGTTTCAGGCGCTGACACTCAGATACACCACGCGGGGTACAAGAGCATGATAAAGAAGACAGAACAAATCCAGGAAATGGGTCCGCGCACCAGCGAGCACGAGAGGCTGAATCCGTTCGCAGGCACGTTCAGCACCGTGGTCAGGCTGTGGATGGGCCAGGGCGAGCCCATGACCAGTACCGGCACCATGGTCAATGACTGGGTGCTGGGTGGGCGCTACCTGCGGCAGACCTTTACCGGCGACCCCGTCGAGGGTATCGAGGGCGCGTACGAGCCCTTTGCGGGAATCGGTTTCTGGGGCTACAACGGCACCTCGGGGCAATACCAGGCCTTCTGGATCGACAACGCCAGCACCTGGATGCAGATGGAAACGGGCTCGGTTGATGGCTCCGGCATGGTCTGGACGATGCACAGCAGTTTCCCGAACCCGGCAGACGGCAGGCCCATGGACAAGCGCACCGTGATAACACTCAAGGACACCGACCACCACCTGATGGAAAGCTTTTTCACCGTGCAAGGCGGTGAGGAAGTAAAGTCCATGGAGATCAGCTACGCGCGCAAGGCCTGATCGGGATCGGCGGGGGTCTGGAAAGTCCCGCTACGGGTGTTGACCCGCATCCGGGCGCCACGCCCGCCAGCCGTTTACCGCAATCGCCAGCAGCACGATCAGCTGCACGGGCGCCCAGACGCGCTGCCAGCCGGCGGCGCCTGCGCCGGAGATTTCCGCCAGTCGCACCTCGCACACGCCCAGGGTTCCAAAAGTGGTGCCGGTCAGGTAGGGCAGGCTCAGCCAAAGTGCCCATGGCACCAGCACCAGCAACGGCAGCGCGAAGTAACGAAAGACGTCGCGCATGCCCCGGACGCCATGGCCGTACAACAGCGCAAACGAGCTTCCGAAAGCCATTGCCCCTGTCATAAGTGTGACCTGCCAGGGGCTGACGTCGCCGCCCGGACACTGCGCAAGCCGCACCACCAGCATCATCAGCAAGTGCATGTAGAGCATCACCCACGACACGAATGTGACGCCGATGCGAAGTACCAGCTCAGCGAAGCTCATGGCAGCTATGGCAACCTGATTGTGTTGGGCGCAAAATGCGCGTGCCAACCATAATCGGTTTCCAGGCCAAACCCAATATCCGGATGCTCGACATGATTAAAGTTCACCATCTTGAAAACTCGCGCTCGCAACGCATCCTGTGGCTTTTGGAAGAGCTTGCGCTGAAGTATGAGATTGTTTCTTACAAGCGCGATCCCGTGACCATGCTGGCACCGGATTCGCTCGCTGCGGTTCACCCGCTGGGTAAGTCGCCGCTTATCGTTGATGGCGAAATCACGGTGGCGGAGTCCGGTGCAATAATCGAGTATCTGGTGGATCGCTACGGATCGGGTAAGGGGCTCAGGCCCGAAGGGCGTGAGGCGCGGGTCAGCTACACGTATTGGCTGCATTATGCAGAAGGCTC
>JBFIQI010000222.1:0-2668 GCA_041609715.1 Gammaproteobacteria bacterium
CGAATGTGCGAATTTTTACCGACAGCAAATCAATGGAAAGTACTTCTCCGGTAAAGGTGCCAATCCTTATTATGTCACCGATCTTAAAAGGACTTTCTGCCACCAGAAAGATGCCGCTGATAAGATTCGAGGCAGAGGTCTGAGACGCAAAGCCCAGGGCGACAGATAGGACGCCGGCCGCCCCTAATAATACGCCGAGGCTAAATCCGAGTTCCTTGAGCGCAGCCATAAAAATGATGGTTGCAACGACATAAAAAACCACGCGCTTGAGGGTCGTTGCGGCATGCAAGCCCATGCGGCCAACGGTCATTTTATATAGCGCAGCGCTCAGCAAACGCGCGACGATCAGGCCTGCAAACAGCACGAAGCCTGCCCGCATCCAGGTCAGCAGGGTTTCCTGGCTCAATGAGTTAATAAATTGTTCCATCGATTGTCAGCTTGCCTTGTTAAAAATTTTGCTGAACGAATGCACGATGCCGGCGCTTTTTGTTTCTCTGGGCTCTGAGAGTTTCATCTCGGTGGCGGACTCCAGGGCGTCATGCGAGGTAATGCGCAGGCTTGCCGATGATTCTCCCTGCTCGCGCTCGAAAGTAACCTGGTCGGTCCACAAGCGCCCGCTGGAACCCGCGTACAAGGACAATAGCGTTACTGGCACGCGCAAAAACTCAATTTCCAACGCGTCCTCGCCGTTGTTCGAAATATCGATGGGCGTAAACGCCCGATGCGGGACTTGCGCCAGTAGTCGGGCGTCCGTGCGCGCGCTGGTCACTGAGTTATAGCAAAGTTCGCCGTCAATGGTGCTCGGTCCAAACCACGTATCAGACGAGCGGTATATCGGAATTTCGAACAGCGGTTCTGGGCTGTCAATTGCCGGCTCAATGGAGATCCAGACACCGGTACTGACATACAGGGTTGCGCGCTGATTTGGTGGCAGGAACAGCGGCGTCTCCGGGCGCACCACCACAGCCCGATTGGCAAGCCGGGGTATAAGCCGCAGGCGATCGCCCATGTCTTCCAGCGCATAGCGACGCAGCGTGTACATTGTTTCGGCCGGGTCGATATCCACCTGGTCTTCAAACCCGACCTGTTCACTGAGCATGTCGCGGCTGGACTTCCAGGCGAAGCGCCACTCGTTGCTCAGCGATCTTGCCAGAAATTCGGTGGGTCCGATGGTCCAGCGGGCCCATGTTCCGGAGTGCAGATCGAAATCGCCCCACCAGTGGTTTGTGGATCCGTCATTTTCTTTATTCTGTCCGGTCATATTCTTAAGTTATCAGCGTTGATTCAGCTCGACAGGAATACTGTGCGCTGCAGTCAGGCCGACCGCAGTGCTGACTTCAGCGCTGACAGTATAACCATCTTCCAGCAAAACTCTTCGACAACGATCCATCAGGTCGGAGCGTATCGTGCGGATATCCGCATCGATCTTGAATTTATCCAACCAAAAAGTGACGCTGAGTTCAACATAGGAAGGCGCAAGCGCGTTGATGCCGGCAAAGGGCGCCGGGTCGGTAAGAATATTTTTATCCTGCGCGACCTGCTCTAAAATGCGCTGGGCGGCGGCTTTCGGGTCGTTACGATAGTCTATGCCCACTTTGAATTCCAGGCGCCGCAGACCATCAAGCGTGTAGTTGATGAGCGGAGTCTTGAACAGCTGGCTGCTGGGAATAAATATGTCGCTACCCTCAGCCGTACGGATCTTGGTAGAGCGGATTTCGGTGCCGGTGACGACACCCTCCAGATCGCCGGATCGGATGAGGTCGCCATGGCGAAACGGACGGCTGAAGGCAAGAAAAAAACCTGCCAGGAAGTTCTCTCCGATTTCACGGAAGGCGAATCCGAGGACCACGGCCGTGACCCCACCTCCCGTAAGCAACCCGGCCGCTACGCCTCCCAGGCCCATGACGTTCATAGCAATGGCTATGCCGAAGAACACGAATATCCAGACGACCAGCTTGCGGAAAAACTCGCGGTGGGTGAGAGGCGACTCCGCGCGCGCCAAAACCAGGCTCAGACCGCGACCTGCTAGCTTCCCCGCCGCCAGGATGAGCAAAAATACGACCACGGCGAATAACAGGCGCGGGGCGGCCTTCAGGAAGTTCTCCCACTCTATGATCAGACTCTGCAATACTATGTCCATGACGAACTCCGCGGTTTCCAGTGGGCCAAATTAGGCGCTGGCAGCGCAGCGCTGTCAACGTGAAAATGCTAAGGACAGGCCGGTGCAACCCGCGCCCGCGCTTGCTGCCGGGCACGCGAGGGGTCATTCTTGGCTATGTGAAATGTCGCTTGTGGCACTTGCTCGGTTAGATAAGGAGTCTGCTTGGAATACCTGAATCAGATTGCTACGGGTGCGTTGCGCTTCGTGCCAGTGCTTGGCGTGCTGGCCGGCGTCACCATCGGACTGGCCGCGATAAACTGGCTGTTAAAACGTCAATGGAAGGACAATCCGGACGCTCAGTTTCGATTCCAGCTGATCATGTTGGGGCTGACTTTTGCAGCAGGCCTGACCGTCATCGTCGCCCTGCCAATAAGTGACTCGTTGCGCGGCCAGCTGCTGAGCCTGATCGGTATATTGTTGAGCGCGGCCATCGCTTTGTCCTCGACTACCTTTATTGGCAATATCATGGCCGGCATCATGCTCAAGGCCATAAAGAGTGTCCGGCCC
>JBFIQI010000223.1:0-2648 GCA_041609715.1 Gammaproteobacteria bacterium
GGCCCCGGCTGCCGGGGTGCTTAAAGAAATCAAGATTGAAGATGGCACTACGGTAACCAGTGGTGAATTGCTGGCGATACTCGATGACTCGGTCCAGGTCGAGCCGGGCGGCAGTGGCAAGGACGCTGCCACCGAAAATGCGCAAGAAGACAACAAGCGCGCTACGCAATCAGGGGCGAATGAAAGGCAAGAGGATAAAGGCCAGGCGGCGGGCAAGCTCTCGCCTTCGGTACGCCGGTTAATCGACGAGCATGATCTGGATCCCGCAAAAATCAAGGGCAGTGGCCGTGATGGCAGGCTGACCAAGGCGGACGTGATGGCCTTCATCGAGGGCGGTGGCGGTAAGGACGAGAAAGCCTCGGCCAAAGCGCCACCCAGCCCGGCAACCGTTACCGGCCATCGCGAAGAGCGACGCGTACCCATGACGCGATTGCGATCGCGCATCGCAGAGCGGATGGTCGAAGCGCAAAGTACCGCGGCCATGTTGACTTCATTCAACGAGGCGGATCTGAGCGAAGTGATAGCCTTGCGCAAAAAGTACAAGGAGAGCTTCCAACAAGCCCACGGGGTGAAACTGGGTTTCATGTCGTTCTTCGTCAAGGCCGCCACCGAGGCGCTGAAGCAGTTCCCCGTGGTGAATGCATCTGTCGAAGACGGGGATATCATTTACCACGATTATTCCGACGTGGGCATCGCGGTGTCTACAGAGCGTGGCCTGGTAGTGCCGGTGTTGCGCGATGCAGACCAGATGAGCTTTGCCGAGATCGAGCAGGGCATCAATGAGTACGCTCGCAAGGCCCGTGAGGGCAGCATTTCTCTGGACGAATTGACCGGCGGTACCTTCACAATCACCAATGGCGGCGTGTTCGGCTCGCTGGTGTCGACGCCGATCCTCAACATGCCCCAGAGCGCCATTCTTGGCATGCATGCGATCAAGGAGCGCCCGGTGGTTGTGGATGGAGAAATAGTGGTGCGGCCGATGATGTACCTCGCATTGACTTATGATCATCGCATCGTTGACGGACGCGATGCGGTTCTGTTCCTGGTGGCTATCAAGGATGCACTGGAAGACCCTGCGCGCCTGATGCTGCAGGTCTGAGCTGTTGGCATATTGCGACCCGGCACCGCAGGCCGGTTCGCCAGCTATCGTGAATTAAAGGTAAGAAAATGAGCAAATCATTCGATGTGATTGTGATTGGTGCAGGACCCGCTGGCTATGTAGCGGCAATACGCGCGGCCCAGAACGGGCTGAGTACTGCCTGCATAGACGAGTGGAAGAACTATGATGGGAGCACCGCTTTTGGCGGGACATGCTTAAACGCCGGCTGCATACCGTCCAAAGCTCTGCTGGAATCCTCCGAGTTGTTCCACAAGGCGCAGCATGAATTCGCGACCCATGGCATTGAGGTCAAAAGCGCCAAGATCGATCTTAAAAAAATGCAGGCGCGCAAAGCCGGGATCGTCAAGCAGTTTACCGGCGGCATTACTGCGCTGTTCAAGGCCAACAAGGTCACCGGTCTGCAGGGGCATGGCAGGTTGCTGGCGGGCAACAAGGTCGAATTCACGCCCCATGATGGTAAGCCGGAAACGCTGTCGGCCCGCCACGTGATCCTGGCTTCGGGATCCACCCCGATCGAATTAAAGGATGTGCCCTTCGACGACAAGATCATCGTCGATTCCTGGCGCGCGCTGGAGTTCGATGCAGTGCCCAAGCGCCTTGGAGTTATCGGGGCCGGAGTAATCGGACTGGAACTGGGTAGCGTGTGGGCGCGACTTGGGGCCGAGGTGACCCTGCTGGAGGCCATGGATGATTTCCTCTTCATGGCGGACCGGCAGATCGCCAAGGATGCGCAGCGCCAATTCAAGAAGCAGGGCCTCGATGTGCGCCTGGGAGCGATGGTTAAGTCTGCCAAGAAAACCAAGAGTGGTGTAACACTGGAATATGAGAACAAGCAGGGCAGCCAGTCTGTGGAGTTCGACAAAGTCATCGTGGCCGTGGGCCGCCGACCTTTCACAGATGGCCTGTTTGCCGATGACGTGGGTATCAAGCTGGACCAGCGTGGTTTTATCGAGGTGGATGAAGAATGCCGCACGGGCGTAAGCAATGTCTGGGCGGTAGGTGACTGCGTTCGCGGTCCGATGCTGGCGCACAAGGGTTCGGAGGAAGGCGTAGCGGTTGCGGACCTCATTGCCGGCAAGGTGGCCGAGGTCAATTACCAGGTTATTCCCTCGGTCATGTACACGGCCCCGGAAATTGCCTGGGTCGGGAAGACCGAAGAGGAGGTCAAGGATTCCGGGCGCCCGTACAAGGTCGGTACGTTCCCGTTTTCGGCCAATGGCCGGGCACAGGCGCTGGCGGCAGCCAGTGGTTTGGCCAAGGTCATTGCCGCCAGGGACGACGACGAAATACTGGGCGTGCATATCGTGGGCCCCATGGCTGGAGAACTGATCGCCGAGGCGGTACTGGCCATGGAATTCTCCGCCAGCGCCGAGGATATTCAGCGCACCATTCATGCGCACCCCAGCCTGTCGGAAGCTGTGCATGAGGCCGCCCTGTCGGTGGACAAGATGGCTATTCATGCCATGAACAAGTAGGGCAAATATTTTAGTCGGTAGCGAAAGGCGCCCGCGGGCGGCATTTTTTGAGA
>JBFIQI010000224.1:0-2627 GCA_041609715.1 Gammaproteobacteria bacterium
CATGCAAGCAACGGTCAATCCGCGGCCTGAGTTGTGGGTTCACGCGCGACCGCTCCATTGGCGTAAACGGTCTTGAAACGTGCGGCGGCAGCCAGTGCTCCCACCACGAACATGGTGGTCACCACTATGGTAAAACGCAGACGTGACTCCACGAGCACCAGTTCGTCGGTTGCATAAAGCGTGATGACCAGGGCAATCAGTGCCCAGACCAGAAACCGCCCCAGCGCACGTGCGGCCATGACGGTCTTGGGCTCGTCGTCGGAAACCGGCGTATCCATCTGGTAGGCGACGAAGCCCGCCATCAGGGCGGGCAGGATGCCCCAGCGCATCGAATCCGCAAACTGCGCAAAAAATCGAAACCCCTCAGGCTCCTGAGACAAGCCGAGAATCAATGCCGACATCGAGGTGCTCAGCACGAAGCCGGTTAGCGTCACCAGGGTATAAAAACCGTAGTAGCGCTGCTCGTCGGGGCTGATAAAGCGATCTGCCGCTACCCTTCCTGCAAATACCAGCACAATTGGCATCACGTAGATCGCCACCGCATAAAGCACCCAGCGAAACGTATCAAAACTGAAATGTCGCAGCGGCTGATCCGGAAAAATCATGTTATGCAGCAAGACCGAGGCCTCGCGCCCCACAAGCACGGCGGCCACCACCGCTGAAGTGAATGTCAGAAAGTACTTATAAGTGTGCTTGAGGCGGGCCCGGTGCACGTTGCCGCCCAGGCGCTGAACGGTTTGCCAGAGCTCATCTTCGCTGGCACTGCCGAACACGACGATGCAGGCCAGCAGGCGGGCGAGCAGCCCCCCGAGCTTATCCAGGTCGGCAATCAGGCGCACCGTCTTGGTGTAATGCGGTGGGGTCGTCCGCCAGGCCGCGACCCGTTCCGAGCTACGCTGGAAGGACAGGCAGATGTCTCCCCATTTCAGTGAAGGCTCGGTGAAAAAGCGCTGGTATGAGGAATCGTCAGCGTAGGACCTGATCTTGTCGAACAGCACGCAGCTGTAAGCCCAGCGGTACTCCACCGTCTCGTCAGACTTGTCAAAATCGCCCGGATCGATGCTCGGCACCCAGAGCCGCCCGACAAGTTCGCGCTTGATTTCCGCATCGATATCGGAGAGCCGGGAATTACGCAAAACGCTGTAGACCTGCTGTACCTGGCGTGGCTGTGCGAACAGGTCGTAAAGTGCATCCCGCACGAGCAGCAGTGGGTTAAACCTGCTCTCGAGGGTCAGCAGCAGGAGGAACAGCCCCGCAATAATCAGCGGCAGGACGGTACGCCCGTCAAGCCGTTCGAACAAGCCAGCCAGGCCATCCCCGCTGGTGTCGCCAGCCAGCGCCGAGAGCAGGGGCTGGATGGGCAGCCACTGCCAGATGAGCATGAAAAATACGCCGCCCACCAGCGCGCAATACAGACCGATTCCGAACCAATAGCGGGTCACCGAAGTGATGTACCGCGGCAGCGTGGGCTCATCGCCCAGCTGGACGGAGCGCCTCTGGTAAGAACGATAGCCCAGCAGCAGGGCCAGGCCGGTTGCCAGGGCAATAACGAGTAATTGTGTGAATTCCTGGCCGCTCATCGATTTTCAAAAGACCTTTTTGCCCTTGTCGCCCTTGCCCTGCACTCTCCCCCCTGCTGCCGGGCTCGCGGAAGTATATTACAGGGCAGATCCCGCCAACTGGTCATCGCCTGCCGATGCACGGACGAATCCGCCCTTTCTTATTGCTGCAATGACCTGCATAATCCGCGCACTGAACAGGTTCTGCTGCCTTGACAAAGCCAGTGAAAACCAGTAATTTTCGGCGGTTACCCGATGCTGCGATGCAAAAGCGGCGGGTGAAAATTCGCAAAAAATATCGCAACAAGATCGGAATCGGGTTTGGAGCTTCGGCCGGTCGATTTCGTCAATTAACTTAAAAACTACGGGAAACTGAGGACATGAAAAAGTATTTCTTGGCTGGCTTGATACTGACCAGCATCGCTCTGGCCGGCGTCGCAAGAGCCGCCGATGACGGATGGTACGTGGCGCCGATGATGTCAGGCATTGACGGCAGCACCAAGCGTGCGGTGGATGACGGCCCGGCAGGCGCCTACCTCGCGCTCGGCATGCCTTTCGGCAACAACTGGGCCGTGGAATTCGCCGGCTCCGGCATGACTATGGACGGCCACAATCCAACTGACCAGTTCGGGCTGGAAATCGATTTCCTGCGCAAATTCAACGCAGAAGGGCGCTTTTCTCCCTTCGCATTGTTTGGTGCGGGCTACCTCAAGTCCCAGCAAAGTCAGGCCCAGGGTTACGACGACACTGCCAACCTCATGACCAATTTTGGCGTGGGTGTCCTGACTCGCCTGAGCGAAGGGTCGGACGTGCGCCTGCGCACCGAGGTCCGCTACCGCAGCGATCTTGACGAGCCCACGCTCAACGACGTGATTTTCAACCTTGGCATCCAGGCCGGTTTTGGCGAAAAAGCGCCGCCCCCACCGCCACCGCCGCCCGCCGACAGTGACGGCGACGGCGTGCCGGATACCGCAGATCGCTGCCCCGGAACCCCGCGCGGAGCGCGTGTTGACAGCAACGGTTGCGAATATGACAGCGACGGGGACGGCGTCGTAGACAGTAAAGACC
>JBFIQI010000225.1:0-2611 GCA_041609715.1 Gammaproteobacteria bacterium
ACCCGGGGCGCCCATTGAAACCTACGGACTGCCTTGCCCGGTAACAGCAGCGACATGTCAAAACCCCATCTGATTCTAACGCCGGGAGCGGCGCCCGGGCCCGGCGATGGGCCGCTGCGCTGGGGGCAGCTATACGGTTGCGCCGACGCGCTGGCCCTGGCTGAGCTTGCTGATGCTACCAAGCAGCCGGTCCTGGTCGTCTGCAGCAGTTCCCGGGACGCTGACCGGCTGGAAGCCGAAATCGGTTTTTTCAGGGGCAGCGTGCCGCTGCACCATTTCCCTGACTGGGAAACGCTGCCTTATGACGTATTCTCCCCTTACCAGGATATCGTTTCGCGGCGCCTCGCCACGCTCGCTGCACTGCCGGAACTGACCCAGGGCATTGTTCTCATCAGCCTGCCCACATTGATGCAGCGGCTGGCGCCGTTAGCCTATGTGCATGGCAATTCCCTGAGGCTGGTCAAGGGCCAGCGTCTTAGCCTGGATAACTTTCGCAAACGCCTGGACGCCGCCGGCTATCGCAGCGTCAGTCAGGTCACCGAGCACGGAGAGTTTGCGGTGCGCGGTGCCCTCATCGATGTGTTTCCCATGGGTACTGCAGCGCCCATACGCATCGATCTCTTCGATGACGAAGTCGAGAGTCTGCGACATTTCGATCCAGATACCCAGATTTCATCCGAAACCATAGCCTCCGTCGATGTCCTCCCGGCCAGGGAATTTCCCCTGGATGCCGGTGGCATACGCAACTTTCGCCAGAACTTTCGCCGGCGCTTCGAGGGCGACCCCACCCAGGCTCGGGTTTATCGCGAAGTGAGTGAAGGCTTTGCCTCGGCGGGCATCGAGTACTACCTGCCCCTGTTTTTCGAAAGTACGGCCAGCCTGTTCGACTATCTGCCGCGAGAAACAATCATCGCCCGCGGTGCCGGCACCCGGGATCTGGCTGATACATTCTTTGCAGACGTTGGCCAGCGGCATGCCCAACGCGCTCACGACAGCGAGCGACCGCTACTTGCACCCGAGGAACTGTTTCTGACCCCGGACGATTTAAGCCATCGTATCGATGCCTACGCAGGCGTAATTTTAAGCGCTTTCGAGCAACTGCCAGACACCCCCGGGGCTGTGAATTTCGACAGCGCGCGCCCACCAGACCTGACCGTGGATGCGCGTGCCGAACAGCCGCTGGCCAAGCTCACCGATAAGCTGGCGCAGCGCGAGCCGCGCACTTTGCTGGTGGCAGAAACCGCAGGCCGGCGCGAAGCCCTGCTGGAGCAGCTCAGGGATCATGAGGTACGGCTGCCGGTATTGCGTGACTGGCAGGCGTTTCTGGCTGCTTCTGGTCATGGCATTACCACCGGACCCCTGGAGTCCGGATTGGAGTTGCCGGCTGCCGGGATCAGTCTGGTGGCCGAGCCCCAGTTGCTGGGTGAACGGGTCCGCCAGCGTCGCCGCCGGCGCGCCGACCGGGACCCCGAAGCCATCATCCGGGATCTCACCGACCTGACCATCGGTGCGCCGGTTGTCCACGAGGAGCATGGGGTGGGGCGTTACCGCGGACTGGAGACTTTGGACACGGGCGGAGTGCGCACTGAATACCTGACCCTGGAATACGCCAACCAAGATCGGCTCTATGTGCCGGTGCATGCCCTGCAGCTCATCTCCCGTTATACGGGAGCGGCGCCGGAACATGCGCCGCTACACCGCCTGGGCAGCGGCCAATGGGCCAAGGCCCGCCAGCGCGCTGCCCGCAAGGCTCGGGACGTGGCTGCCGAGTTGCTGGATATCTATGCCCGCCGCGCCGCCCGTGCAGGCCGCAGCTTCGACCTGGATCTGCATGAATATGAGGCCTTCCGGGCCGGCTTCCCCTTCGAGGAAACCCCGGACCAGGCCCAGACCATCGAGAACGTGGTGGCGGACATGCGCGCGCCCCGACCCATGGACCGGGTCGTCTGCGGGGACGTGGGCTTCGGCAAGACCGAGGTGGCATTGCGAGCCGCCTTCGTGGCGGTGCAGGCAGGTCGCCAGGTTGCCCTGCTGGTACCCACGACGCTGCTCGCGCAACAGCATTATCAGACCTTTGCGGACCGCTTCGCGGACTGGCCAATTACGGTGGAAGTCCTGTCGCGGTTCCGGAGCGGCGCAAAGATCCGCACGGTTTTGCAATCAGTTCGCGAGGGCAAGGTCGATATCGTGGTGGGCACTCACCGCCTGCTACAGGGAGATATCGACTTCAAGGCCCTCGGCCTTGTGATTATTGACGAGGAACATCGTTTCGGTGTGCGCCACAAGGAAAAGTTGAAGGCCTTGCGTGCAGAAGTTGACGTTTTGACCCTGACGGCAACACCGATACCAAGAACCCTTAACATGGCGCTGGGGGGAGTACGTGACCTGTCCCTGATTACGACCCCGCCCGACGAGCGCCTGGCGGTCAAGACTTTTGTCACCGAATGGAATGAGGTATTGCTGCGAGAAGCGGTCCTGCGAGAGGTTCGCCGGGGTGGACAGGTTTTTTTCGTTCACAACCGGGTCGAAAGTATCGAATCGGCAGCCGACAAGCTGGCTGAACTGGTGCCCGAAGCGGAGCTGCGCATTGCTCACGGCCAGATGCCCGAGC
>JBFIQI010000226.1:0-2596 GCA_041609715.1 Gammaproteobacteria bacterium
CCCCACCATCTGCTCGGTGGAGAGATTGGTCAGCAATAACGAGCCGGCAATCAGGGGCCAGGTCAGGCTGCGACCCCCGAGGAAATAGCCCTTGCTCGTCTTATGGTCGTCTTTGCGGGTAAACCAGATGGTAAGAACGGCGACAATTCCGGTAAAAAACACAAATGAGGCAATGATCATTTTCGCATTCCAGGAGCCTATGCCTGACAGTGCTTACCAGACGTTGCTGGTGCCATCGGCGGGACAGCATACATAGACGTCCGCCTCATACTGACAGCTGGCGTTGTATTGTTTTTCGAGTTGTGCAACAAAATTCTCGACTTCGTCCGCTGCAACGACCGCGACCACGCAACCGCCGAAACCGGCGCCGGTCATCTTGGCGCCGACAGATCCGGGCAAATCCAGCGCCAGTTGCACCATGATATCAAGCTCTGTGCAGGATACCTCGTATTGATCGCGCAGCGATTCGTGAGAGGCAGCCAATTGCAGCCCAAAGGTTGCCATGTCATTGCTCCGCAAGGCCGCAATTGCTGCCAGGACACGGGCGTTTTCGCTAACCACATGCCTGGCCCGGCGACTTGCCAATTCATCGTTTGCCAGTGTGGTCGCAGCTGCCAGCTGTTCGATCGTCAGCTCGCTGAGCGAATTTACCTGAAAGTCCTCGCGCACCAGCTGGAGAGCGCTTTCGCATTCATCCCTGCGGAGGTTGTATTTGGACTCCGCCAGCCGGCGTGGCACGCCGGTGTTGGCCACCACCAGCTGGTAAGAGTCTGCGGGAAATGGCACGAAATTAAAGTCCAGATTGCCACAATTTAATGCCAGGACATGTCCTGACTTGCCCATCGCAACCGCGAAAGGATCCAGAATGCCACAGGCAAGGCCGACAAAATTATTCTCTGACTTTTGCGCAACACTCGCCAGTTCCTCGGGTGTCAAACCGGCCTGCCAGTAGTCATTCAGGACAAAGGCGATTCCTACGGCGACGGAAGCGGAAGAAGACAGGCCGCCACCCAGCGGAAGATTCGAGTCGATAAGGATGTCGAGCCCGGCGGGCGCATTGGCATGCCCGACCATCTCTTTCATCACCCCAACCAGGTAATCTGACCACTGACCCTGAGCTTCGCGCGTGGCAATATCCGCCAGAGCAACTTCATGTTCGCTGGCAAGTAATGATGAAAAAACGCGCACCCGGCCCTTGGTACCTGGGCGCACCACCAAGCAAGTTCCCATGTCTATGGCAGCCGGCAGCACCCACCCGCCGTTGTAATCGGTATGCTCGCCGATCAAGTTGACTCTGCCCGGGGAAAAATAGCCGGTACCAGGGCGACAGCCAAAATGATTCTCGAAGGTCTTGCGGGCAACTTCCTGTTGCAACTGCGCCGCAGGGGTCAATTATCATCCCCCCCGCGAGTGCGCCGGTAATGCTCCGCCGACTGCTTTCTCAGCCATTCTGCACTCGCCTCCGGAGAAACATCGCGTTGCGGACCGGCCAGCATCTCGTAACCCACCATAAACTTTTTGACGTCAGCGGAGCGTAACAACGGCGGATAAAAATGCATATGAAGAGTGCACTCCGGATACGCTTTGCCATCGGTGGGCGCCTGGTGAATACCTGCCGAATACGGAAAGGACGTCTCAAACAGGTTGTCAAATCTTACGGCAACCTCGCGAATGATGCCGGCCATGTCCATTTTCTCCTGCAGCTCCAGGTGCAGGAGGCTCGCGACCTGCCGCCGTGGCAAGACCATTACCTCGAAAGGCCAGGTCGCCCAAAAAGGCACCAGCGCCACAAAGCTTTCATTTGCGCATACGACCCGTTCTGCCAGTTCCTGCTCGAGTTCGACGTAGTCCATCAACAATGCACGCTCTTTGCTCTCAAAATGAGCACGCATTCTTGCAAGTTCCCGGACAGGCTCACCTGGAATGGTGCATTGTGCCCAGATCTGTCCATGGGGATGCGGATTACTGCAGCCCATCAGACTACCCTTGTTTTCAAAAATCTGCACGTAAGAAATATCTGGCTGCTCACCGAGTTTTCTGTATTCCTCACACCACAACTCGACGACCTTGTTAATTTCCGCGGTGGACATTTCTGCAAGCGTTAGATCGTGCCTGGGCGAAAAACATACCACCCTGCAAATACCGGCTTCGGTTTCCGCATACAGCAGCTTACCCTCTGCATACGATTCTACCGGCGTGTTCTGTAGCAGGGCCGGGAAATCGTTATCGAAGACGAATGTATTTTGATACTCGGGATTGTTGTGACCGTCGGCGCGCGCATTGCCGGGGCACAGGTAGCACCCGGCATCGTACCGGGGAAGTTCTACGCAGCCCGCTCGCTCCACACGCCCCTGCCAGGGACGCCGGGTGCGGTGTGGCGACACCAGCACCCATTCACCTGTCAGGATGTTTAGCCGCCGATGCGGATGTTCAGCAAATTTCAGCCCAGTCACAATTGCCGCCTGCCCTGATATTTGCGCCCACGACGCGACAAGCAGCAGGTTACTCCTTTTTCAACTGACTCAGGGCATTCGAGCCATCCCGGGATTATTCCCTGTCTGCAATCGGCACCATGACATGCGCGTAGTCGGTGCCA
>JBFIQI010000227.1:0-2531 GCA_041609715.1 Gammaproteobacteria bacterium
ATAACAGTGGTTGAACTGGCAGACACGCTGGCCACCGGGCAGGACCTCGTGGTGATCGACGTGCGCGAAGCTGGTGAATTTGCCTCCGGCCATATTCCCGGTGCGGCAAATATCCCGCGCGGTGTCCTGGAATTCGAGGTCGCCGCCCATCCCGCCATGGCAAACGAGATTACCGCACCGGAGCTGGCGCATCATGCAAGGCCTATTTGTGTCTACTGCAGAACCGGCGGGCGCTCGGCGGTTGCCGCACAAAGTTTACAAGACATGGGATTCACGTCCGTCACCTCGCTGGCCGGCGGCTTGCTGGACTGGACTGCTCACGGTTTACGGCTGAAGCGCTGAGCCTGGCTGTTCGTGGCCAGCCGCTAATCATCAGCCGGGATAACCTGCACCTCGGTGGCCACAGAATTGGCAATAAAACACTCACGATGAGCCTTCTGGTGCATGCTGGAGAGTATTTCATCGCCCTGCTGTTCTCCGGATGCAAACACCACGCGTGGACGCAGCGTCACCCGGGTTATCGCCAGCTTGCCGTTTTGGTTTTTCTCCAGTACCCCGCTGGCCTGATCGACGTAGCTGTCCACAATTAACCGCTTCTTGCTCGCGAGCGCCAGAAAAGTCAGCATGTGGCAGCTGGAAAGGCTCGCCACAAATGCTTCTTCCGGATCCACGCATTCCGCATTCCCTCGAAAATCAGGTGCTGCTGAAGCCGCCACTTCGACTCCACCCTCGAATTTCCAGCTATGCCTGCGGTCATAGTCTTCGTAAGCAAATGACTCGGTGTTCCGGTGCCAGCGAATTTCGGCCTTGTGTTCGGACATGCTGATTATTTCAACCTCTGAAATGCCTGCATACTGAGAAAATCCGGATCAGAAAAATGCGCCTCGCGCCCTACTTTCGTTTCCCTCCCCTGGCAAGACTTCGCTTGGCGTAATACCAGTCCGGGGAATCCGTGCTGTCCAGCAAGCGACGGTTCGCCTCAACTATGGTCTCGGGCGGGAGTTCGATGCCCTCTTCACCCGGTTTCCAGCCTTCTGGCAATACTACGCCATTCTTGTCGCCGGCCTGCAGGGCCTGAACCACCCGGATTATTTCTTTAACCGACCGACCCACAGACATCGGATAGTAGATCATCGCGCGCATGACCCCTTTGTCATCAATAAAAAACGTTGCGCGTACGGCTGCTGTATCACTCGCACCCGGATGAATCATTCCATACCGGCGCGCAACCTTCATGGTCTGATCTTCGATAATCGGGAATGGAACCTCGACCCCGAATCGCTCTTTGATTGCCCTGAGCCAGGCAATATGCGCATAGCGGCTATCCACCGAAAGGCCGACCAGTTCGCAGTTCGATTCCCGAAAGCTCTTGTAGCTCTTGGCCAACGCGACGATCTCGCTGGTACAAACCGGAGTGAAATCAGCGGGATGTGCGAACAGCACCACCCAGCGACCCTGATAATCCGAGAGTCGGATCAGCCCGGCCGTGGTCATAACTTCGAAATCGGGCGCCGCCTCATTGAGTGCCGGCAGCCTTGGGTATCCTGTTTCGGCAGAAACCTCATCCATAACAATCTCCTTGCACGGCTTGCGTCGCCGCCGCCAATTTCAGCACCCTTCCCTGCCACACGCCAAAACTGCGACACGCGGCGGAACAGGCCGCTTTCAGCTCAGGTGCCGCCGGAAAGTCAATTCCGTGCGCCTGGAAAAACCACATCCCCACGAGGTGGACTTATACCAGTCGTGATTACTCATTTATATCCAGTAAGCTCCTGAAAGTAAATGCGCACCCACAGGCCAGACCCGGCATATAATCCTGCAATGCCAAAATTCGCGAAGCCATTAATTCTATTCATCCCCGGCAAAAACCCCAAGCCCGCAGCCGACCCGCACCGGGCGCAGCTCTATCGATGTCTTGTGGACGGGATACGCAGGTCAGATTCCGACTGCGCAGCCCTGCTGCAGGCGCACCCTGAATGGTTCGAGTTGCTGGCCTGGACTGAACTCTTTTACGAAACCAGCAAGGAAATTGACGACGAAATACCGTGGATTGACCAACTGCTGAAAAAAGACGGGCCCACCGGGCAGGACATCCGGGAAGCAAGGGCCTGGAAGACCCGGTTTGCCTGGATACTTTACAACCTCGCCGATCGAATGCCGCTGCTGATCCCACTGATTGCCAACCCTGCGATCAAATCAACAATTCTTGAAATTCGCCGTTATTTTCAGAATGAGAATGGAATAGCAAGGCGCATAAGGCAATTGTTGCAAGACCGGCTGCTGACTGCCTATGCAGGCAATCGGCCGGTCTTGCTCATTGGCCACAGCATGGGTTCCGTCATCGCTTTCGATGCCCTCTGGGAACTGACCCATGAACAAAAATCTTCCGTTCAGATCGATATGTTGCTTACTATGGGCAGCCCGCTTGGCCTGAGCTTCGTTCAGAATCGGCTGCTGGGAAGCGATAGATTGGGCCCGGACCGGTATCCCGCAAATATTCGACGCTGGTACAACATTTCCGCGCTGGGAGA
>JBFIQI010000228.1:0-2519 GCA_041609715.1 Gammaproteobacteria bacterium
CCTGCGTGATGCAGCGCCGTGATCAGAATGCCCGTGGCCAGCCCAACTGATTCGGCAGGGTAGTAATGTTTGACTTTGCGTCCGTCAGGCAGCTGCCCGAACTTCTGCACAAACACGGCGATGAGCCAGGGCGCGATCTCGAGGAAAGACTTGTTTTCATCGGTTCCGAGTGGCGCCAGAGCCTCCAGCCACTCGGCGGATGCCCGATGCGTATAAAAATGCTTTTCTTCTTCTTCGGCGGCCAGCCGGATTTCGCGCTTGGTACCCGGATCGCAGATTGCAACGAAGCGCCACGGCTGCATGTTGGCGCCACTTGGCGCGGTCCCTGCAGCGCGGAGGCAATTCCTGATCAACGCTTCCGGAACCGGGCGGTCGCTGAATTCCCTTACAGACCTGCGCCGTGCAACTTCCTCATAAAAGGAGCGCGCCCGCGCCAGCATCTCTGACTCGGAATAGGTTTCGAAGCCAGCCAGCGGAATGAACCTGGCTTCAGTCATCGCCTGCTCCGCTTTTCCAGGCGACCAGCATACGGGGCAGGTCCGACTCATGAACATGGTCTTCGGACAGCACCTGGCCACGCACGGAAATACCGGCCGCATGCACGGTATCGGAATTGCCAGACACGAGCGGGTGCCACCAGCAAAGATCCTGGCCTGCGGCCAGCCGGCGATACGCACAGCTGTCCGGCAACCAGTGATAAGCCCTGGCGCGATCAGGATTCAGGACGGTGCAGTCCGGTACCCGCTCAGCGCGGTTTGCATAATCCGTGCAGCGACAGGTTTCGGTGTCCAGAAGCCGGCAGGCAGCACGCGTATAGTGGACGGTACCGGTCTCCGGGTTCTGCAGCTTCAGCGCACAGCAACGGCCACAGCCATCGCACAGGCTTTCCCATTGCTCCTCGCTCATCTCCTCGAGTGCGAGCGCCTTCCAGAAGGGCACCGCCGTCACGCCCGGATCTCGTCGATCAGCTGGTCCTTGTCTTTCCATATATCGGTTACCCAGGCCTGGAATTTCTGGCGATACTCCCGATCCTCGCGATAATCCCCTTCCAACAGTTCTGCGGGAATTTCCAGCTTCCGGACATGCACGACAATGCGACTGATTCTGCCGGACAACAGCGCCCAGAAGCTCGGCTCAATATCAGGATAGACAATTGTCACGTCCAGCAGCGAATGGAACTGTTTGCCCAGCGCACTGATTGCGAAAGCGATGCCGCCCGCGCGCGGTGACAGCAGGTGCCTGAACCGGGACTTGCGCTGCGCGTGCTTGGATTTCGTGAAACGTGTGCCCTCGAGGAAGTTAATCACGCTGGTAGGCTGGTGCCTGAACTTTTCACAGGCCTTGCGCGTGGTTTCCATATCGCGACCCTTGAGTTCCGGCCGCGCCTGAAGCTGGGCCTTGGAATAGCGTTCCATGAACGGCATGTCGAGCGCCCACCAGGCAATGCCCAACATGGGTACCCAGACAAGCTGCTTCTTGATAAAGAACTTCAGAAAAGGAATGCGCCCGGCAAACACGTACTGGAGCACGGGTATATCCACCCAGGCCTGGTGGTTGGCGGCGACGAGGTACCAATCTTTACAGCTCAGATTATCGAGCCCGGATATTTCCCATTCGATTGACAGCAGTGTGTCCAGCATCATGCTGTTGACCAGGACCCAGCGCTCGGCGCACCAGACCAATGGCCTGGCAAGCAGTCTTTGTACGAAGGCAAAAGGCAGTAAGAATCGCAGAATGCCCATCAGCAGGATGGGCACGAACCAGAAGAACGTGTTGCTTATCAGGAGGGCCGACGAGAAAACACCGCGTAGAAAAGCGGTCGCTCTTGAAATCATATCGGGCCGTGTCCTTTGAGTTCGCCAGTGGCGGGCCCGGCCCGCAATCACACTCGCTGGCGCTGCAAAACTGCCGTTGCTAGGATGTTACTTGAGCATGAAGTACTTAGCCACAGGCATACTGGCACTGGCATTGCTGGTGGTCCGAACCAACGGATTCGCGGCCGTTTATCCCTTGCCGCCTCCGGGGCAGCATGTCATCGGCGAAATTTTTACGGTCGTTGCGAGCCATGAGGACACTTTGCTGGATATTGCGCGGGCACATGGTGTCGGTTATTCCGATATCGTGGCGGCAAATCCCGGCGTAGATCCCTGGTTGCCCGGTGCAGGTACGCAGCTGCTGCTTCCCACCCGCTACCTGCTTCCGGAGGCGCCGCGCGAGGGCCTGGTGCTGAATGTTCCGGAAATGCGGCTGTACTATTTTCCACCGGTGCGCTCCGGCGAGCCGCCCGTGGTGATGACGTTTCCTGTCAGCGTCGGACGCATGGACTGGTCCACGCCGTTGGGTGTTACACGGGTTGTGCAGAAAGTCGAGCGGCCGAGCTGGTATCCGCCGGAGTCGGTGCGCAAGGAGGCGTTGGAGGATGGCCGCGAATTGCCGCGCGTCGTTCCGGCCGGTCCGGATAACCCCCTGGGCGATTATGCGTTGCGGCTCGGGATTCCGGGTTACCTGATACATGGCAC
>JBFIQI010000229.1:0-2501 GCA_041609715.1 Gammaproteobacteria bacterium
CTTGCTTGCTTTCTGTATGTCGCCGGGCGTGCAGCGGGCAAGGCCGCAGATGGTCGGCCCCTCGACCTCCCGGGCGATCATCTGGACGGCCTCGAAATCGCCCGGGGATGCGGCAGGAAAGCCGGCCTCGATAATATCCACGCCCAGCTCCGCCAGGGCCAGCGCCACCCGGTGCTTCTGCTGCAGGTTCATGCTGCAACCCGGTGCCTGTTCGCCATCGCGCAGGGTCGTGTCAAATACGATCAGTCGGTCAGCCATAGTTCATTCCTGGGGTCTGTGCCGGGCATTATCCATTAATTGGCCGCATTGCGCCTAGCGATAGCCATACTCCAGCGTGTCGATGGGGTACATGGGCATGGCCTGCGGCGCAAAAGCCGGCGCCTCGCCTGCAATCACCCTTGCCAGGGTTTCCGGTGAGATATTGCCACCTGTCAGCATCAACCCGACCTGCTTGCCGGCAAAGCGGTTTCGAACTTGCATGGCACCGGCCAGGGGCGCTGCGCCGGCCCCCTCGGCCATCTGGTGAATCGTGGATGCATATGTGCGGATCGCGGTACAGATCTCGTCTTCGCTCACCAGCAGCATGTCGTCCACCAACGGGCGCATGATGGACAAGGTGAAGTCCACCGGGACGCGCACCGCCAGACCATCGGCGAGGCTTTCTGTGGTTACGAAGGGGCGGTCTTCACCGGTATGCCAGGCATGGTGAAAAGCCGGCGCGTTTTCGGCCTGAACACCAATCACCTGGGTGTTCGGGCTGAGCGCCTTGACGACCAGCGCGGTGCCGGCAGCGATGCTGCCACCGCCTACGGGTACGAATATCGCATCCAGTGGCGTGCCCGCCTGTTCCAGCATTTCCATGGCTGCGGTCGCCACGCCGGCAATCAAGGCCGGCTCTCTCGCCGGATGCACGCAGGTCGCGCCTGTTTCACTGGCGAACCGCTCGGCCGCGTCCCACGCTGCATCGAAATCGTGTCCGCTCACCACCAGGTGAGCACCCAGGGCCTGCATTGCAGCGTTCTTGTCCGGATTGTTGCCCTCCGGCACGAAGATCGTGCATGGCACACCATGCAGGCGCGCAGCCTGCGCCAGGGACTGGCCGTGGTTGCCACGGGTGGCTGTCACCAGGCCAGCCTTGCGGTCGCGTTCGGACATTTTCGCCATCAGAGCCAGGCCGCCACGGATCTTGAAGGACCCGATGGCTTGTGAATTTTCCAGTTTCACGTGAGCCTGGCAGCCCAGTAATTCTGAAAGCACGGGGTTCGAGACCAGCGGCGTGGGCGCCAGGTGCTGCGCGATGACCTCACGTGCCGCCAGCACATCATCCATACTGACCGGCAGGCCTGCCAGGCAAGCTTCCAGCGTAAATTCTTCGGTTTTAACTGCTTCTAACATGTCACTCTCGCTCTGGGCAAAACCTGTTGCTCAACAGATTCTTGAAGGGATACGGCAGGCACGATGAATAATCCGCTTGCGTGCGCTGCCAGGGTTCGGGCCGAACGCTTGGATCCGGCCCCCATAAACATTGCCAATGCCTGACCGCACGCCCATGGCGAGGTTTTCACCCACTGGCATGAAACTTCTTGGCGTTCGATCAGGCCGGTAATTCGCATAATGGCGCGGGCGATGCACCGGGGGGTCTCACTCATATTGTCATTCACGTCCTGCTTTCCTCGCTCATGTTTTGAATTCAGATTCTCCGACGGAATGCTGGACTTTGCCTCGGCACGCATCAGCCCCGAATCCTCATCCTGTCTCTGCGCCAAATTCACTTGCAAAAAATATCCTGGTAAAAAAAAACCCCGCTTCCTTGTGGGAGCGGGGTTTCTGATGTGCTTGTGTGATTGTGCTAAGCCAGAAGTCCCCGCATGCCGGTAATAAGCAGAATCACAATAATCAGGCTTAGCACGACCGGCATTCCGAGCCGATCGGGAGCACTCGGGAACGCAGCCACGCGCAGGCCCGGAGCCTTGCGGGTGCGCGAATCGCCTGAATGCTGTGGGTACTTCATCTGTTGCTCAAAACTCCTCGTCAAGCCTAGGGATACCGAAAAGGACTTGAGCTGTCAACTGCTTATTTTTGTCACTTTTTAACAACGTGCACCACATCGGTGCGACGCCGTCATTTTTCAAGATGCCGCCATGGCCCGCTTCCTGACGGGAACCCGCAGCAGGAACCATCGGCATACGGCGGGCCGGAGCGGGCCTTTGCAAGCCTTCCCACACAGTGCATGCTTGCCGGCAAAGTCCGGATTTCCAGGACGCCCCCGAGCAGGTAAAAGCCGGGCATCTGGCAGGGGCTGAACCCGGCAAGATATCCGCGATGCTGCGGTAATTTTCAAATACAACAAAAGGTTATAAAGTGGCAAACGACAAAGACACGCGGCGTTTTTCCCGCCAGGTGGTGGACGGGGCGGAGCACGCGCCAAGCCGGGCCATGCTGCGAGCGGTGGGGTTCACGGACGCAGATTTCACCAAGCCACAGGTGGGCATCGCATCGAC
>JBFIQI010000230.1:0-2389 GCA_041609715.1 Gammaproteobacteria bacterium
AGTATCACCGAGTGCAAAAATATTCTCTTTGCATTCAGCCTGCAGGGTCGCTGCATTGGTGCGCACGAAATTGAGTTCGTCTCCCAGACCAGGCGAATCGCCGATAAATGCGGCTCCACCGTGCAGGGGAATCGTGACCAGCAGGTCAAAATCGATTTCCCGCTCATCCCAGGACCTGAGTTTGCCAGCCGCCCCGTCTACGCTGCCGGTCGCAAAATCAGTGACCAGCTTGATGCCCTTGATGTCCAGCACGGAACCAAAGGCGCGCGCGGCAATGGGCCGGGTAAAGCTGTGGTCCAGAGACGTCACCAGCGTAAGCTCTACCTGGTCGCGAACGCCCTGCCGGGTAAAAAACCAGTCGGCAAGAAATATGAATTCCAGCGGGGCCACGGGACACTTGATGGGCAGGTCGACAAAATTCACTACCAGCTTGCCGCCTCTGAAGTTCGCCATTTTCCTGGCCAGTGCCGTCGCACCATCCATCGTGTAGAAGTCGAACACCTTCTCGCGCCAGCCATCACCCAGCAGGCCCTCGGTTTCTTCCGGTACGAGCCGCGAGCCGGTGGCGACGATAAGCACGTCATAGTCAACGACCTGACCACCCCCCAGATAGACCTTGTCCTCTTCGGGAACCACGCGCAGGATCTGTGCCTGCAGATAATTGATGTCGTCCGGCAGATAGCGCTGGCGGGGGCGCACGATGTCCTCGGGCTTATACATGCCAAAGGGGATAAAGAGCAGGCCGGGCTGATAGATGTGCTGATTGTCCTGATCAACGACCGTGATGCTCACTTCACCGGCGGCGATCCGGGACTTGTAAACCTTACGTAGCCTGTTAGCCATGATGGTACCGGCCGTACCCGCTCCCAGTATTACAATTTTCTTCATACCGCCTTTCTCCCAAACGCTCCTGCTGTTCCTGCTCGCCGCAACGGCCTGGTCCGCGCGACCTTATATTAGGTTTCTATAATATACAAACCCGCAAGCATGGCGATATTGTGAGTTTTACCTATACCTGCTATCAGCGGACGGCCCGCTCACTCAGGCACAGTCGGCGTCAATACGACTCGTCTGCGGATACCCATATATAATCGCGCGATGCCTGAGCGGAGAATCACCTTGCGCACGCTACTCTGCATGCTGTTGCTGACGCTGGCCGCCTGCGGCCAGAAAGGCCAGCTGTACCTGCCGGTGGAGCCGCCGGTCCAGGAATCTGTGGGCACAGCGGACGCGCCTGACGCCACCGCCGAGGAAGAAAAGAACGACAACAAAGGCGAAGCCCCGCGCTAGCGCAGGCCCGGTAATCTCATGAGCAAGCGCAAACCTTTCGTTCTCGTGGACGGTTCCTCCTACCTGTACCGGGCCTTTCACGCCCTGCCCCCGCTCAGCAACTCTGCCGGCCAGCCCACCGGGGCAATCTATGGCGTGCTGAACATGCTGAACAAGCTGCTCAAAGAATACGAGCCGGACCAGGTGGCCATCGTGTTCGATGCCAGGGGCAAGACCTTCCGTGACGAGCTCTTTGCGGATTACAAAGCCAATCGTCCGCCCATGCCGGACGACTTGCGTAGCCAGGTTCAGCCCCTGCTGGACGCGGTCGAAGCCAAGGGCCTCCCGCTCTTGAGAATCGAGGGCGTGGAAGCAGATGACGTGATCGGCACTCTGGTCGCACGGGCCGCTGCCGACGGTATCGACTGCATCGTCTCCACCGGGGACAAGGACATGGCGCAGCTGGTTAACGACAGGGTGACCCTTGTAAACACCATGACCGGACAGGTTCTGGATCGTGACGGCGTTGTGGAAAAATTTGACGTCACGCCGGAACAGATCATCGACTATCTCGCTCTCGTGGGCGACAGTTCCGACAACATCCCCGGGGTGCCCAAGGTGGGACCCAAGACGGCGGCAAAGTGGCTCAGGCTGTACGGCAGCCTTGATGAGATCATTGCTCACGCCGATGACATCAAGGGCAAGGTAGGAGAGAGCCTGCGCGCAAACCTCGACCAGCTGGACCTGTCGCGCAAGCTTGCCACGATCTCCTGCAACCTCGACCTCGACATTGATCCGGATTTCCTGACGCCCGGTGAGCCGGATGTCGAAAAGCAAAAGGCGCTTTATCAGAAACTGGAACTCCGAAGCCTGTTGCGCCAGCTCGAACCCGCCGGTGGTGCCAGCCCGGAGGAAGCGGCCACACCATCGCCCACCGGCAAGGGCGACTATGAGCTTGTGCTCAGCGAGGAAAGGCTAGACCACTGGCTGAAGCGCCTGGAAAAAGCCAACCTCATCGCTTTCGATACAGAAACCTCCAGCCTCGCTTATATGCAGGCCGTGATCGTCGGGGTGTCTTTTGCCATCCGCACAGGTGAAGCGGCCTACGTGCCGGTGGCCC
>JBFIQI010000231.1:0-2345 GCA_041609715.1 Gammaproteobacteria bacterium
GAAGCGTCAACCGCATGCATCTGGTCACGGCAATGCTGGTCGTCATTTTTGGCGGTGTCACGCTGGTACTGCAGGACCCGACGTTCATTCAGTGGAAACCGACCGTGGTTAACTGGCTGTTTGCCGCAGTATTCATTGGCAGTCAGTTTATAGGACGCAAGCCCGTGGTACAGCGCATGATGGAGGGTATCTATAACGACACGCACGCTCCATCCGACGGCAGCGAGCCGGCAGCCCGGCTGCAGCTGCAGGCGGCGGACTGGCGCACGCTCAATAACATGTGGTGGATCTTTTTTCTGGCCATGGGCGCGCTGAATCTTTACGTTGTTTATAATTTTTCAGAGGATGCCTGGGTCAACTTCAAGCTTTTCGGGATGCTTGGCCTGACGTTTGTGTTTGCGATCGTCCAGGGCATCTGGATCAATGGCAAACTGCCGGAAGAAGATAGCTGAAGGTCCCGGCCCGGCACGTGATGGAAAACCGCAACAGAATTGCAGAAATCAGGCGGCGCCTCGAGACAGCGCTTGATCCCGTTGAACTCGAGGTCATCGACGAGAGTCACAAGCATGTCGGGCATGACGGTGCAAAGTCCGGGCATGGCCACTTCAGGATCATCGTCAGGGCGAGCGCACTCGCCGGCATGACAAGCCTGGCAAGGCACAGAAAGATCTATGCAATTCTTGGCGACCTCATGCAAACAGACATACATGCCGTTTCGCTCGACGCCGCGGCCGCCGACGACAGCGCTGGCAAGCATGCGTCAGAATAAAATTACGAATTACTTAAGGACACAGACGAGGACTATGAATATGAGAACTTTTGCAATAACGCTGCTTATGGGCACGGCCAGCTTGTTTCTGCTTGCCGCTTGCGAGCAGGCACGGACACCGGGCGCTCAGGCGGGGCTCGATGTCAGGAATCCGGCGGCTACGGTCAATGGTTACAAGGTTGCTCCGGAACTCATCAATATGTATGCGCAGGCCCGAACCAGAAGCGATTTTGCAGACCTCGACGCCGAGGGAAAAAAGGAAGTCATGGACGAAGCGCTTGATCTGATCGCAATTGCAGTCGATGCGCGATCTCGCGGCCTCGATAAAGACCCGGAAGTCGCAACCAGGATTGAATTGCAGAGTCTGAACGTCCTCGCACAGGCAAGCATCACCCGGTTTGTCACCGAAAACCAAATAAGCGAAGAGCAGCTCAGGGCCGACTACCAGGAACAGTACGTCGACAAGCCGAAGCAGGAATACAAGGCGCGGCATATTTTGCTCAAGACTGAGGAAGATGCTCTGGCGGTGATCAAGGAACTGGAAGGTGGCGCGGACTTTGCAGAGCTTGCCAAGGAGAAATCCACAGGCCCGAGCGCCAGCAACGGCGGTGATCTGGGTTGGTTTTCACGGGACGCAATGGTCAAGCCGTTCGGTGATGCGGTGGCCGGAATGGAAGCGGGTTCGTTCGGCAAGACGCCGGTGCAGACCCAGTTCGGCTTTCACGTGATTCTGTCCGAAGGCAGCCGCGTCGCGCCACCGCCGGATTTCGAAAGCGTAAAGGCAAGCCTGACTACGGGCGCCCAGCAGGCGCTGGTCCAGAATTTTATCGAGAGTACGCGTGACAAAGCCGATGTCCGGGTGCTGATCGACTTTGGCGAGGACGCTGCCGACAGCCAGGAAATGCAGCCCGCAACTGAACAGTAGGAAAAACGTGACCTGCGTCACAGAAAAAGCAGGTTACCTGAGGTGTAATATAACTGCGCTTGACCTGTTCCTCCATTCAGGTTCAGCGCCAACACTTCACCTCAGAATCCCCCAAATCATGAGGTAACTTTAGCCGGTCCATTGGACCGGCTTTTTTTTCGCCTCGTTTCGGGGCAGCGTAAAGATCGGTTTGGCAGTAATCGTGCGGTGCGCACGCGGGCCGGGTCGTATTACTTATCCCCTTCCCATTGCTCACGGACCTGTTTGCACCAGGCCTGGTAGGCGCGCCAGCCGTCGCGGGTTGGTTCAAATTTGCGCTCAGGCTGCGTGTTGTCATTTTCCTCAGGCGCCTGAGGATCCCTCGTATCCGGCTTGCGCCGCTGATCCGGAAGGAAATCGAAGCCAATTCGCTCGCGCATTTGCACGCCCTCGCAGGTACCTTGAGCGTTCATACTAGAAGGCGGGTGAGGTATGCGCTGCGAACTGCCTCACATTCGGGGTATCGGGCAATGCAGATCGCTGCACTTTACATAATGGCGCGAGCTCGCCGCGCGGCCTGTTTCCTAGCTGAAACTCAAAGCCGCAAAGGCCACCGCCAACATCAGGCAAACGAGAATAAATTGCCCCTGGTATGTGAATCCTCGCTCGGAC
>JBFIQI010000232.1:0-2343 GCA_041609715.1 Gammaproteobacteria bacterium
CATGGCCGTGACCCTGGTGTTGCTCGGCAACGGTCTGGTTACCTGGGGCGAGCAATGGGTGGAATCCAACCAGGCGGCGTTGCTGATTACGACCGGCGCGATCTGGACCACCTGGTTCGGTACTTTCGGACCCAGAGCGCAGTCCGTATCGGCACGGGAGAAAATCGGTATTGCCATCGGACTGGTGGGTGCTGTGCTGTTGTTATGGCCGGGATCGGGCTTTCAGTTCGATTATTTCGCCGGCCAGCTGGCGATCCTGGGGGCGCCGCTTGCATGGAGCCTCGGCACCATTTATTCGCGCAGCTACCCGGTCCGCATGTCGCCGCTGATGTTCGCGGCTGTACAGATGCTGATGGGCGGCGCCATGCTGCTCATCTACGGCCTGCTTGCCGGCGAGCTGCCGCGCTGGCAATGGACTTTCAGCGGCATCGGGGCAATGCTGTATCTGACGCTGTTTGGGTCCTGCCTGGCCTACGGCACTTACATATGGCTGATTCAACACACGACGCCGGCGCGCCTGGGCACCATCGCCTACGTGAATCCCGTGGTTGCCGTGATTCTCGGCTGGGTGGTGCTGGATGAAGCCCTGGCGGGCACGAGGCTGCTCGGTGCCGCCGTGATACTGCTGGGTGTGACCCTGATCACCTGGAAGGCGCCGGCTCCGTCCCGGACCCGCTGACGGATCGGTTCATGCCCGGCCCTGGTGGCTCAGGTCCAGGCTGCGTGCAGGCGGCCCTTATCGTCCTGATAATGCGGAGCCCACCCCAGGCCCACGAAGTGCACATGCACCTCGGTGGTCTTGGGTTTGATCACGATTTCTTTTAGCGATTCATTCTGGGCATTAAAGCCGGATTCCAGCAACTCGATTTCGCGGTTGAGCTGGGCTTCCAGGTCCTGCATTTCTTCCTGGACCTTGGCAGCGGTTTCCTTGGCCTGCTCGATGTCCTGGGCTTCCTTGCGCATCCGACCGGCGGATTTCATCGCCGTGCCCACCCGCGATGCCGAGCTGGTGGAGATCTTCTTGCGGCCCAATACCGCGCTCAGAATCGCGGTGCCAAATGATATGGCGGTGTCAACTTTGCGTTGCTTGGATTGTTCCTGTTCGCGCTCGATACGCTGTTGCGCGCGCAGCAGGCGATTTTCCAGCGTGCGTGTTTTACTGGCATAGCGCTTACGCAATTTATCAACCTGCAAATCACGATTTTCCGCGGCTATCTGCTGCAGACGGGCCCGGAACTCGCCCTCGGTTTCTCCCAGCTTGGAGGTAACCTTGAAAGTCTCGCTTTGGAACAGTGTCAGGGATTTGTTTGCCCGCAACCAGCGCTTCAGAAGCTTTTCCCACTTGGCGTAGTTCTTTACGTTGCTCGCTGCTCCCGGTAATTCAGAAAATTCAGCGGCACCTTCGGGCTCGGTCTGCAATTGATCGAAATCAACGCTCAGTTCTTCGCTGTCATCCCAGTTGAGCTCAACGGGGCCATCATCGATCTCACATACCAGGCCAAAACGTTTCTCGTCATTGAGGTTATAACGGGCGCTGCTGTAGCCAACATCCGACCCGGCCACCACCAGTGGAAAATAAACCAGTTTTTCTTCAGGGCCCGGCGGGCGTGCCGCGGGAATGAAATACTGGTCCAGTGAGGGCGGCAAGGGCGGCGGCGCTGAAACTGCGGCCGCTTTGCCGGCTTTCACCGTGGTGGCTTCGGCAATGGCCTGAACTCCCGGCTGGGCTACCGGAACTTTGCGATCTTTCATCAGGCGCTTGATCTGGTCGCGCGTGAAAGGACCCGGCAGGTATGACATTACCCAGCGCGTATTGAACACCACCGGTTCGTTCTCGTGCACGTTGTGCAGCAGGAATACCCGCTTGCCCAGGCCCGCAATGGTCTGTTCCATGGCCTGTTTGTCGAATTTGCCACCCGCCGCCGCACCTTCGAGGCCTTCCATGACGCGCATCTTGTCGCGTTCGGTTTGCAGTCTGCCGATGAACCAGGTGCCGGTGTTGGAAAGCCCTTTGTAGTCGAGGTCCACCGGGTTCTGGGTTGCCAGTACCAGGCCGAGTCCGTAGGCGCGCGCCTGCTTGAGCAAAGTCAGGAACAGGGTTTTGGAGGGCGGGTTGGCGGTGGGTGGCATATAGCCAAAAATCTCGTCCATATACAGGATCGCGCGCAGGCTGGAAGTACCCGGCTGGGCCCGCATCCAGCTGATGAGCTCGTTAAGCAGCATGGAGACGAAGAACATGCGCTGCGGATCGGAAAGGTGGGCAATGGACAGCACGGAAATCCGCGGCTTGCCGGATTCCGTATACAGCAACTTGCCGGCATTCAGCGGCTCGCCTTCCATCCA
>JBFIQI010000233.1:0-2243 GCA_041609715.1 Gammaproteobacteria bacterium
CTCGCTGCCACGAATCCGGTACTGCACGCTGACCTCCAGTTTTGTCTGGAGCTGATCCTGGGAAGGCACGTTCACAACTTCCTTGTGGGTTTTCTGACGTGCATCGTACTCGTACCAGTCAAACAGTGGATTTACCGGAAAATGCAGGCCTTCCGGGTAAGAGTCCGCTCTGACTTTGCCGAACAGGGTGGCGACGGCGACATGCCCGGGCGGCACGGTCTTGAAGATGTTGAATGCAACGATCACACCCAGCACGACGGCCAGGCCGATGAGCGGGAAACGCGTGGGTAGTCTGGACATGCCTGCTCTCCTTAAATTCCGGATCCGTTCCGGGCCTGGAAATTCTCCTGCCATGAGTCACTCCTGGAAATAAATTCTGAATCTGCGAACTGAAGACCGCTCATTGTAGCCGCAAATCCGCCCGCGCCGGGGCACTTGAGCCGCTTACCAGCGGTGATAGGCGGGATGGCCTTCTTCAACGGCCACAAAAGTACCGCGGCAGGTGGCACACAGCTTCCCGCCGGCGTAAAGCTCCGCGTCGATGACGGCTTTCCTGTCGCTGGATTCCGCAACCCTGGCAACCAGCCCGATCGGACCATCGGTGGGCGTTGGCCTGAGCAGCTTGATCGCGTAGTCCGCCGTCACCGTACAGGGCGGGCGCTTCGCGCCAGCCTTGTTCATGAGGTGCCAGGCGGCCGTCCAGTTGGAATGGCAATCCAGAAGCGATCCGATGATTCCGCCATTCAACATTCCCGGGAAGGCTTCGTGATGGGGCTGCGCGTGCCAGGTGGCCACGACCTGTTCGCCGTCCACCAGGCTACGAATGCGCAGGCCTTTCTCATTGGCCGGGCCACAACCGAAACATGCGTTATGCGGGGCGTATTTTTCCTGCAAACTCAAATCATTCATCTCTGTTCCCGAGCGCTATATCTGCTGGCGAGGCAGAAATACCTCGGCGAGCATGCAGCGCACGCTGCCGCCTGCGCTGTCTTCGATAACATTGATTGGTGAGGACACCAGCTTCGCATGACCAGCGAGACGTTCACGCTGATTCGTAGCGAGTGAATCCATCGCCCGCTGCGACATGGCCAGCACCTTGCCGCCCTGCTGATCCGCAAGCTCGAGCATGTTGCCGGCAAACTGCTCCATCTGGGTGAAATTGATGCTGATAACTTCGTGACCACATTGTTGCAGCTTGCCCAGCACTGCCGCGCGTTGACTTTCGTCCTTTATGGATTCGTCACAAATTACCGCAAAGCCATCGCCATGCGCCATCATGACATTGGTGTGATAGATCGGCTGGCCATCGCGGTCAACCGCATCAAATGAAATCACATCGTAGTCCAGCTGCTGAGCAAAATCCCCCAGGGCATCCAGGCTCGTGCGCGGCGAAATACAGGCATAAGCGATGCGATTGGGACGATCCAGCACCAGGCTGCCGGTACTTTCCAGGAACTGCGCGTCTGACTCGTGGGGAGACAGGTCGATGACCCTGGACACCTTGAACTTAAAGTCTGCAGACAGCGCTTCCACGATATCCATGCGCCGTTCCGTGCGGCGGTTTTCCGCCATCATCGGATACAACACCACCGTGCCATCCGCATGAAAGCTGACCCAGTTATTGGGGAAAACGGAATCGGGAGTGGCGGGCGCTCGGGTGTCTTCGAAAATCAATACATCGATACCGGCGTCACGCAGCGTTTTCGCCAGCCCATCGAACTCACGCACCGCTGCAGCCTGCTGCTGCGCTTCGCTCAGGTCGAGATCATCCTTCATGAACGCATTGGAGTCCCGGGTCAACGGATTGGCGTGGAAGCTGACCGGGCGCACCATCAAGACACAGCTTGCACACTGGGGTTCGCGATTCATTCCTTAAGGCCTGCCGGCTACCTGAACTGGCCTGATTATTTCAGGTTTGGCCCCACTTGTAGAGCACCCTGCTTATTCAGTCATTACCTGCCTTGAATGTACTGAGCGGCAGTGTTGGTCCGGTTAAACGAATGCAAAAAGCCCCGCATGGAGCGGGGCTATCTGCGGCGGATCGGGGCGTCAATCCACCTTGCTTTTACGCCCCCTGGCTTCCCTGCCTGATTCTTGCCAAAACGCCCTCTTCAAAGCGGGCAGATTACGAGTGTGCACCCGCAACCGCCAGAACAGGAAGAGCATTGCGAACAGGCCGGCCGGGCGCCGGGCACCCATGCTTGTGGCCCTTGGATCACGAGTGTGGACCCGCAAACTGGATC
>JBFIQI010000234.1:0-2186 GCA_041609715.1 Gammaproteobacteria bacterium
GCCTTGCCATCGTCCACTGGCACGGGTCGAGCCCGATCGCGTGCTTCGACGTAGCGCTCGCGCAGGCAGGCACGATACTCCTGCAACTGCTCAGCCATCTCTTCGGCCCGGGGGTGGTCGATCTCCCGAAGCAGCCGGATGGACACCAGGTTCCTCGAGTTGACCATGGCCTCGCGCAGTCGTGTCGGTCCATAGAATTTTTCCGAAAAATTCTGTGGCTTCCAGGTGCGTTCGAGCTCGGAATCCTCGAAAACGATCGGTGCGTCGTTGACCAGGCTGGCGGTGGTGAACCCGCGCTCTAGGGCGGCAGAGTAAACGAAAGGCTTGAAACTGGAGCCCGGCTGACGCCGGCTCTGGGTCACGCGGTTGTACTTGCTGCGGGAAAAGTCATAACCACCGACCAGGGCCTTGATGTCGCCGGAGCGGGGGTCCAGCGAGACGAGGGCGGCTTCGGCCTCTGGTAGCTGGGCCAGTTGCCACTTGCCGTTGTCTGCCAACCGCGCACGGACGATTGCGCCGGTTGAGAGTACATCCGTAACCGTCTTCGGCGCGAACCCCACGCGATTGCGGCTGATGAATGGTGCCGCCCAGTCCATGCTTTCCATCGTCAAGGCGATGGTCTGGCCCTGCTTCAGATACACCAGTGCAATTTCTTCGTCGGCCTCGATAACCACGCCAGGTGTAAGTCCAGCGATGGGAGTAAACGGTTTCAGAAACGCTTCCCATTCGGCCGGTCCGCTCTCGGCTCCCAGGTCTACCTGGGCTTCCGGCCCCCGGTAGCCATGCCGCCGGTCATACTCGAGCAGGCCCGTTTCCACGGCTTCCTGGGCGGCCATCTGGAGTTTGCTGTCGATGGTGGTGATGACCTGGAAGCCGCCCGTGTAGGCATCGGGACCGAGCAGCTCTAGGGTTCGTGCGCGCACCATTTCTGCCAGGTAAGGCGCTGACACCTCCGCGGTTGCGCCGTGATAAAACGCCAGGTCCGGTTCGCTGACAGCGGCTTGATACTGCTCGCGGCTGATGTGTTTGAGATCGAGCATGCGCCCCAATACGTAGTTGCGCCGCTCCAGCGCCCGTTCAGGGTTGCTGATGGGATTGATGCGCGAGGGAGCCTTCGGCAGAGCGGCAATCATGGCCGCCTGCGCCAGTGTCAGCTCGTCCAGGTCCTTGCCGTAGTAGACCTCTGCAGCGGCACCGACTCCGTATGCGCGATAACCCAGGAAGATCTTGTTGAGGTAAAGCTCGAGGATTTCATCCTTGCCCAACTGGCCCTCGATCTTGATCGCCAGGAATATTTCCTTGATCTTGCGAGTGTACGTTTTCTCGAACGTGAGAAAAAAGTTTCGTGCCAGTTGCTGGGTGATGGTGGAGCCACCTACCGACTTTTCGCCGGTGGTAAGCAATGTCCAAACGGCCCTGGATATGCCCTGGTAGTCGACGCCTGGATGTTCGTAAAAGCGCGCGTCTTCGCCGGCCAGAAACGCCTGCGTGAGTTGGTCGGGGATGTCTTCGACGGGATAAGGAATCCGGCGTTTCTCACCGAAAATACCCATCAGCCGGCCATCCGCGGTATAGACCCGAAGGGGCACCTGGAGCCTGACGTCGCGCAGGGTTTCGACGTCCGGAAGATCCGGGGCAATGATCACATAGGTAATGCCAATTGCCGCTGCGCCCATCAGAAATGCGCTTCCCGACAAAATCACCACCCACCGGAGCACTTTTCTCACGCGATCAACCTGTTTATGCTATGTAGTGACAAGGGCATTCTGTTTCTTGCAAAGTTGAAGCGATTTGGGCGTAGTCCGTCGGTTCGTTCAACGATACGCCACGAGGGGGTGAGCATGGAAGCTCTGAACACCGTTAATAAGGGCCGAAATGGCTCAGTACGTTGGCGGATGTCAACGGCCATCTCTTTGCACACCATCCCTGTGGGACAGGCTGTTACCATAATTGGTTCACGGTTGTGCTGATGTTTTGCGTCTTCCGGAACCAGAATGCAAATCGAACTTGGCATTGAGAAAAGGGCTGGTTTCTGTTAAAACCTAGTTCTAAGAAGTGTCAATAAACTATTGTCAAGCAAAGGATTGAGACAATTTGAAACTCTTCGGCACCAAACAACCACCTGTCATCGGTCTGGACATCGGGTCTTCAAGCGTGCGCTTGGTACAACTTTCACGGCATGGGCC
>JBFIQI010000235.1:0-2111 GCA_041609715.1 Gammaproteobacteria bacterium
CTGCCCTCGCGGGTCACCATGACAACGCTGCCTGAGACAGGCTTCTCATGTCGCGACAAAAAAATAGCGGACGGGTTTTTCACTTCCTTGAGGCCCGCTTCCGTCATCGCGAACACGCCAAGCTCATTGGCGGCACCGAAGCGGTTCTTGACGGCACGGATAACCCGATAGCGACTACCCGCATCGCTTTCGAAATACAGCACCGTATCAACCATGTGCTCAAGGACCCGTGGACCGGCGATGACGCCCTCTTTGGTCACATGACCGACGAGGAAAACCGCACAACCTGTGCTCTTGGCAAAGCGCACCAGCTGCGCCGCCGTTTCCCGCAGCTGCGCCACGGATCCGGGCGCCGACTGCAATGCCTCTGAGTAAACCGTCTGGATCGAATCCACGACCATGGCGCCGGGCACGGCCTTGCCAGCAGTGGCCACCAGGCGCTCGACGCAGGTCTCCGGCAGCAAGGACAGGTTGTCTGCTGCCAGTTGCAGTCGCCTGGCGCGCATCCCCACCTGGCGTACTGATTCTTCGCCGGTCACATACAGGACATCAAAAGCCTGATTCATGGCTGCGCTCGCCTGCAGGAGCAAGGTGGATTTGCCGATACCGGGATCCCCGCCCAGCAGGGTTACCGAGCCGGGGACCAGACCACCGCCGAGGACGCGGTCAAGTTCGCCGATCCCGGTGCTGGTGCGCATTTCGTCTGCGCCTTGCCCCTCACCGAGGCGCTGGACGCCCGCGCCGACACTGGCTATCGCCTTGCCCGCGACGTGCGCGGGCGCGAAAACCTGCTCAACCAGGGTATTCCAGGCGCCGCAATCCGGGCATTGGCCCTGCCATTTTGGCGCCTGGGCCCCGCACGTCTCGCAGCCATAAACCGTTTTAGCCTTCGCCATGGTGTAACCCGCCCACTGATCGAGGGCGAATATTAGCACCCCCATTTCCGGGCCCGAGGTCAACATAATGCTGAAAAATGAGAAGTAAGTAGCTGAAATGACTGGGGGCTGCCGATATACTGCCCGCTGTTTTTAGGCTGTTTTATGTAATGTCGATAGCAAAAAGTAAATTTGTGGGCAAAGACTGGTTTGTGGCGCTTGTTTTCAGTGCGCTGTTCTTTGCTATCGCCTTTTCGCTGGCGAAAGGCGCATTTGCGTCCCTGGAAACCGACGTCTACGACCTGGGCGTGCGCCTGTCCAGCGCAACGCCAAGCGATAGGCTGGCCATCATTGCCATCGACGACGAGAGTATCGAGAACATGGCGCCGATGTTCGGCCGCTGGCCGTGGTCCCGGTCAATCCATGCGGAATTTATCGATCAGTTATCCAAGGGTGGTGCCAAGGTCGTCACCAGCACCATATTTTTTTCGGAGCCACAGCTCGATCAGGGACTCGCGTACATCCGTGACGCCCGTGGATTTGTGGATGGCTCAAAACTCGTCCAAAACGCCGGTCAACTGCCCGCCAACCTGGCCGCTGAACTTGGTACTTTGCAGCAAAAATTGCGAACGGCTGAAATAGAACTGGATAGCGATAGCCGGCTGGCGGCGAGCATCGGCGCCGCAGGCAACGTGATTCTGCCGACCGTCTTTGAGCTTGGCATACCCCTGGGCAGACCCGACAGTGAGTTGCCGGATTTTGTGCTGCGCTCAGCCATCGATAAGATCGAGGCAGGCCCACTGGGCGAAGTGCCTGCCGTGCCAGCCATGCGCATCGCAGCACCGATTGCCGAATTTGGTCAGGTCGCAGCGGGACTGGGTCATCTCAATTTTGATCTGGACGTGGATGGCGGGGTGCGTTCGATGCCACTGGTGGTCGATTACTACGGCCGCTATTTTCCTTCGTTGGCTCTTGAAACCGCTGCACGCAGCCTGAATCTGAGTGTGGACGACATCCGCGTCACGCTGGGTGAAAAAGTCGAGCTTGGGAATCTGACGATCACGACAACACCGAACCTGGTGATGTACAACGGCTTCTATAGCTCGCCAGAAGGTAGCAAGGCGTTTCCGGTGGATTCATTCTGGGACGTTTACTCAGGCCAGGTGCCAGTCGACAAGTTTCGCAACAAGGTGGTCCTGATCGGCGCCACTGCAGCCGGCATCGGCAATGCCATGC
>JBFIQI010000236.1:0-2098 GCA_041609715.1 Gammaproteobacteria bacterium
CGCCCGTCGAGGCGCCCATGAATGCCTTGATACCGCAGGCCTCATCGACTTGCAGCGCCTTGATCTCCTCGATATTGCGATTGGTAGCGCCGAGATAAAAGCCGTAATTCGAGGTACAGCGGTCAACGGCAAGCTGGTACTTGGCGGCCAGCGCGGCGCGCGTCGTGGTCTGCGGATTGACGTTGGGCATGTCCATGAAGCTGGTGATGCCACCGGCAGCGGCCGCGGCCGACTCGGTTGCGAGATCCCCTTTCTGCGTCAGGCCCGGCTCCCGGAAGTGAACCTGGTCATCGATCATGCCCGGTATCAGGTAACGCCCGGCCGCATCGATGACCTCCATCGTGTCATCGGCCCCGATCGTCGCGGCAATCTTGTCGATGCGCTCACCGCGGATCAGCAGATCACGCTCGGCGGTGACGCCTTCATTGACCAGCTTCGCATTCTTAATAAGTAATTTATTCAATGACGCAGACTCCCGGTCAGGCAAACGTATCTGTCGCTGTTACCAGTTCATGGACGTTACCCGGCTCAAACGCGGAATGCCCCGCATCGGGGGCGATACGCAGACGGGCTTCGGGCCACGCCGCCGCCAATTCCCACGCAGTTTGCACCGGGCAAATCGCATCGTAGCGCCCCTGCACGATAATCGCCGGAATTTTTCGCACCCGGTCGATCTCGTTCAGTAACTGGTTTTCCGCAAGGAAACATTCGTTGATGAAATAATGGCACTCGATCCTGGCCATCGCCAGCGCCATCTCGTCCGCGGCAAACGTCTCGACCAGCTCGGCCTGTGGCACCAGCGCACTGGTAGCCGCCTCCCACACAGACCAGGCCTTGGCTGCCCGCAGCCGCTCTGCGGAATTGTCGCTCGTCAGCCGCCGGTGGTAGGCGCCCAGCATGTCGCCGCGCTCACGACGTGGTATCGGCGCCGTAAATTCCTGCCACTTGTCCGGGAACAGGCGATTCGTGCCGTCCTGGTAGAGCCAGTCATATTCTTTCTTGCGACCGAGAAAAATGCCGCGCAGCACCAGTTCCGTCACATGTTCGGGATAGCGTTCGGCATAAGCGAGCGCCAGGGTGCTGCCCCACGAACCGCCGAACACCATCCAGCGCTTTATCTGCAGCGCCGCACGTAACACCTCGATATCATTGACCAGGTCCCAGGTCGTATTGTTTTCGATACTCGCATGAGGTGTGCTGCGCCCACAGCCGCGCTGGTCAAACAGGACAATGCGGTAAATGTCCGGGTTGAAAAAACGCCGCATCTTGTCATTGCAGCCGCCGCCAGGGCCGCCGTGCAGAAATACGGCCGGCTTGCCTCTCGGATTTCCACAATCCTCGTAGTACAGTTCATGTCCATCACCCACTTTCAGCCGGCCCGTGTGATTGGGCTGGATTTCTGGATACAGGGTGCGTCTGTCTTCTGGTTCGATCATTACTCAGTCCGTGGCTTGATCAGGGGAATCGCCCGCATACACTACGGTCCGGGCCTGGATATCGCTAACCATTGAACCTTAATCGTGCAGTCCAGTCAGTAGCAAGCACCGGGAAGTCAGAATAAACAAGCACACATCGAAATTCGAAAGGCATTGTCATGATTAAAGCCCTTAAAACCCTCGGTACCGCGGTCGCTTTTGCCATAGCACTGGTGACTTCCAGCGCATGGTCGGCCAGCAATGTCGAAATCCCGTACACGGAATACACGCTCGACAATGGATTGCGGCTGATTGTCCACCAGGATCACAAAGCGCCAATCGTTGCCATCAACGTTTGGTACCACGTCGGCTCGAAAAACGAAAAGCCGGGTAAGACCGGGTTTGCGCACCTGTTCGAACACCTGATGTTCAACGGTTCGGAGAACTATGACGACGAGTTCTTCAAACCGTTTGAGCAGGTTGGCGCTACCAGCATGAACGGCACCACCTACTTTGATCGCACCAACTACTTCGAAAATGTGCCAAATACGGCGCTCGACATGGCGCTGTGGATGGAATCGGACCGCATGGGACACATGCGCGGTGCAGTCACCCAGGAAAAGCTGGATGAGCAACGTGGGGTCGTGCAGAACGAGAAGCGCCAGGGCGACAACCAGCCGTAC
>JBFIQI010000237.1:0-1926 GCA_041609715.1 Gammaproteobacteria bacterium
CAAATAACACAAGGGGGTTAAGTGGGCCGATACATCATAGCGCTTGGCGACCTTGGCATGGGGGATGTCGAAAAAGTGGGCGGCAAGAACGCCTCTCTTGGCGAGATGATCGGCAACCTGGCCGACCTGGGCGTCAGCGTACCTGGCGGCTTCGCCACGACCGCGGATGCTTATCGGGACTTCCTCACTCAGGGCGGCCTGGCGCAGCGCATCGCGCAGGCGCTTGAAAAACTCGACACCGAGGACGTGGACGCGCTCGCCAGGGCTGGCCAGCACATCCGGCGGTGGGTAGGGGAAACTGAGTTACCCGTCAGGCTGCGCGATGAAATTGCCGCGGCATATGCGCAAATGGAAAAGGAACACGGACCGGGCCTTTCGGTGGCAGTTCGGTCATCGGCAACTGCCGAGGACCTTCCAGAAGCGTCTTTCGCCGGACAGCAGGAGACGTTTCTCAATATCCGCGGCCTCGAAAGCGTGCTTGCCGCCGTCCGGGACGTGTTCGCATCGCTGTACAATGACCGGGCGATTGCCTATCGCGTGCATCATCAATTCGATCACGCGGACGTTGCTCTGTCAGCGGGTGTACAACAGATGGTTCGCAGCGATACCGGAGCGAGTGGCGTCCTGTTTACACTCGATACGGAATCCGGATTCCGGGATGTGGTATTCATTACCGCAGGATATGGCCTCGGTGAAACCATTGTCCAGGGCGCGGTAAACCCGGACGAATTCTACGTGCACAAGCCGACTCTTGCGGCCGGTCGCCCGGCTATCGTCCGCCGCAACCTGGGTGGCAAAGCCATAAAAATGATCTATTCCGACAGCAACGAACCCGGTAAATCGGTAAGCACCGTCGACGTCCCCGAAGAGCAGCGCGCGCGCTTTTCACTCAGTGACCAGGAAGTGGAGGCACTGGCCCGCCAGGCGATTACGATCGAAGAGCATTACGGTCGACCGATGGATATTGAATGGGGTAAAGACGGGCAAGACGGCAAACTCTACATCTTGCAGGCCCGGCCAGAAACGGTGCGTAGTCGGTCAGCGCAGGTACTGGAGCGTTTCAGGCTTAAACAGACCGACAGCGTTGTCATTATCAGCGGCAGGAGTATCGGCCACCGGATCGGCAGCGGGACAGCCCGGGTCATCGCCAGCGCGAAGGATATGAACCGTGTGCAGGCCGGCGATGTCCTGGTCACTGACATGACCGACCCGGACTGGGAACCCATCATGAAACGAGCGGCGGCAATCGTGACAAACCGCGGGGGCCGCACTTGCCACGCGGCGATCATTGCCCGGGAACTGGGCATTCCGGCGGTGGTGGGTTGCGTCGATGCCACCAGCAAGATTGCCGAAGGCGAGGCCGTTACGGTGTCCTGCGCCGAGGGTGATGAAGGCTTTATCTACCGTGGCATGCTCGAGTATGAAAGCGAGGAGCTGCAGCTGGGGAAGATGCCTGAAATCCCCGTCCGGATAATGATGAATGTGGGCAACCCCGACCGGGCCTTTGATTTTGCCGACCTGCCACACCACGGCGTGGGCCTGGCGAGGCTTGAGTTCATCATCAATCGCATGATCGGCGTACACCCGCGTGCACTGCTGGATTTCGAAAAACTGGATGAAGGCCTGAAACAGCGCGTGCGCAAGCAGTTTGCCGGTTACCGCGACCCGGTCAGCTTCTTTGTCCAGCGGCTTTCAGAAGGAATTGCCACGATCGCTGCTGCATTCTCGCCGCAACCGGTTATCGTGCGCCTCTCGGACTTCAAGTCGAATGAATATGCCAATCTTATAGGCGGACAGAAATACGAGCCGCATGAAGAAAACCCGATGCTCGGCTTCAGAGGTGCATCGCGTTACGTTGCCAGTTCATTCAGGCCCTGCTTCGAAATGGAATGCCAGGCGCTGCGCTATGTCAGGAACGAAATGGGC
>JBFIQI010000238.1:0-1699 GCA_041609715.1 Gammaproteobacteria bacterium
CGAGCGCGGTATCGGCAACGGCATCTCGATCATCATTTTCGCCGGCATCGTCGCCGGCCTGCCGTCGGCGATCGGCGGCACCTTCGAGCTGGTGCGCACCGGCGAGCTGAACTCGCTGGTGATCCTCGCGCTGTTCGTCGGCGCGCTCGGGGTGACCTATTTCGTCGTTTTTGTCGAGCGTGGCCAGCGCCGGATAACGGTCAATTACGCCAAGCGCCAGCAGGGCCGCAAGATGTATGCCGGCCAGACCAGTCACCTGCCATTCAAGCTGAATATGTCGGGCGTCATTCCGCCAATTTTTGCGTCCAGCCTGATCCTGTTCCCGGCCACCATCGCCGGCTGGGTCGGCAACATGGAAGGGTTCTCCTGGCTGCAGGATGTCGCCAGCAAGCTGTCGCCTGGCCAGCCACTGTATGTGCTGCTGTATGCATCCATGATCGTGTTTTTCTGTTTCTTCTACACGGCACTGGTATTCAACTCACGTGAAACCGCGGACAACCTGAAAAAGTCGGGTGCGTTCGTTCCTGGTATCAGGCCCGGGCGGCAGACGGCGGAATATATCGATAAGGTGCTGACGCGACTGACTTTCTGGGGCGCGATTTACGTGACCTCTGTGTGCCTGTTGCCTGAATTCATGATCCTGAAGTGGCAGGTACCGTTTTATTTCGGTGGCACCAGTCTGCTGATTATTGTTGTAGTGGTTATGGATTTCATGGCCCAGACGCAGGCGCACATGATGTCGCACCAGTACGAGGGCCTGATGAAGAAGGCCAATCTAAAGGGTTACGGACGGGCCGGGCAGGTCCGCTAAGCCGCGGCCGGGAGCATAGTTATGAAGGTCAGAGCATCAGTAAAGAAGATGTGTCGCAATTGCAAAATCATCCGCCGCAAAGGCGTGGTGAGGGTGATTTGCACCGATGCGCGGCACAAGCAACGGCAGGGTTAGTAAGGCCTCAGGGCATTGAGTAGAAAAGATTTCGGGGATAGACTGGCGGGCTTTTCGCCGCCCCTGAAACAGGAGTTGGAGTAAATGGCGCGTATAGCTGGAATTAACATTCCACAACAGAAGCACACGGTTGTGGCGCTCACGGACATTTTTGGCGTGGGTCACAGCCGCGCGCGAAAAATCTGCGCGGCCGCAAACGTCGAGCCGTCGGCCAAGGTCAAGGATCTGACCGAGCCTGAGGTTGCGCGTTTGCGTACCGAGGTGGCTCGTTTCGCGGTGGAAGGCGACCTGCGCCGCGAGGTTTCCATGAACATCAAGCGACTGATGGATCTGGGCACCTACCGCGGCATCCGGCATCGGCGCGGATTGCCGCTGCGTGGTCAGCGCACGCGAACCAACGCGCGCACCCGCAAGGGTCCACGTCGTGCGGTGCGCAAGTAGTTAACAGGAATCTGAGTATTTGAGCACTCCGGTTAGAGGCTCAGCAGGAAAAGCATATGGCAGAGGCAAGCAAGACGAAGAAAAAGGGCAAGGTCCAGGTGACCGATGCGATAGCCCATGTTCAGGCGTCTTTTAATAACACCATCATCATGATCACCGATCGCCAGGGGAATGCGCTGACCTGGGCGACCTCCGGGGGCTGTGGTTTCCGTGGTTCGCGCAAGAGCACGCCTTTCGCGGCGCAGGTAGCCGCCGTCGCTCACGAACTCGGCAAACTCGCCCTGCGTGACTGTCGTGCGGGCCATCGCAAAC